>JBEKBU010000378.1:0-2789 GCA_050015235.1 Methylomonas sp. | reverse complement strand
TGGTTGAGCCGCGCCGGGATTTTATTGTTAAGAATGCTTTGGATGTGGCGAATTTAGATGTGTGAGGGTATTGTCGGATACCACAATAAATGAAAAGTGTGCCAAGTTAGTGAAAAAGTAGTGACACAGATAGTGAAAATATTTTGCTATCATGCGTCATGCTTGCGAAACGAAGCCAATAAATAATGAGGATTACAAAATGACCGTTACCAAGGAACAATTAGATAAGGCGCTGGATGCATGGGCCGAGGCGCGTAATAATGTGGACTTGGAGTGGACTGCATGGGGGAGAATATTACAAAGTTATAATGCTCTTATTGCTTCTTTACGGACGAATGGACACACATTGGTTCAAGCAAAAGAACAATTCGATGCAATCTCAAATGCACATCGAGACGCTATTGCTGAAAAATGGAAGAACATGGACAAGCTTTGCCATGAATATAGAATGTTACTTGATGAGTTCAGTGCCAAGTGAGCCTGAAAAGTAAAAAAAGAGATTCTGATGCAAGTTCCAATTTTTGAAAAGTACCCAATGTTATGGCATTACACGACAGCCACAGGACTTGATGGTATCCTTAGAAGCCAACAGCTTTGGGCAACAGATTTTCGCTACCTAAATGATGATGAGGAACTTCGAGGTTTTTTCATTCGTAAATTCCCTTCTATTCTTCGCAAAGGGATAGACGAAGGAATTAATAAAATTGCTAATTCACCTCGTTACCAGCACATGATCGAGGTTGCTGGTGATGAAGATAAAATAAAATCAAAATTTTATCAAACGTTATATGACAAAATTAAAGAAGTTACCCTAGAACTTAATGTCTACGTAACTTCATTTTGCTTTTCGTCAGAATCGGTTTCAAATGATGGTCTTCTAAGTCAATGGCGAGGGTATGGTCATGATGGTGGCTATGCTATCGTTTTTGATACAAAAGGCTTGAGCAATCTTCTGGATAAGGAACAGGAACAATTTACTTATCCCTTCTGGGACTTAAGTGATGTCGACTATCACGATGATGAATTGAAAAATAATACAATCAGGCATCCAGAAACGATTAAATGGGAGAGGAAGATAATTGAAATTGTCTCTAAAATCGTAGTTGATGTAGAAGAAGGCAATTTTGAAAAAATAGCGGCTGAATTGGCTGAGCCAACCATAATGTTGGCGATTCGACATAAGCATCAAGGATTTAAAGAGGAGTGCGAAGTAAGAATAGTAATCGTCCTATTTCCAAATAATATAATCGAAGCGGCGGGAATGCTTGAAATATATCCATTATCAATTAAAACGGTATTGTTCCGTCAATTTGCAGGGGTTCTTGTTCCTTACATTTCTCTTTTTGATAACATCCCTGAAAATGATCGAAAGCTGCCTATTAAACGTATTATTGTCGGCCCACATCCTGATAAGTGGAAGCGGCAGAAGTCTGTTCAAATGATGCTGGATAAGTTGGAGATTGAAGCAACGGTAAGTGTTTCAGATATTCCATTTTTAGGCAGGTAGGAAATATTTGTCAAGTCTCTAGGTGGTCTAAAGTCTTTTCTGAAGATCTAACATATTATTAATGTAATTTTGTAATAACTAACCCAATATTCTGCCACGTCAACCCGGAGGCAGCAGCCTTTCCAACATCGCTTAGATAATTAGTCATGTGGATGACCTTCGACTGAGTGTTATCTAAATATAACTATTATGGAAAGTGTGGCTGTACAGCCGTACGCTCGCCGTCAATCAGGCGGTCAATATCGGCGTCTGTCCAGCCTTCGGCAAGTACTTGGCTGCGGGCGAATTTTCTGGCTTCTAAAAGCCAATCGTCTGGCTCAATGGTTATCATAATGCGCTGTTCGGGCGCAATACCGCGACGAGCCAGTTCCGCCGAAATCTGTCCGGCAGTACTTTCGATGAATTCCGGTGCTGTTCCCATTTTTTTCATCTCTCTATAAAATTAAAAGGCCAAATAATCATGCCTTCCCTGTGCGGGGGAAACTAAGAACGGCGCACATGAACCTTTTCGATACTAACAAGATAGGCTTGTGTCTAGTGATAGCCCTATAGGATATTTATATGGTATTCCTTATAAAAAATCAACGGCAAAAGGGTCGGCGGGTATAATTGCTTTTACCGGCAGGTTTGTAAAAGTTTTGTCAAATGTAAGTATTCAGCCTGATTTTAAAAAGTAGATGAATCAATGGCTGTAGGAGTAGGATGGGTAGAGCGAAAGCGAAACCCATCAATAAGCCTTCAAAGATGGGTTTCGCTTTCGCTCTACCCATCCTACGCTGAATAGTTACAATCAAACTAAATTTTAGCGATAAAAATTCATACTGATTTTACTTTTATCGTTAGCCAGACTAACTCTTACGATATGGAGAATTTAATGCAAACCGTAAACATGTTGCAGGCAAAGACCTCTCTATCCCGTTTGGTAGCTGCAATTGAACAGGGAAAGGAGTGTGAAATTGTGATTGCCCGGAATGGCCGCCCGGTCGCCAAACTTGTGCCTATGGATACCGTACCAACCGGGAAATGGATAGGCGTGGCGAAGGGTGTGTTTGAAGCGCCGGATAGCATTGATGCGCATAACGATAAAGTGGCTGAGTTATTCATGGGTGAAGCGCGATCTTGAATTTGCTGCTGGAAACTGATGGAATTGGTTGCGGTTGTAACCGGTTATTGTTTAAAATGACCACTCCAAATGGTAACTATTCTCCGAGCGACTGAACGTTCAAAAGCTTACCGATAGCTGACCACCTTGGCTTTTGGCGCCGGAGCGCCTGGCGGAGGT
>JBEKBU010000377.1:0-10036 GCA_050015235.1 Methylomonas sp. | reverse complement strand
CAACTTCTGCAAAACCCAGCCGCGCATGCAAAAATCTTGCATACCGTCAGCGTTTGTTATGCAACCGCCGCCGCTACCGTAATGGCCATTAGCGCCTGGATATTGAAAGATAACACTGTTAAAGGCAACAGTCATTCCGGTAGATCAAAAACAGATAGGGACCGCCAGTCGCAGTTTCTTGAGCCGCAACATTCGTTAAGCCGCGATTCAGACGTTTTTGCTCTTTATAGCTTCCGATCGGCTGCTGTAATGGGACTGATGTCAATGCTGCTGGTTTGTATTGGAGACGCAACCCCACATCTGGATACTCCGACGCAAAACATTAAACTCGCCGCTCTCACCGGCTCCGAATTAGCCGTACTATTACCGAAGCTGGAAACCAAGATAAATAACGGCATAAAAGCTTTTTCGGCTTTGCAGGATTTACGCGATGAAAATAAAGATACGCAATTGCTTGCGGAATTTAATCGATATAGCCCTGATTTAGGCTATGCTTTTCTATTGAAACTATGGACCGAGCATGTAGATGAAGCGAGCGCCGAACAGAAGGAACTAGCAGAGCAATTTTGCCTGCCGGCTTATCCCGGCTTATTGTTCCTGATGAACCGGGGCATGATAGCCGTGGGAATTATCATGCTGCTGCTATTTGCGGCCGCAATCCTAATTAGCCGGGATAAATCCGCGCAACCGCCCTGGCTGTGTAAACTGAGTATTTATTTATCTCCCTTGCCCTGGTTCGCCTGCATTGGTGGTTGGTATATCGCCATCGGCGGTATGCAACCTTGGGCTGTTGCCGGATTGATACCTGTTTTTTTAAGCGTATCTTCGTTAACACCGATTAATTTGATTATAACCTTAGCGGTCAATTGCGCCGTTTACGCCCTATTGCTGTTTATCGGCATAATTTTAATCCGCCGCGTAATTACCTTGCCCAACACAACCATAACTTCAGGTTTGCAGCCATGAATTGGGATTACGATACGCTACGTTTGATTTTCTGGGCGTGTATGGTAGTTTGCGTACTTGGATTTGCCCTATGCGAGGGCTTGAGCCTAGGTATCGGCATGGTGCAGAGTCTAGCCGGCATTACCATCGAAAATCGGCGGATTATCAATAGATCGATCGCTCCGGCAGCGTTAAGCGGATTAGCATGGCTGCCGGTAACATTGGCCTTATTGTTTGCCGCTTGGCCGATTGTCTTCGCGGTAATTTTTTCCGGATTGCAGTGGTTACTGATTATAATATTGCCTGCCTGGATGTGCCGCCCACTGGGTTTATTATACGGGAACGCCGGCGAGACGCCGCGGTGGCTCCAAAATTGGGATAAAGCGCTTGGCTTCAGCAGTGTTTTACTAACCGCATTTTTAGGAATTTTAGCCGGTAATCTGCTTAAAGGCATCCCTTTTCATTTAGATAGCGATATGCGGATTTTTTTTCTAGGCGATATTCGGGATTTACTTAATCCATTTGCATTATTAACGGCTTCAGTTAGTCTGTCATTATTTATCATGTACGCCGCCGGCTTTTTGCAACTAATATCGGGAAACACTATTAGCGGATGTTATTCAGATTGGGTAATTAGAGGAGGCGCACTGTTTCTTATATTATTTACATTAACCGGATTATGGTTAATGCATTTAGAAGGTTACCATATCAACTCGGAAATTATTTCCAACGCCGCCGCCAACCCTTTAAATAAATTTGTAAAACGCGCCGATGGTTTATGGCTGGATAACTATGAGCACATCCCGGCGTTGTGGATATTACCTGGCATGGCGTTTAGCGCCGCCGCCGCCGCAATGTACTTGACAAAAGGCCGAAAATTTTATTTTGCGATGCTTGCCTGTACTACTACCGTGACGGCTACCGTATTGACGCTTGCCGCATCGATGTTCCCATTTTTATTACCGTCAAACCGTTCTCTCAATACTTCGTTAACTATCTGGGACGCCGGCGCCGGCATGAATAGTCTGTCCGTTTTATTGCCGGTTGTGCTCTTCGCCTTACCCCTTATGCTGTTTGCCTGCCGTTATACATGGCGAATCAGTCGCCTTGAAGCCCGCGCGTAATCTGTTCGTCATTGCCAAACTCCACAACTCAGGTAGTATTCAACTTTAAGATTGGAAAAAAGCAGGAAAAAATGTTAGGTAGATAAAAAAATAATTATTGATTATTTTAACAGCTAGCTTCATACTTTAATTTCGAACTTTCTAAAAACAAAAAATTAGTGAGGTATAAGATGAAAATTCCTTTTAAAATTTCTATAATTTCATGTTTGGCTTTAGGTTTAACAGCTTGCGCTACTCCTTATCCGGTAGGAGGTCTATGGACAAATGTTTCCTTACCTGTTACCGCAACATCCAATCATGGCGCGGCCACCAAAGTCGGACAATCCACTTGTAAAAGTTATTTTGCTTTATTTTCAGTCGGCGACTGTAGTATCGATTCAGCTAAAAAGAATGGCGGCGTTACCAAAGTCGACCATGTTGATTGGCATTCAACCAACTTTTTGGGGATAGTTGGAACATACACAGTCCAAGTTTATGGCGAATAACCTATACGAAACATTTAGGCATTTAATCTAAAACCAATCCGGGGCTATTCCTCCCCGCTGATTTTTGACCAAACCCTGCTCTAAAGTCGATCTTGTTAGAGCAGGGCTTATCCGGTTTGTGTTGTCCGAACGGATCCAGCTTCAAACCCAACATGTTTTACCCGGCTAACACCGGGAACAAAGCTTTTATTCCCTTAGCGATAAATTCTATGGCAATAGAAGTCAGCAACAACCCCATCACCCTGGTTACCACATTCATGCCGGTATGCCCCAATGCCTCGGCAATCGGCCGCGCGGCTAGCAAAGCGGTCAACACAATACCGGCAACGGATAAAATAACCAAGGAAACCAGCAAATAATGCATTAAAGCTTGTTGGCTATGAGCGTAGACAATAATGGTGCTGATTGCTCCCGGCCCACTCAATAAAGGAATAGCCAAAGGTACGACGGCAATGGAGTCTTTCTCGAAAGATTCCGCTTGTTCCTCCGGCGTGTGCCGGGATCTGTCATCACTGACATGCAGCATGGACATACCCATAAACAAAACCAAAAGACCGCCCGCAACCCTAAAGGCGGCAAGACTGATACCCAAAAAATGTAAAATAGGCTCGCCCGCTATCAGCGCCACAAATAAAACCATGGCGACCGAAAAAGCGCACACCCAGGCAATTCGCCGGCTTTCCCGCGGACTCCGATTAACGGTCATGCCGATAAATATCGGTATGGCGCCTATCGGGTTAACCACGGACACCAAGCCGGCCAATAACTGCAAATATTCATTCCAGTTCAACATAATCAAGAATTGTATCCGGCCATTAATTTTTGTGATACGGCGTCAAAAAATAACCAAGTATTTTTCTTGGTTTCAGGAACAAAATGTTTAAAATATAGGTCTCAAATATGGAGATAGTTGGTTGCTGGTGTTGAGTTAAGTATATAGTAGGTTGCTTAATTTTTCACCGGTAATCCTTTTTTTAAAAAAATTAAGCCCTCCAACAGACTATTTTCTTACAATAAACCCAACTTAATAATGGTTATCCACTAGTAAAATCAGATGCCGGTTGATAAAAATCTTTGAAAATAGCCACTTGAAATTTAATAGATTTTTCCGGATTTATTTTCCAAGTGTAATAGAAAATTAATTTTTCCCTGTTAAACTTAGCGGCGGCATTGATTAATTTATCTTCGATTGCTTGGTTTTGTTGACATACTTTAATTATGGAATAACCTTATTTAGCAAATATTATGCTGAATTTATTAGACATGTTTTGTTTTTAAATATTGCTCCGGCAATATTTATAGGAACTCAGCTTTTCACAATAAAATCGAATGGCCTCATGTTTTAATTTTAATTAGATTTTTTAAAAATTAAGCCGCCTAATCGGTTATTCAATGTTAATTACCTAAACTAAAATATATACTTTTTACGCTTACCCCACTTTAGGAACCTTAAAAAATGAAAACTTTTAAAACGTTTACTTTATTAGCCGCGTTATCTCTGTTATCTCCGACCTATGTATCGGCAAATAGCGCATTAAATGCAAAAACAAAAGCGGCTGCCGATACAACCATTAACAAAGCCCAGGAGGCGCTAGGCTTATTGGAAAAAGGCGGCGACAATGATCACGTTTTAGAATTGCTGGGCGAAGTTCGTCAGTCCCAAAAAGATTTTCGCTATGAACAGACCGAACGGTTACGTCAAAAAGCCGGGGATAATTTAAAATACGCACGCGCCGAATTAGAAAAAGGCGATACTACCGCCGCCATCAACCATCTGAAATTAACACTGGATCAATACAAGGAAATGCTGACCATATACAATTCCGCCCACTAGCCGCACCTCAATTAGCGCTATCGAAAATTCAATCGCCTTCAACCTGACCCCGTGGCGTCCGGTAGAAGGCGCCGGACATTCCTTCCTATAGGCGTTGGGCGGCAGAATGCAGCCGACAATGATGCCTATAGTCTCCGGCGCAAAAGCCGAGTAGCGAACCATAAGTTGAATAGTTAATACGTAAAAACCATGACAGCAATATATAGAGATATACCAAATTCTATTTGATAGGTATAACATATTCTGTTTACGGTTCCGTTGCATCATAGACACATGTTTTCACATCTACTTCCAAAAACTCAAATTTCAATACGCGAAAATCTGAGATGGCTATATATTCTCAGAAATTTAATGCTATTTGTCATTATTTTAACAACGTTCTTCACGATCAACGTATTGGGATTTGATTTACCGGAAAGTCAATTATGGATGGCCATTTTCGCTATTTCCATTTTAAATTTGTACACTTGGTTACGCTTGCGCACGTCTGAAGAAGTTACCGAACACGAAATTTTTTCGCAACTTTGCATGGATGTCTTAGCCTTGGCCTATCTGCTATATTTGACGGGAGGCGCCTCTAATCCTATTGCCTGGGTATTTTTGCTGCCGCTGATAATTACCGCCATCATGCTGCCTCAAGCTTATGCCTGGAACATGGTGATTATCACCTCTTGCATATATACGATACTGATTACTTATCATATACCTTTGCCGATTGTCGAACCGCACATGATGCACGAATCGATGACCGATATGACTCCGGACATGATCATGCAAAAACATTTGCTGAACGACCGCCGTTATTTCAACCTACATGTACTAGGCATGTGGTTCGGTTTTGTGTTTACCGCCGGCCTAGTCGCGTTTTTTGTCGTGGAGTTATCCAAAACTCTACGCGACCGTGAGCGCAATCTGGCCGATGCAAGAGAAAGCGCTTTGCGTGACGAACGGGTGGTTTCGTTGGCGACGTTAGCCGCCAGCGCCGCTCATGATATGGGTACGCCGTTAGGTACGATCGCTATACTTACCCATGAAATGACTGAAGATTTACCCGCCCGCCACTATCCCGAAATTCACCAAAAATTAATGATCGTTCAACAGCAAATCGAACGCTGCAAACAGGCGTTATCGGTAATGTCGGCTTCATCGGGCGAAATGCGCGCGGAATCAGGCAAGGTGTTGCCGGTCGGCGAATATATAGACGAAGTGCTAAATTTGTGGCGTACTCACAAGGCGACCACCAAACTTAAATTATCCATTTCCACGGATGTTGAAATAAATGCGGAAATTATCGCCGAACGCACGATTACGCATTCCATTATCAATATTTTAAACAACGCCGCCGAGGCTTCTCCGGCAGATAAAGGTATTGAATTACACGTAGCCTGGAATAAGTCCGAGCTAAACTTGCGAATCAGGGATTTCGGCAACGGCCTGCCGGAAGAAATTATCGAATTTGCCGGACAAAAGCCGGTGAAAAGTAATAAACAAGGGATGGGAGTCGGCCTATTTTTAACTTACACCACTATTAAGCGGATAGGCGGTACAATATTCTTTAGTAATGTCGAGTCGGGCGGCGCCTGCGTCGAAATCAGTTTGCCGCTCTTAACAATGGAGAGTTTAGAAGACTATGATAACAATGGATAAACCACAATTATTGCTTGTGGATGACGACGTAACTTTTTGCGCGGTTCTCAAGCAGGCTTTAGAAAAACGCAGTTTTCAGGTAACTATTGCAAACGATGTCGCCAGCGCAATTCATTTAGCCGAACAAACTGAACCGGAATATGCCGTTATTGATTTGCGTATCGGCTTTGAATCCGGACTGGAAATGGTGAAAAAACTCATTTCTCTTGACGCCAATACGCAAATCGTAATTTTAACCGGGTTTGCAAGCATTGCGACAGCCGTTGAAGCCATTAAACTCGGGGCCACGCATTATTTGACCAAACCAGCCAACGCGGACGAGATTGTCAACGCTTTACACAAAAACGAAGGCGACGCTTCGGTCGCCATTAGCGACAATCCGCTATCGATAAAACGTTTGGAGTGGGAGCATTTGCAAAAAGTCTTGATGCAACACGACGGTAATATTTCCGCCGCCGCCCGGGCGTTAAACATGCACCGGCGTACTTTGCAGCGGAAACTGGAAAAACGTCCGGTTAGGGAATAGAATTAAAATTTAATGCTTGCATAAATTCCTCTACCGATTGAGGGCGATCGGCAGGCGCTGGCGACATGGCCCAATCAATAGCCCTGAGCAAATATTCCGGAAATTTTTTTCTATGCATCTGTTCGGCTTTTTCCACCTCATCGTACCTAAGCCGGTCAGTCGATGTTTGCGGCGTTTTACCGTCCAGACAGGCGCGCATGCTGGCGCCCACCGAATAAATATCTGACCAGGGGCCTACATGTCCATTGGGCTGATATTGTTCGGGGGGAGAAAATCCATTGGTTACGACTTTTGACGACGCCTTGGACGGGTTGGCGGTTTGACGGCGAATCGCTCCAAAATCCAGCAATATTGGATTGTTATCGTAACAAATCAATATGTTGGATGGTTTTATATCCAAATGTAACAACTGGCGATGATGTATCAAATCCAGACCCATTAACAAACGGGAAAAAATTTTTACTATAAACTCTTCGGTTATAGCCAGGCTGCGTTTGTACAAAATTTTATCCAACGTAACGCCGTAATCATAAGTCATCACCAGATACACCGTATCGTTGGCTTTAAAAAAATTGATCACATCGACAATATTGGGATGCTTCAAGGTAGCCAATACTTTGGCTTCTTCAAAAAACAACGTTCGGCCACGCAAAAACAAGATTCTGCTTTCCTCATTGTTAGGCACTACCAGATTGTTCCAGGCGCGATGAGCCAGTCTATGCGGCAGATATTCCTTTATCGCCACCTGCACCTGATCTTGTAATTGGCGGGCTAGATAAACGGAACTAAAGCCGCCATGCGCTAATCCCCGTTCAATAACATACTGATCTATAATTGTCCCGGTCTGCAATTGATTGCGGATCTGGGGATGAGCGGCCGTTTGGGGCGTTTTAAGCATGCTAATTATGTGTTTCGGCTGTTTGTTTTATAACGCAAATTGAATGTTTGGTGTAGAGTTATCTATAAATTGTAGTTCCAGCATAGATATATGCTGTAAGTGTAACAGGAAGACCGCGGATTGCCATCCCGCTCGGTAAGCGATATTTATCAATTAGGTGAAAAATGATTAGAAGTATGACCGCTTTTGCGGACGGTGAAATTATGGCGGAGAGTCTGGTTATTCTTTGTGAACTCCGCTCGGTTAATCACCGTTATTGCGATATTAGCATCAGACTTCCGGAACGGCTTAAATTTTCCGAATGCGAAGTCCGCCGTTTGATTGCTGAAAAACTTAAACGCGGCAAGATTGAATGCAGCTTAAGTTTTAAAAAATTGCCAAACACCCAGTCTTTTGCCGTTAATATCGATCTCATCGAAAAGTTATTAGAGGCAACCGCTAAAATTGAAGCGGTCATGAATAATCCGCAGCCTTTTTCGGCTTTGGAAATATTGGCTTTCCCCGGCGTACAACAGGAGAACGAAACCAGCAAGGAAATTTTACTGCATAAAATTATGCAGTTGCTTGAGACAACCTTGGATACGATGTTGGAAACCCGCGGCCGGGAAGGCGGGCTTTTAGCGGATATGCTGGCGGATCGCTGCCAGAGAATGCAGGATCACCTGGTATCAGCCCACAGACGTATGCCTGAAGTGTTAAAAAATCTGCGTGCTAAATTGACCGGCCGAGTGATAGAGCTGGTAGCCGAGCCGAATTTTGACCGTCTAGAACAGGAACTGGTGCTGCTCACGCAAAAAATGGATGTCGATGAAGAACTCGACCGTCTGGAAGCGCATATTACCGAAGTGCTGCATACGCTCAAACAAACCGAACCCGTCGGCAGACGCCTGGATTTTCTAATGCAGGAAATGAACCGGGAGGCGAATACCTTGGGTTCTAAATCTTCTGATAGGGAAATGACGCAGATTTCTATCGATTTGAAAGTATTGATAGAGCAGATGCGGGAGCAAATTCAGAATATTGAGTAATCGAATCATGGTCGGTGTAGCCAAGAATCGCGGCTTATGCGATTAAAGCCGATAAGTGTAGCGGAAGCGGACATTCGTTTTATAAAAACAATTAGGTAACCAGAAAACATTATCCGACTAATAATTACCGGCCTAATGCTGAATCAATAATGAGGTTTGAAAGAATAGCCGGCAATTAGGCATCTGATTAGCATACCAAGCCAGCTGTGTTTCTTTCATCTTCCGGTCAAAGGTTAATAGATTATGTCCGAAAAATATATGACCCGAAGCGGGGCTTGATGCTTTGTCGGCTAATTGAATATGGAGGCCGTCACTGGCAATTTCGTTCTTTTTTGACAATAATAACGCGCTGTTAAGAGTGTATAGCAAACCGATGGCCACCGTGGCGCTCAGACATTTTCTGTTTATCAGAGGTATTAAATTATTGTGAAACAACAAGGGCGATAATAAAATCAACGCCGGATAAAGAAACCTTTCACCTGGATTGACAATGCCCGCGGCCGTGGCGGGACTGATCAAAAACAGCAAAAATAAAATACCCGCGGTAATAGCCTCTATGTCCCAATTTAAATTAGAAGCGCTTCTGAAGTTTTTACGCAGCAATGCCCAAACGGAAAGAAATAAAAACAAAACAAATAGAGTATTTAGCACAAAGCCTACTAATGGAATAAACTTGGCAATTTTCGAGTCATCAATATCAAAAAATATCAAGTTTTGATAAGAGCCAAGTTTCAGCAGTGTGTATATTTTATAAAATACAAAACTTGAATAGTTATCAATGACGAGTTGGTTTGCTATAGCATTTTGTTCGCTTTTAGATAAAATGTAGATAATTACCAGACTGAAAGAAGGCAATAATCCTAAAAAAATGTTTTGTTTTCGTAAAAAAAGACTATATACAATTATTAACAAACAAAAAGGAATGTAAATTAACCCGTGGGAAAAAAATAGTATGACGGAATATATGGATATAACATAGGGGTTAGTCTTGATGGATTTTGATTGCGCAACATAGATACAAAAAATTGACAATCCGATTTGATAACCGATGTAACCGCTCCAGAAGCAAGAGTTGAATACGACTATAGAGAGCATGAATAAAGGCGCGCATGTTTTATCAAGCTGTCTTTTTATAATAAAACAATAAATGGAGAACAATGAAAATAATAAAAATATTAAAATAAATATTTTACTTGAAACATAAGGAGAGAAGAAATTTAAGACCGCGCTTATTATTAATTGACTAACCGCATAAGGCACAGGATATGGCTTGATAGAAAATTGATCTGAATGGTCACCGGATAAGAGTCTATTGAATATTTGAGATTGGAAGATCCATTCGGAGTAATCTTGCAGCGGCGTATAATCAAAAGGGATACAGAGCGCTGAAGCGAATAAAAGCACAAACGCCAGGCATAGCACAGTGTTTGCGTTGTATGGGTTTTGCTTATCTATCAATAGGCTGGATTGCATCGTTTTGAGCACTAAGTAAAACCGCTACATATAAGTCGTCTTTTGTTTCGGCATGTTAATTGAAGCAAATGACTAT
>JBEKBU010000376.1:0-32529 GCA_050015235.1 Methylomonas sp. | reverse complement strand
CTGACTTTAATAGCTAACTTTATAATTGGGACTGTTTTCCCCGCGACTTATTTTTCTAAAACAATTTCTGATCCCATTGTTTTTGAGTTTATGTTTGGTGTTTTAGTCGCCATGTTATTTAAATTTGATGTTAAATTTAATAATTGGTTTGTGTTTTTTTGCGGATTAACTAGTTTAATGCTAGGTTCTTATTTAGCTCCAGGGCAGAGCACTTCAGGATTTGAACACAATGTGCGTTTTTTAATTTGGGGGGTGCCTTCCGCCTTATTAGTTTATTCTTGTTTAGGTATTAGGAGTTCTTCAAAATTTATAAGCTTATTTGTCTATCTTGGCGGAGCATCTTATTCAATTTACCTTTTTCATCCGTTTGTGATGACAACTTATGCGAGAATAATTAAATCCTCTCCCATTCAGTATGCTAATATGGCTCCAGTTTATGCGTTCATGGCTATAGCAATAAGTTTATGTTTGGGTATTGTTGCGCACCAGTTTGTTGAAAGACCATTTTTAAAATTGGCGAAACGTGTTTAGTTCATCAAATAACATGAGTTTTTTTAAAGCGCTTTTAATTTAATGCGAGTTTTTTATTACATTAAAAACTATAAACATACAGTAACTTTGTTGTTAAGTTTATTTTTGATAGCGTCATTGGGGTTTAATTTTGTTTATTACAAGCGAATTCAGGATTATAGTTTAAGTTATGCGGCGCTTAAATTAGATCCTTTCGGGTTAAGTATTAATTCATCCTATAATACTTCGCCGGATCATTCTGAAAATGCTTCGCCATTAGCTGTTTTGTATGGCGATTCTCGCGCGGAACTATGGGATGCGCCTAATAATATTGCCGGATTCAGAATAATCAATAGGGGAATATCCGGACAGACTTCTGTACAAATATTAGGCCGGTTTGAGCGGCAAATTGCTCCATTAAAGCCGAAAGTCATTATTCTTCAGGCGGGTATAAATGATTTGAGGGCAATGCCTCTTTTTCCTGGTATCCGTGATCAAGCTATAATTACACAGTGTCAAGAAAATTTATTATCGGTTATCGAAAAAGCTCGGGAGCTTGGCGTAAAAGTGATAGTGACGACAATTTTTCCACTGGGATATACCGACGATAGTCCAGCTACACTCAGAGTAAAATCGGCAATCCTCACAGTGAATTTTTTTTTACAAAGCTTAGCTAGCCGTGACGTATTAATTTTAGATAGCGCTAAAGTTCTTAGCGATCAGCATGGGAATTTGTTGGCTAGCTATACGGACGATGGACTGCATCTAAATCGGAAAGGTTATTTGGCGCTTAACGATGTCTTAAGAAACATGCTTGAATCTATCTGATATTTTGCCAAAATTAAGTCAAATCCTTTGCGTTTAATACTCTCTTTCCAGTGTCTGACTAAACGTTTTAGCTTTAGCTGAAACAGCTTGTTATTCAGGAAGGGTTTTGGTAATATTTCCAAAATTGAACAGAGGGCGCTTTAACTTTCTCTAGTTGGTAGGGTTTTTTGACCGGGCTGTTGAATGTGTAATTCAAACTAAGCCTTTTAATTAAATTTTGGCTAAGATTCCTCTTTGCTGTTAATATCAGTCTGTACGAATATTTCACAGAGCTCAATTTGGGCGCTAAGTCTAAACGTGGGTTTTTGATGCGGTTCCCTTTCGCGAAGCATGCCTAGGCTGATTTGTTTTACCGAATTTTTTAAATTTCACAATATTTTCTTATTTGATATATATATTGAGCTTATTTCCGTAAACCCTGTAAATTTCAAAGGAGCAAGGATGAAAATCATAGTTGGAATCGCCACCGCCGGACGTCGAGAACAGCTCAGTTTCACGCTATTTGAATTGTGCAAGCAAACCCTATTGCCCGATCGTGTTGTCATCTGTCCTGCCGCCCCCGAGGACTTTGATGAATCGATAATTGACTCGCTACCTTTTAAAGTTTGCGTTGTAAGAGGGGGGCGCGGTTTAAGTACGCAACGAAATGTAATTTTGTCTACGACTAGAGATGCGGATATCATTGTATTTTTTGATGATGATTTTTATCCAAGCCCTAGTTTTCTGGCGGAAACGGCAAAATTATTTGAAGATCCAAATATTGTCGTCGCCAGAGGCTGGCTTTTAATGGATGGCGTACATAGCGCCGGACTGGCCCATGAGTTTGCCTTGCAGTTGATCGAAAACCAGCCGCCACGCCCAGATGAAGAGGATGCTATCATGGATACTTACGGCGCTTATGGTTGTAATATGATCATCAGGCTGGCGCCGGTTTATGAACACGGCTTAAAATTCGATGAAAAACTACCGCTGTATGGTTGGCAGGAAGATATTGATTTCAGCCGCACCATGGCGCCCCATGGCCGAATTGTAACCAGTCTGAGACTGACGGGCGTTCATCTAGCGACCAAAACAGGCCGTACCTCGGGTTTAAGATTTGGCTACTCTCAGATTGCCAACCCGATCTACTTGGCTAAAAAAGGCACTATGTCGTGTAGTTATGCTTTAAAGCTGATGTCAAAAAATTTATTAGCAAATCTGGTAAAATCAACTATTCCAGAGCCTTGGGTTGATAGGCGCGGGAGACTTAAGGGGAATTTAATTGCTATTAAGGATTTGGTTTTACATCGCATTGATCCGCAAAATATTCTAAAACTTAATTAAGAGTCTTAATAACGTTTGGTTATAAATAGTCACGCTCAAATCTGATCGGCGATTTATTGCCTAACGTTGAGTTAGAGAGATGGTCATTGTAAAAAAGCCTAATGAATCAACGCATTCAGTTTCGCGGCATCATGGAGTTTGAGTTTTTCGTAGGGTTAAAATCCTAAATTCAGATTGCAGCGCCGTAAATTATCCAGAAAGTACTTTATAATTTAACAGGTAATAATACGCATTCACAATAAGCTAACTTAAGAGACAGGATTTTATAAACGTTTGCGATCTAAGCACCTTAAAGCATCTTTGATACATAACATAAATTATCCAGCCAAAGCTTTTTGTTTCCTAAAACCCGCGGGCGGATTTTAAGTAGCCGATCCATGTATTTTAAATCGTTTGTTCAGAAATTAAGCATGCCTCTCTATTCGTGAACAGCTTTTCCATGAGGCAAACGTTTAAAACGGATTTGAAATTTCTTTTGGTCGGAAGGTTAAAACTCTTACGCAATGGGTTAGACGTGCTTTCCCCATTACATATAGTTTGTTATTGTATCCTATTCCTTTGGAGCGAAACCGCCTATACATCCGCGGATTCTACGGATAATTGGCAGGTTACGGTTTCAGACTCTATGTTGAATAACGATAACCTATTTTTGCTTCCAAAAAATGCATCATCCTCGGGTATTATCCTACCGCAAGGAGCCCGTCTATCCGATACGATTAATAAATCGATGTTAAGCGGAGTTTATAACTACCAAATAAGCGACCAAAAAATAATATTAAATGTCGAAGTTGACAAAAACCAATATTTTAACAATCCAGGGCTTGACTATATTGCAACCAATGATAGCGTTACTTGGAAATGGCGAGCCGCTAGATACTTGTCGGGCGGAATAACCCAGGGCTTTCGTATTTATCAAAGTAGTTTCAATAACACGACGTATTATGCTAAAGATATGATAAACGAGAATACAACTACGGCCAACGCTCAGTTAAGTTTGGATCCTAGGTGGAGAATAATTAGCGGAATAAATTGGTTAGATACGTTTCATAACGTCGTGGAGCGATCATTTTTGGATAGACAATCCGTTGGAGCGAATTTGGGCGTTGAATATCGTACAGCTGCGGACAATACGGTTACTTTACAATATCAGTATTCCGAATATTATTTCCCAAATTTGCAATTAGTTCAATTAACCTTAGTAGATAACCGTGCTCTACAGCAAAACTTCAGTTTACAGTTGAACTGGAAAGTTTTAGATAAAACCCGTATGATTGCAAGCTTAGGGTATACTGAAAAAAACTATAATAATTATAGCGCCCGCAATTTTGCGGGGCTAACCGGAAGTTTGTCTGTCAACTGGGAGCCGACAGCTAAATTAAATCTGAGTCTCAATGCGTCACAACAATTGATTTCCGCTGCTGATGAAACGGCCAATTATATGGTCAGCGAATTGATTAGCGCTGGCGCGGGTTGGAAACTAACTGATAAAATTAGCATTTCAGGGAATCTTTCCCATAACCAGCGCGTTTATTCCGGGGATCCGGGTCTGGTTATTAGTGGGCAACCAGTGCGTCAGGATGAGATTTTAATCGAACAAATCGGTCTCAAATATTCGCCGATAAGGAATGCAAACTTTAATTTAAATTATCAAAACGCGCAGCGTACTTCCAATGCCCCTGGGGCGGATTATCTTTATACGTTGTTATCGGCTAACGCTAGTTTTAGATTTTGAAGCAAGCTAGGTAGCTTTTTTGATAAGATATTGAAAATAATATAGAACTCTTGCGATGAACTTTTATTCAATGATGGAATTTACGAATCACATTAGGTACGGTTTGCATGATTAAACCGAACTTATTCAAATCGATTATTATAAACGCAATCTCAGCTCATCAATCGGCTTTAAATGGTCTAGATGGACTCTACGAAGACATTGAGCGCATCGCCATTTTGATGCGTCATTGTATTTCGCGGGGCGGGAAAATCATCTGGATGGGGAATGGCGGCAGCGCCGCCGATAGCCAGCATCTTGCCGCCGAAATAGTAGGGCGATTTCGCCGTGAGCGTCGCGGCTTGCCGTCAATCGCGCTAACAACCGATACTTCCATCCTGACTTCCGTAGGCAACGATTTTGGATTCGACCAGATTTATGCGCGCCAAGTTGAAGCCTTAGGAAAAGCAGGGGATTTATTAATCGGTATTTCAACTTCCGGTAACAGCCGGAATGTGGCGGCGGCTATTCAGACAGGACGAGAACTGGGTTTAATTACGGTCGGGTTGCTTGGTTGCAGCGGCGGCGTGCTTAAACAAGTTTGTGAATATTCAATTGTAGTACCAGCAAATGATACGGCGCGTATTCAAGAAATGCATATTTTGATCGGGCATATTCTCTGTGAATTGCTCGAAACCGATGAAAGTTGACATGTCTAAATTGCATATCCGGTTGACTTTAAATTAACACTAACTCAACTAAACCTTATATGCTAACCCGTGACCAAATTCGGCCATCCCCCAACCGCGGCCCCTATCTGTTTTATAACGGGGCGCTTTGGTGGCTAATGCGTTTTCTGGACGGGTTTTTGGGGTTATTTCATCGTCCGTCCGAATGTACTATCTCGGCCTCGCCGCAAAAAATCCTGCTTTGCAGTCAAGCGCATATCGGTGACGCTATTATCGCCACCAGTGTATTGCCGATTTTCGCCGCTGCTTTTCCTCACGCGGAAATCGGCTTTTTAATTAATAGCGTTGCAATCGATGTGTTGGCCGATAATCCGCATGTTAAGCACGTCCATACCTTCGACCATTGGCGTTTAAACCGCAACCGGATTCCTTTATGGCAAAAGTTTAAGACGGATATTCAAACCCGTTTTCGGACCATACGTGAGCTAAGGAGGATGCATTACGATCTCGCAATTGATCTGTATCCTTATTTCCCAAATAGCATTACGCCGCTGTATGCTGCCGGGATTCCAGTAAGGCTTGGATGGAATAGCGGAGGTATGGCGGCGCTGTTGACGCACGTTGAAAATTGGGCGGATAAGGAGGCGCATATCGTCGAGTGGTACAAATGCATGCTAAAAAAAATTGATGCATGCGAACCCTATTTACCCTTAGCAAAAACGGAATTGTATGTTTCGGAAGCTATACGCGGTCAATGGCGCGTAATTGCCAAAAAGCATCATATACCTGAAAATTACATTATTTTTCATATCGGTTCGGGGGGCGTCCATCGGCGTTGGCAAACAGAAAACTGGCGGAAATTGGCCAAACTTTGTACCGAATCCGGGTTTCCGGTGGTATTATTGGGGCATGGTAAGGATGAGCAAGAAATATGCTTGAATATTGCAAAGGACAATGGCGATACTTTCGATCTGTCCGGTCAACTTACCTGGCGGGTAATGACCGAATGTATTGGCCTATCCAGGCTTTTGGTTGGTCTTGAGTCGGCGGCTGGACATATCGCGGCGGCGAGGAACGTAACGCCGATCTGTATCTACACGGGCACAACGCGAACGTCTTGTTGGATGCCTTATCATACCAATGCAAAAGTGGTGGTGGCTGATGTCCCTTGTTCACCCTGTTTTTTACCTAATGGTTGCGAAGGGATGGAATGCATCAAGTTTACGGCCCCGGAAACAATTTTTTCAGAAATAAGAAGCCGGATACTGTAGATTTATTGACTTGTAAGGAACTTGTTGCTGGACGATCTAAATAACGCCGGTAAACAGAATGAATCTACATAATTTTACGAAATTTCATGATTTTTTTTAAAATAAACATTAAACTTTGGATTTAACAATGTCCATCATTCCGACGACTGATGTCTGGCCTCTAGATGGTTTGGAATACATCAACAATTGTCCCGTTTGCAATTCTACGCAACGAAATCTATTACATGCTGATTTAGTCGATCGGATTTTTTTTTGCGCGCCCGGTAAATGGAATATGTATAACTGCCCTCGCTGCGACTGCGCTTATCTAGATCCAACGCCTAGCCTAAATACTATTGGACTCGCTTACAAAAGCTATTATACGCATGATGAAGCGGATATTTTTTCAACTAATCCGTCCGGCTTGCAAACTTTTCGTAGGGCGTTAAGCAATGGTTATAGAAACTGGCGATACGGCACCAATTATTCACCCGCTACTTGGCTAGGAGTTGTTTTTGCTTATTTGACTTGCGCCCGCGTATCGATAGATCGCGCCTTTAGATATCTGCCCAAGGCCAAAAAAGAAGCGCGAGTTTTGGATGTCGGCTTTGGTAGCGGCAGTTTTCTCCGTTATGCTAAAGACGCTGGCTGGATGGCCGCTGGCGTGGATACTGATCCGCAAGTGATCGAGGCGGCCAAAAGTTGGGGCTGTCAAGTTAGGCAGGGAGGTATTGAGGCGTTTGCCGATGAGGAGGCTAGTTTCGATCTGATTACGATGAATCACGTCATAGAACATTTACATGAACCTAGGAAAACCCTCGATCAGGTTTTCAAATTATTGAAACCCGGCGGAAAATTATGGCTGGAAACGCCGAACATTACCAGTTTTAGTCATGAATATTACGGTCGGAACTGGCGTGGGCTCGAACCGCCACGGCATTTGATAATTTTTAATGCAAAAGCGCTCACTCAAATGTTAGCCGAATGTGGATTTATTTCGATCCAGTTTAAAAGCCAGCCTTTCACGGACACTATTTTCATGTTTAAAACCAGCGAACGTATCAAGCTTGGCGTAGATCCAAACGATAACCAGTACCGGGTTACGCCTTGGTTAGCCTGGAAAGCGATTTTAGCTTCTTTTTTTAAACCGGAAAAAGCCGAATTTATTTCTTTGATTTGCAAAAAACCTGAAAACCCATGAAAACATTGATCCTAATCAGTTGGGACGGGAAGTCGAAGCCTCATGAGTTAGTCGATTTTGACGCGGCGCCGGCTTTCGATCTTCTCACCTTTGATTATTCGGGGAAAGGCGATATCGCCGCAACAAATTTTAATTTCTTGGGTAGTCATTTATTTTTATCGCATGCGACGGAATGCAAAGGCCAAATTATCGAGGCTCTATATGAATATATTAAGAGTCATCAATTAATATATGATTATATAGGAATTATTGATGACGATATTTTAGTTAGAGTGAGTGGTCTGAATTATTTATTACATATCGCGGAAATTTTTAAGCTGGATGCATTCGCGCCAGCACTTAGTCTTGACAGTATTTCCTCGGTACCGCATACCGCGGTTCAACCCGGTAATCTAATGCATTATGTACCCTGGGTCGAAATTATGATGCCTTTTTACCGATTAAGCTTATTAGAAGCCGTTGCGCCTTTTTACCCGTATTCAATTTCAAGTTATGGAATTGACCGCCATGCCATGCCGCTTATGCAGGCAGTATTAAAAATGACCAAAACGGCTGTCATTGATGCGGTGATCGCAAGCCACATTCGGCCTATAACCTCTCAACATAAAATCTATTCCAATGGGATGACCGCTGAGCAAGAAGCCGCGAAAATTAATCAGCTTTGTGACGAATACAGAGCGCGGCACGCCTTGCCGTTATCGTTTGGGCGTACCCGCAAAGAAGCATTACGCCGGGCGATTCGTTTACGGTATAACCGTTTAATTTCTACTAAGAAATCCATGTAGTACAACCAAAAGATTATCTATGAGCAATATCGGTAGGTGCAATAATTTTAATTTTTTAAGGTTGTTATTTGCAACATTAGTTATTTTTTCGCACTCGCCTGAATTAATAGACGGTAATAGAGATAGAGAGGTTTTAACTCAGATATTTCATACTGTTTCCACCGGTGAGGTCGCGGTTTACGGCTTTTTTCTATTGAGTGGATATCTGATTGTAAAAAGCTGGCATTTAAATCCTAATCCATTAGTTTTTCTCAGAAACAGAGTCTTAAGAATATATCCCGGGTTTATTGTTGCATCAATATTATGCGTATTTATTGTAGGAATTGTTGGTTCGGAAAATGCAGGAGATTATGTATCCAACATTAATTATATTCAATTCATAAAAGATCTTATTTTTCTAAATCCACCGAAGGGTGACGCGTTCGATGGTTGGCCTCAAAAACACCTAAATGGAGCTTTATGGACTATTAGATATGAGTTTTACTGTTATTTATTAGTTTTAGTGTTGGGAGGGATGGGATTAATTAAAAACCGTATATATTGGTTGATGGCTGCGTTGCTGCTTATATCTTTGTTTTTGTATGCAAAGCAGGCGGCTGGTATTGAAGTTTTCGGCTATCATTTTAAATTCCAAGACCCAATATATAAATTGGCGGTATTTTTCTTTGTTGGCGGATGTTATTATTTATTCTCCGATAGATTAAGAATAAATTATAAAACTTGCCTACTTTTGTTTGTGATTGTAGTGACGGGATTATTTTCTAAAACGCTTTCGGAAGTTGTTCTCGCGGTAGCGGGTGGAGGTGTTTTGTTTACTTTTGCATATTGGAACATTTACCATATAAAACGATTTCAAACTTTGTCCGATTTATCTTATGGGGTATATTTATATGCATGGCCCATTCAGAAGATTTTAATTTTTTATATTCCCGGGATCTCTCCTTGGACGGTTTTTATTATGACAACTCCAATTTGTTTGGTTTTGGGTTGGTTAAGCTGGAATTTAGTTGAGAAACCTTTCATAGGTTTAAAAAACGCGAGTATCTTTTATAAGTGTTATATGTCATTAAGAAGGCAGTTTTTTTTTAAAACTTAGCGTTTAATTAAAAAATATGGCGCCGTTATTCCGTTATCGCAACTCGCTTATAATTCGCTTGAAACCGCCATATTTCAAATGTATCGGGATGACAAAAGCGATGGCTCCAATGATAATGGAAATAATTAAAAGTATCAGATCGCTTACGATATTTCTCAATAAATATTTTTCTTCAAAGACGACGGCGACCATTAGTAAGGAAAATAATAAAACCGGCGCCAGCGTTCTAAACCCTTCAAATACGCTTAAGCCAATTTGTTGCCAGGCATATTTCAAGGTCGGGCATACCACGATTAGGTTTGCAATTAAGTAGGAAATGGCGACGCCCTCAATACCATATGGTAAGCCAATTACAAAAGAAGTAACGAATATCACAGAGTTTATCGAGCCTATTATAAACAGATTTTTAGTATTTCCCTTAGACATAAAGATAGAGCCGGCTGTGGTAACTATCGATTGAAACAAACCGATTGGAGTTAAAATCATTAACAAGTTGGCAAGATTTTGCCATTTGTCGCCAAATACTACTTTGACAAAAAGGTCGGCAGTTGCAAATAATCCAGCCATTAACGGAAATGTCACCAGGGATATAAAGAAAATCACTCTCAAATAGGCTTTCTTGATTTTTTCATTGTCATTTTGTATTTTTGAAAAGGCTGGAAATAACACTTGTATTAAAACCTGGGAAACATTCATAACCGGATAAAGCATAATTTTATAAGCCAAATTATAAACTCCGAGATCTACCGTGCCAAGAACTTTACCTATCAAAAAATTGTCCGCATTTCTAGCAAAATAATTAATTACATTAAAAGACGACAGATTAGCGGTATATTGCCAAATACTTTTGATGTCCTTAAGTGAGAAATACGCCAGCGGCCTCCAATGACCGGTAAAGCGAAGAAACAAGGCGGTCATTAAACCATTGATCAAAGCTTGAAAAACAAGGCTGTAAATTCCAAATCCATAATAGGCCAAACCAATGCCAATAAAAATAGAAATAGTTGCGGCCGTGGTTTCAATCAGGGTTATTTTTTTAAAGTTAAGCTGTTTGTTGTAGATGGCTCGTTGTACGATTCCAAAGCTGTATATGACAAAGCTTATAGATATCAGCGGCAATAATTCTTTTAATTTCGCATTATCAAAAAAAATTGATATAGGGGTGGTTAAAATAATTAAAGTAATACAAAGTACAAAACCAACAAATATATTAAAATAAAAAACGCTTGAAAATAATTTATTGGAAGGATTTTGAATATGTACAAGAGCTGCTGACATGCCCATATCCGAAAATAGCGTCAGAAAACTAACGAATATCATCAGTATAGAAAAGAGGCCAAAATCGTCTGGAGACAAAAGTCTTGCGTAGACTACCAAGCTCAGTAATTGTAGTATTTGTTTAAATACGTTAGCGACGGTATTCCACTTAGCCCCTGATAAAACTTGCTTTTTAAGATTCATTAAATACTTCTTTCAGGCAAGTCATAAATCGGCGAAATAATTTGTTTGTAAATAACTTCTTGCAAACCCTCTATAAATTAGAATACACCAATCAGATTTGCCCATGCTAATAGGGTTACAGGCGGAATTTAGAAGCACTGCTTATTATTTTCGCATAGATCGATTGTCTTGTCAAAATTAGTGAAATAGTTTAAGAAGTTAAATTAACCTTGCCTTCAGTAGAGACATTCACTTAGCCCATTGTTTGTCAATAGTTTTTAATGCGATTTCCTTGGCTGTTTTTGTTTTAATGCGCCGCATGTTTAAATTGATGTTATCATATATAGATACATTCTGATCTTTGAAATATATGATATATGTAATAATTGTGACATATAATGGCGCCCATTGGGTCGAGAATTGCTTTGGAAGTTTAGCTAAAAGCACAACTCCGGTAAAAGTACTGGCCATAGACAATGCTTCAACTGATGGTACAGCTGAAAAAATTCGTCAGCTTTTCCCTGATGTCGAGCTAATTGCCTCGCAAATTAATCTCGGTTTTGGTAAAGCCAATAATATTGGTTTTCTAAAAGCATTGGAGCATGGAGCGGATTATTTTTTTCTGTTGAACCAAGATGCATGGATAGAGCCCGATACAATTGAACAGTTAGTACAGGTAAGTCAGGCTAGGCCTGAATTTGGTATATTGAGTCCGCTTCACTTAAATGGCAATGGAACTGGATTAGATGCAAATTTTGAAGCGAATGTAAATTATTACATTTGCCCTAACATCATTTCTGACACTTTTCTAAAGAACATAAAATCCGTATATGCTACTAAATTTGTAAATGCCGCAGCGTGGTTGGTAACTGTCGATTGCATTAAAAAAGTAGGTGGATTTGATCCGATATTCTCTCATTATAGTGAAGACAATGATTATATAAACCGTACGCTTTTTCACGGTTTTAGCGTTGGTATAGTACCTAAGGCAATCATATATCACGATAGAACTTGTAAATCTAGCAGGCAAATTGAGCTTGATCCAAACCGTTTGGTCAATAATAATATTGTCAGGCTTAAGCGTTATCCTAATACATTTACATCAAACTTTATTGGCTTCCTTAAAGAACAAATGTTTTTTTTAGTTAAATATACTATGTTATTCGATCTTAAAAGATTGCAATCTCAGGTGTTGGCGTTTGTGCGAACTATTTTTATGCTTAAACGCATCATCAAAGCAAAAAAGATGTTTGTTTTAGAGTCTTCAGTCATTTTATTATCTGAAAAATACGAATAGAGCGCTTTTTAAGCAAGCCGGATTTCATTTTTTGCTTCTTGCGTCTTTTTAATTAATTATCGTAAAATATTGTGCTTATTCAAGAAATCTAATTGCACGCAAACCAGTTACCGAATAAAGTTTGTTTAAAAAGTAAAATACTTATCATAAAATCAATAAATAGGAAAATTATGTGTAGCCTAAAAAATATTTTAAAAAAAGTAATCGGAAAAATTTCACCAAAAAACGACTACGTCGTTGTGGATGGAAGTATTATTCCTAGCCCTGATAAAAGATGGTGCGGTCCGGAGTTCAAAGATGATGTTTTCTATATAAAATCGGCTGAAAAAGAAGCTAATCGCTTGGTTAAATTTTTTCAATGCAACATAGCGTCTCGAATTTTAGATATTGGTTGCGGCCAAGGTAGATTGGCGAATGGCCTTCTTAGAGTCGTTGGGGAAGTCAACTATGTAGGGATGGATGTGGACCAGTTCTCAGTTAATTGGTGCGAGAACCACATTGGAAAACAGCATGGTTCGTTTAGGTTTAAATATCTTGATCTATATAACGAAAGATATAATGTGAATGGACAAAGAATCACAGACAATTTTCAATTTGATATAGAGTCAAATAGCATGGATATAATTTATCTGTTTTCCGTATTTTCTCATACGATTGAAAACGATATGAGAGTATACCTTAAAGATTTTTTACGAATTCTTAATAATGATGGAAAAGTTTTTTTTACAACTTTTGTTGAAGAAAATGTGGAAAATTTCACAATAAACCCGGAAAATTATCGTTTAAATTGCTCCGGTCCTCTCCATATAGTTAGATATAATAAAGAATATTTATTTTCGCTATTAAACGAACTTGGATATTCCATCCTCGATTTTACTTACGAAACAGAGACTGATGGACAAAGCGCTATTTATTTATGTAAAAAGGAAGCCTAAATCCTTATTTTTGACGCTATGAACAATGCCGGGGTATTCTTCTGTCAAAAGCCGGGTAGCTGACGCTACTTTAATATTCGCTGAATAATTACGAATTTTCTTTAGGTGAACGATTAAGATTACCCTCCCTCTCAAGATCATGAGAGGCTCCACCCGCATTTGATTAAACCGTCGGCGGATATCTTTCCGGACAACCCTTAGAAAAACTCCTTGCCATAAGCTTTAATTAATTCGGCAAGAACGAGTTGTCTGGAGTTATATGATTTCCAGTTTCTCAAAATATTAAGATAAAAAAGAACGCCTTCCAATTTATAATATTTGATCGGAGTTAAGCCCAAAAACTCTTCTATTTCAGCAACCAAGCGTCTACCCTTGTTATCGTCTCGCCAGGGCTTTACGGGAATAAATTTGTTGGATCCTTGGTAATGCCGAACCGCGGCGCGAGACCAATACTGCGTAAACTTAAGACAACCTTGAACGTTGTATTTTAGAGGAATTAGCGTCCATTGATCGCAGAATAATCTGTTCAACACGCACTGATCATTTGTCCGGCAGTTCATTTTATACCAGCAAAAGCTTTGATGTATTCCTAAAAACTCAAGATACCTATCCATTATAGTTGTGTCATTACGCAAAATAAGGGCGTTAAAATACATAAATCCCGAGTTAAAATATTTTTGTGAAACTCCATTTTTTACGCAAGTTTCATTAAAGCTTGGGTCGGATATTTCTCCGCAATCAGCTATATCTATTACTGCCGCCAGCGGCATATTATCAAAATTTATATTATTTAAATTGATCGACTCAACAAAAAGTATGTCGTTATCGGCATATAGGATTCTTTCATACTGATCCTTTAGAGCTAGAACGCATACGATTTTTAAATATGCCGCCGATGTTACATGTCCTTTAGTAAGTAAATTGGAAATAAAAACATCAGTTATATTGGAAATGATGAGATTGAAACCAGCTTGATTACATCGGCTTTTTATATCAGTGATATCGTCTGGAATAAAATCGTGGCAAAATAAGTGTATGTCCCATTGCGGATTTTGAGTTAATACAAATGAAGAGATGGAATAAATAGTTAATTCAAAACCTTTTTTGTCAGTAACATAAATTAACGCGCTATTCATTTATTTTCCTTGCATTATGAAATAAATTGGATATAAACTTTAGGATATTTATTGAGTTAGTCAAAGTACATAACCTGTTATTTATTTATTTTTTAATATCGCATTTAAGCGCAATACACTAATGATTAAATCTTTTAACGCGTTTTTCCATCCAATTCCTTGTCTATTGTTTGGAAGATAATTTCCATTTTGTAACATTAAATAAAAAAATAAAAAACGCTTAAAAATATTTGTAGTTTTAAGAAGCTCGATTCTTTTTCTCGAGATATCGGCAAGATGAGAAAAGAAAGAGTGGCCTAGCATTGCCTGATTTTTGATATCTGAATTCAATGTTCGAAGCGAGATGTTCTCACAGACTTTAGCCCTGGCTTCAAAAAAATTAACATCGGAATTTAATATCAAAAGAGGGTCATCAAGCCAAAGTTTGCGCGTATCACGAAGTTCAGAGCCATCATTGTAACCAACGGAGTTTTTTCCGTGTTGTCTGTAATTTACAAGTGGGATATTCAGATCAGAAGTATACCCGAAAACATTTCCTAAAAAGGATAGCCATTGGTCATGAGGGCATCCTGACGTTGCTTGACCAAGACTAGGCAATCGTTCTGACAGATTTCCAATTTCTAACAAACTTCTCCGAAATAACAGGGTTAAACCAAAGTAAGGAGAATGGGCTTTATGCAATGGCGGCAGTAATTGAGTTTTTTTGATCCCTTGATCTTGTATCGCAATTGGTTTTAATTTGGAGTCGCAAACGGTTAATGTATGAGTAGCTAACATCACATTAGGATTTGTAAACTCTTTCGACATTATTTCTAGTTTGTTAGGTAACCATAGATCATCTTGATCACAAAACGCTATCAAATCGCCGGAACAAAGACTGGCGGCTTTTAAAAAATTATCTTTCCAGCCGAGCCGTTCCTCATTTTGAATTACTGACACTTTAAATAGAGCTGATTTGATAAACTGATTAACAGTTTCAAGAGTGTCATCAGTTGATCCGTCATCAGTGATAATCAATTCGTATGGCAAATAACTCTGAGCGTTCAAGCTATCGAGTTGCTCCCGTATGTATTCCGCGCCGTTATAGGAAGCCAGAGCCACTGAGATTTTGAGATTCATCTTGTCATCTACTTTGGTTTTTCATTGGAGATTTTGTATAAATCAACTAATCAATATTCAATAACTATTTAATATTTTAATAAAATTTAACTTTGAAAGTTATCCGATGATTGGCCGATAGGTATAAGGAAAAGCTTGGTTATATATATGAATTTTTCCATAGTCTTTTCCTAATGATTTAATTGTTGATTAAGAATTAATGAGCCGGTACGAGCTAGTGGTTTTTATTAAACTGTTGCATATTAAGCTCTTGGACTGTTTAGTAAAGATTCGGATATGTCACTGAATGCTTTAATGAAATTTTGTTGGGAAAAACGTTCGGCGTTTGCCCGGCAGGCCTCTGGTAAAAACTTGCCCGAATTTTCGAATCTTGATACTGCGTCTGTTAAAGATGCGACCGTTTGTTCGGCAAAAAATAATCCGGTGCGTTTTCGTGGTTCGTGATCGTCAATAACAGTCTCTAATGCGCCGCCAGCCGCATAGGCAATAATAGGCGTTCCGCAAGCTTGGGCTTCTACCGGGGTAATGCCGAAATCTTCCTCCGCGGCAAAAATAAATGCGCGCGCGCGCGCCATGTAGTCCGCCAAAACGTCATCGGATTGATAGCCAAGCAGTTTAATGTTATCGGTTTTGTCGGCGATATTTTTTACCTTGGAAAATTCCGGCCCATCGCCTATGATCACGATCTGTTTGTCCGGCATGCCGGCAAAAGCCTCCGCAATCATTGGCATGCATTTATAAGGCGCCATTCTTGACGCCGCTAGAAAAAAATCCTCTTTTTGCTGGCGTAGCTTAAAGTGATCGATATCAACCGGTGGGTAAATAACGATAGCTTCTTTCCCATAGACTTTACGGATACGGCGAGCTATATAGTTTGAATTTGCGATAAATTGATCAACGCCGTGCGCGGTGCGCACATCCCATATTCTCAGATAATGCAAACAAATCCGAGCAAACCAAGCTTTTATGCCGCTGTTTAGTCCGGATTCGCGTAGATATTGATGTTGTAAATCCCATGCATAACGGATCGGCGAATGCACATAACTGATATGTATTTGATTTGGACCGGTGATAACGCCTTTCGCTACGGCATGATTGGAAGATATGACCAAATCAAACCCGCTGAGATCGAATTGCTCGATAGCCAGCGGCATTAACGGCAAATAGTTGCGGTAATGTTTGCGTACGCCTGGCAATCGCTGGATAAAACTGGTTTTTGGATGCCTGCCGCCGAAAAGCGCTCGTTTATCGTCTTCCAGGAAATCGACTAAAACGAATAGTTCGGCTTGTGGAAAAATTTTAAGGATTTGTTCAACGACTTTTTCAGAACCGGCATAAGTTGTAAGCCATTCGTGGACTACCGCCACACGTAAATTCATAGAGTTTCAGTTTTTATTAAGACGGAAAAAAATATTACATTATAATTTCCATTATAAACTAAAAAAACGTCAGAAATTTTACAAGGTTGGTAATGTTTGTCCGATTATTTCAAGATTAATTCGCGCGCCTTGTTCCCAAGTAAATTGTGCGGCGCGCGCAATACCTTTTACGGACAATTCTTGCCTTAAATTCGGATTACTCATGATTTCTTGTAAGCAATTAGCTAATTGCCGGGGTTGGCGCGGATCAAAATAAAGCGCATTTTCTCCGCATACTTCCTTAACAGCCGGGATATCCGCTGCTAGAATGGGACAGCCCTGTGACATGGCTTCCAAAGGCGGAATGCCGAAGCCTTCATAAAATGACGGAAATACAAAACAGGCGGCGTTTCTATACAAGGCTTTCAATTCTTCATCGGTAACATAACCTAATGGCCGTATGTTTTCCAGGGTAGCGCTATTTTCGCCGAATACGTTGGCGTCGGCTTTGCCGGCGGCGACACATAGCGGAGCGGAATCGCCCAATATTTCCATGGCCTCAACAATAGCTTTAAAGTTTTTATTCGGCGTTGGGCTGCTTACCGCCAGTACAAAAGGCGCTTGGTTTAACCGGAACTTTTCAAGAATGGCTGTATCGGGATCGATGCGGTTTAAATGTTGCCAGCCTTCCAGCGCAATTCGGAGTTTTTGTAATGGGACGCCTAGGCGACGGTTAATTTCGCCGGCGCTAAATTGCGAGACAGTCATGGTAAGCGGAGCGCGGCGAGCGATTACGGAGTAATTAAGTTTATACCAGATACGGAAAATTGGGCTGTACGCTTCCGGAATCCGGAAAACCGCGAGATCGTGTATAGTGATGATTTGGTGTTTTTTTAAGACCGGTCCGGTTGGACATAAACTAAATAGTAAGCTACGGCCTACACGCAAAGGTAAGTCAATTTGTTCCCAAAGATGGCCTTGAAAATTCCCGCAAGTTTCAACTTCTATTATTTTAAATACAGGTGGAGAGACGCCCTTGGGGATTAAAACTTTTAATTTAAACGAGCTGTCCGGCTGAGCCGCCAATAACCGATCCATCTCACTTAATATTTCCCGCGCGTAACGCTGGATGCCGGTAATCCGTTGCGAGAGGAACCGCCCATTGATGAATACCGTTGGTGTTGAATTTTCGGAGTGTGTGAACATCGGTTTGTGATTGGATAGATTTATATTTTCGAATGGAAATCCGTAGTGGGCGTTTTTATTTCTCTAGCCTCGGTTTTGCCTGTGACCGCAACGACCGCGGCAAAGCAATAAAACATCATTCCTGGTTCCGCAAATGCCGCTGAGGCAATGGTACTTATTGATGCAATCAATAGCGCATTTTTAGCGGCAGTTGCGGTTTGCAGATATAGAAATTGATTTTTTGTAAGAGTTGTTGCTGTTTTCAACATAAATATGGCGAATAAAACGGTTCCAAAAATCCCGGTATTAGAAAGAAAAGCCACTATTAAACTGGATGAACGGTTACTCCCAAAACCGACTCCGAAACCATAAGTCTCGATTAAATTGGTTAGGCCCTGCGCATTCCAGGCGCCGCGTTCTTTACCGGAGCTGCTATCCAATTTATTAAAAACGGTCAAATTAAAAAAGTCGATGATGCGTGTCAAGAACTCCTGATTAAATAAGAAAAAAATACACATTAAAACTAAGCATAACCAAATAGTGTATGTAATTATCCCAATTTTGGGTTTTATCCTATTCATCATGGTCAGGGCAATTGTAGACAAAAAAATGAAGATAAAGTAGGAGCCTAATCCAAAATAGGCGGTAGTTGAGGTCGATATCAGCAAAAATATTAATAATAACAGTGAAATAGTACCGCTATAAACTTTTTTGTAGTTGTTGCGGAATAGACTGAAAGTAAATGCAAACAATGGTAATGTAAAGCCTGAAAAGCCGGAAGTTTCCGGAAATGTTCCTTGGATTCGCAACAGTCCGCCGACTTCATAATTGCCGAACATGGCGTAATCAGCGTTGCTAACCAGCGTTAATATGCTTGGAAACCCGAGATAACTTTCCCCGATTTGAATTAGCGCCGCCAGAATGTTTAGCGAAGCAAGCAATAAAACGCCGTCTATAAAATATTCGATGCGCTTTTCTGAATTAAGAAGTATGCAAGTTGAAAAAAAACTCAATAACCCGAAAACCGTATATATAGACTGCGTCAAATTGGTTGAAACAGGAATCAACGGTAGTAGTCTTACGCCGCTAAAAGCGCCGCGATTCGCGGTATAAACCAACGTTTCACCGGCAAAAATACGTGGCAGGAAATAGGCGCTGAGAACTTCGTATAATATTAATAATGTTAACCAGAATCCGGCGTTAGGGTAGGCGAAAAGTCTTAGCCGGGTTTTTAACGTTTTATCGTTGATTGCTCTCCATAATAGAAAGGGTAATAGTAATATTGCCGGCAGTATTGGCGCGCCCCCCAATCCGGGAAGCGATAAAGCCGCTGTTCCGCCGAATAAAAAGCAAATCAAGAACGCGGTTAGTATCTTATCGTCAGAGGCGAATAATCCCGCCAAGATAACGGGTATTGCAAAGAACGTAACTTCCATTAGTATTTTTCAGCAAAATTTTGCGTCACTGAAGCTATTCTAAGACATCGCTAAACTCAATTTTTGAAATATTTTCCAGCATCTTTCCTGAAAAATAAACCGGCATGCCAGTAATTTTAATTTGTTTTTTATTGTCTGTTTTTCCTATTAATTCAACTTCTCTGCCCAATACGTCAACACCGTTTGCCGAATTTTCGGCATCCGGGAAAATCATGGTTTTATCCTGGCCGCTAACATTCCAGACTACCAGTTTTTTCTGTTGGCCGTTTTCAAAAAGAAAACCCTGTACGCCCTCGGCCGGATGGTCGGAACCGAAAACATGTTGTGTTAATCTGAGATCCGCAAGTTGAGCCGCTAGGGTTCGGTAGGCAAAAAAACTGTCCCGTTTGGAATTATCGTTGCGGGTTAAGCCCATGGGGCCGTCTACCGCATCATGCGATGAAAACCAGCAGGTGGTTTTGACGCCGGCGGCGGCGGCAAGAATAAAAGCCCTGGGTAAATACCAAGTTAGGGTGGCGTCGCTAATCTCGCCTTTTCCATTGCCAACCGGCCAGCCCCATTCCGTAATCCAAATTTCTGGCGTTTTGCCGAGTTTTGCTATTCCATGTTCGCGAAGCCTGCGGACTGCCGAGCCAAACGAGCCATCCTTGTCGACTACGGAAAATGGCTGCGTCCAGTCGGTGTTATAACTAACCGCCGTATGTTCGGGATCTTTCGGGCCGGTATAGGGATGAATGGCGAATCCGGTTATATCCGGCGGTAAGCCTGCTTCCAAAAACCAATAGTGAACTATCCACATATCGTCATCAGTCAGCAGCTTAATATCGGGATCGATTGCGTGCACCGCCGAGACGGTTTCCCGGGCTATTCGGACATAATAATCCACCCAAGGCGACGGCGCTTTACCCTGCCAATTGCCTCCAAGGTTTCTAAGAGTGCGATTATTATGGGGTTCATTGAGGATTTCAAGTGCAAAACGTACCTGAGCAAATTTCATTAACTCGGTAACATGGACGGCATAGTCGGCAAAACGCGTGGGGTCGGTTGAGTTTGTCGGATTTTGGTTGTCGTTCGGATAGGCTTTGCCGTTACCGTACCCCAGTAGAAAAATTACGCCGATGTCATGATCGCGGTAATATTTAAGCCTTTGCAGAAATTCCACCGGAAAACCTTCCCGCCATTTGCCGGGTTCGGGTTCCATGACGGCCCAGTCAACACTATCCCGTACCCATTTGACTTTTAACGTTTCTAGATTGGATAAGTTGTCTAATGATTCTCCCTGACTGAATTTAACGCCGAGACACAAATTATCTCTAAAAAGTGTTGTAGCTGGCTGAAAGCCTGTATGTAAATCAATTTGTTTTGGCGCTGTTTCGCTTTCGGCGTTTAGATTGGAGGTACAGAGGCAAAATACACAGGTTAATGCCAGCATCACATGAAATAATGGATTGCAATTGTTCGGATTCATCGTATATTTCTCTGTGCATTTTTCAAAAAGCGTGTAAACAATTGAAAAAACAATCGGTTATTTTCCATTCAGAACTACGCCCAGGCAGTTTACCCGATTATTTTGTAATTCCTTGCTTAAAGTAAAAATATCGTTGCTACGTGTATGGTTTTTTAGCGCGATTAACAATGCGACGCCGGTTTTTGCGCAAACTATTTGTGCGTCCGCATAAAGCATGGCGGCCGGGGTATCAATTAAAATGACTTCGTAGCTACTGCTTAGCTCATGCAACAGTACGCCAAATGCCGGCCGCGTCAGCAACTCTTGAGGATTCGGCGGCGGGGTGCCTGCCGGCAAAACCGAAAGATCTTTTAAAGCTGGGATTTTAGTGATTACCTCAAGGCCGCAGCGTCCGGCCAGCAAGTCAGCCAAACCTTGCCGTTGAGTGAGATTAAATACCTGATGTTGTCTTGGTGCGCGCAGATTGGCGTCTATTAGTAAAGTCCGTTCGCTTAGTTGAGAAAAAACCGTCGCTAAATTTGCGGTCAGGTAGCTACAGCCTTCGCCTGGATTTACGCCGACTACCGTTAGAATTTTCGAGGTTGTATCGGCTATACGCAGTTTTATTTGGGTTCTTAAGTTACGGAGCGTCTCTACGGATGCGGTAAATGGCTGATAGGCGGCGATCAGCTCAGCGCTCAAACTTCTATCGCTGACCGGCAGATACGAGTATTCGAATTGGCTGGACAGCATGCGGATAATATCGGTTTCTTTAACCAAACCCAATGCCACCGCGGCTTCCCCAAACCGCAGATTACGCTCTTTCTGGCAAAGTTGAATCGTAACGATGTCCGTCTGCTTTAGCAATCCGGCTTCAATCAGCAATATACCCAGCATTTTGTCCACTGGCAGCGCGGAATCAGGTTGGAAGGCGGTTACACTTTCTAAAGCTGTCAGCATGTTTTACTAAATGCGGAAAATGGACGGAAAGGCTAGTTTTTTGCTGGAAATGGGATTTGCGCTGAGTTGGGCTAAAACCGGCATGTTAAGTATGCTTAATATATCTTCTTCACAACGAATTCTTTTATCTTGAATTTCCCTGATTACCGCAAAGCCGACTCCAAGTAATACGCCTAAAACGCCGGCAAGCAAAAGGGTAATCGATTTTTTGGGCTTGGATGGCCCAGCCGGAACTATTGCCGGATTCAACACAGCCACTTCAGTCTGATTTCGTTCGCTTTCCAGACGGATTTGTTCGCTGCGCTGATGGGCGCTATCGTATGTACGCTGGGCATTATCAACTTCCCGTCTTAATAAAATAAGCTTTCCGCGTACTTCTTTTAACTGCAATACCCGCGCATGCTGTTCCGCCAATGCGCGTTCTATCTCGGATTCCCGCATCTTGGCCTGCTTAGCGGCATTAGTGAGCGACGCGCTGGCGGTTCGAATTTCCGCTGCTAACTTTTGTTTTAAACTGTCAATTTCTGCTTGGATGCGTTGCATTTGCGGATGGTTGCCGCTCATGCCTTCAGACATTTCGGCGAACTTGGCTTCTGAATGGGCCAGTTCAGTCTTGAGCGATTGAATCATGGAATTATGCTGGATATCAGGCAGTTCTTCCAGCCGGCCTTTAGCCGTAGCATTAGCGATTTGCTGCTGACGGGTTTGAATATCGTAGGTTTCATTTTGAGCTTTGACTAATTGACTGGAAAGTTCGCCCAAACGGGTTATTTCTAAATCAAGCTTTTCATCCGGCGCCACCATGCCGATTTCCTGTTGGTAATCCGATAAGTGCTGTTGAGCTTCCTCGACAGCGTTTCTCAGGGTGGTGGTTTGTTCGTCGAACCAAGCGGCTTGGGATTTGGCTGGAGCTACTTTTAATTCCAGCGTGGTTACAATGTAGGCGGCCGCAAGCGCATTCGCCATTTTTGCGGAAGTTTCAGGATCTTTGCTGGAGAAATCAATATTAATGACAGTAGTATCGCGGGGCGGTTTGACATCTATATGCGAAACTAGCTCGTTCGCCAGCCAGTCTTCAATGCTGGTTTGGTCATTTAGTTTTTCATAAATTGCTTGAGTTGCGGGATTATCCGCCAAATGCTGATTCCTTACGACTTTAAGCGCGACATTATGACTGGTGATTATATCTATCTGCGTCCCCATGTACCCAGATATAAGCGATCCGGGAATCGTCAAGCCGGTAAAAGGATCGACGCCTTTAAATTCAACGACGATAGAAGTCGAGGCGGTATAAATTTTGGGCGTGATGAAAAGATAAAAACAGGCTAGCCCGAATATCAGGCTAAAGGTGATTAAAACAGTAAGCTTCCTGGCGAAGAGAATCAAATACAATTGGCCGAAAGTCATAGCGCCTCCTAAAACCAGCTCTCACGAACATAAAGGATATCGTTTGCTTGAATATAGTCGCCTAATTCTATGGTTTCGGATTGAAGTTCGCCGTTAACGTCTTTGCGCTTGACCTTAACCCAGTTTTCGGTACCGCGAGGCGTTAATCCGCCGCTAATTGAAATCGCCTGTATGACCGACATATTCCGGTGCAATGAAAACATGCCGGCATGCTGAACCTCTCCGTATATGTAATAAACCGGTCCTTTGGGAATAAAAATCATATCCCCGCTTTTTACTTGAACGTCCTTGCTTAAATCGCCGTGGAATAATTCGTATAAGTCGATTTCCGTACGTTGGGTTTCGCCATTTTCGGAAACTCGGGTAATAAGGGCTTTATCTCCTCCATCTTCGGCAACGCCTCCCGCCAAAGCCAGAATTTCAGATAGGCGATTAGGCTTATCTAAAGTGTATCTGCCGGGTTTAGCAATATTACCAAGGATGGAAACCTGCTGGCTGAAATATTCGCTGACAAGTACTGTCACATGCGCCTGACGGACAAAGCCTTGCTTGGTTAACGATTCGGCAATTAATTTTTCGGCTTCGTTGGCTGTTCTGCCGCCTATGCTGATTTCGCCGATTAATGGAAATGTAATGTTTCCGGATTCGCTGACTCGGACTTCAGTGGCTAAGTCCGGATAGTCGAATACGGATATTTTGACCATATCGCTGGCCCCAATTAAATAATCTTGCACTGCAAACGCCTGATTCACCATCAGTAAGCTAAAAAATCCGGCAAACCATATGGCGAAAACACAGGAGAATTTGCGGTTAAGCAAAAATTTAACGGGAACAGCGGAAATTTTCACAAGCTATTTTAGAAATGAATTGAACGGCGCAAAACCTTAAGGCTATGCTTTTACAAATATGGAATAACGCTGTTTTAATTTAACAAATCCAATAGTTATGATTATAGTTTATGCCTCTCGCCTGTGCAAATAGAGTGGTGGTAAGAAGTTAAATTCAGTAAGCATTTTTATCTGACAACATCAATTTTGTTGTTCTGAAAATAATCCATAAGTCCAGCCCGAATGACCAATTGCGGATATATTCCAAATCACAAGCAATACGGCCTCTCATATGCTCCAGATCGTCCCCGCCCCGGAAGCCGTTTACCTGCGCCAAACCGGTGATGCCGGGTTTGACTTTGTGGCGATACATGTAACCGCGAATTAAACGGCGGTATTGTTCGTTTACGGCAATCGCATGCGGCCTGGGGCCGACGAGGCTCATGCGGCCTTGAACGACATTAATGAACTGAGGTAATTCATCGAGTGACGTTTTCCGGATAAAAGCGCCGAATTTGGTTACGCGCGGATCGTTTTTCGTTACTTGCAAATAATTGCGGTCTCCGTCTTCGGTAACCGTCATGGAGCGGAATTTATAAACCACCACTTCATTCCCGTGCAAACCGTAGCGGCGCTGATGAAACAATATAGGCCCAGAAGAGCTTAATTTAACGCCTATGGCTACGGCTATCATGATAGGCGAAATCAGCAGCAGAATTAATGAGGCTAATATCACATCGCTGGCGCGTTTGATAAAGGAGTTCATGCCATGAAAAGGCGTATCGCGAATAGTTAAGGTCGGGATGCCTTTGAAATGGTCGAAACGTGCGTGCAACAGATCAAAAAACGACACGTCGGGCACAAACGAAATGGAGGCGGTTGTATCGGTTAAACTTTCCAGAAGATCATGGATACGCGGTTGCGAAACCATGGGCAGTGCAATAAAAACCAGATCGGTTTTATGTTTTTTTACAAAATCAGCAACCTCCGCTAATGTTCCGGAAACCTGATTGCGTAGTTTTTTAGGCAGCCGCTGATCGGTTCTGTCGTCAAAAAAAGCTTCGATGCTAATATCAAGGTGGTCGTCGGCAATTTTTTGCGATAAATCGCAGCTTAGCTGATTCGCGCCGATAATGACGGCCTTTTTAACGGTTTTATCCTTGAAGCGGTGGTTAATGATATACCAAGCTAAAAATTGGCTGGATAGCAGGAAAACAGGCGTGGATATTAGCCAGGAGATTATTATTTCCTTAGGGAAAAATGCGTAAGTTTCAGTTATTTGGCCTATCATAATCAGCGAAGCGGCGACGATCGACCAATTCCAGGCAAGATTTTTGATGGCTTTAAAAAATGGGTATTGTTTGCGTATCCGGTAAATCCCGGCGTCATTCCCAACATTGATTGCGATTAGATAACTGAGTATGAAAAGAATGTAATAAGCCTGGGTTAGCTGTTGATGGTTGATGTGTGCGACAGCCAGTAAATCCAGATAGATGATGATGAAAAACAGAAAGCGGCTGATGAAGATTAATTTTGCCGAATCTTTATGAGCAGTGCCAATTTCTGCTCTCCTCATGTGTATGGCCGGTAAAATTGCTGCGGTATTCATAATCGACCTTTAGTTAAACAGTTAATACAATAAATCAAACAGAGTTAATAAAGATTGCTTGCGTTACGAAATACTTAACATGGCGTATCCAATGAAGCAACCAGATTTAGATTTAAAAGCAATAATTATGCCGCTATTGTAGTGCTTTGATTCAAATTGGTTTAAAGAAATCAACCAATTAAAAATTCGGAATAACAGGTAAAAATTAAGTCATTTCACACACTTTAATCAAGTGTGCCGAGGTATATCCCGTACAAACCTTAATTATCTAGGTTAAATTAATAAATCTTGTGAAGGTTTGATGAAAATCACGAGAAACATACTACATTTGTAATACACACCTCGAAATTCCTACGAATTCTGCGTATTGATTTTACGTTTTAACTATACCATGTGATGAAACAATAAACAGTGCGTTAATAAAGTAATTGAGTGTTTCCTAATAAGAAACAATTGGCTGGTTTTTTGAAAGCAAAAATTAAGCCATTTAAGTAAATCAAAATTATTTCAAAAATACAACCTAAAATCTTTGCGAATGTTTAGAAGGCAGCAGTTATTGTTGATAGCCTGTGAGTATTACAGCAGCACTTGAACGGGATTTAGCTCATAAATTTATGCCAAAGCCTTTGTACTTGTATGCTAAGTTCCGCAAAGGTTAACCTGTCGGCGACAGCATTCCGGCCCTGCAAAATTTGATGATGGCCAAAATCACGGTAGCCGCAATAAGCCTGTTTGAGCAGATCGGCGTCTGCTTGGTTAAAAAAACCTAGTTTTTCCAATTCTTCCAGCAATGCAATCATGCTGGTGTGCAGCGCTAATTCAGGATGTTTCGCCGTTTCGGCAAGCACGCCGAATTGTACTAAAAACTCAATATCGGCGATGCCGCCGGGACTTTGTTTTAAATCGAAAATATCCGTCTGTTTGGATAGCAGATTTTCCCGCATTTTTTCCCGCATTTCCTTAACCTGGGTTTTCAGATGCTGATAGTCGCGGGGTAAACTCAATATATGTGTACGTATTGTTTCGTAACTCTTTTGTAACCGCGCATCGCCGGCGATAAAACGACCGCGTATCAGCGCCTGATGCTCCCAAGTCCATGCCTCATTTTTTAAATAATCTTCATAATGATCGATATGCGTTAGCAATAAGCCTGAATCTCCGTTAGGACGCAGCCGCAAATCGACTTCGTAGGCAATGCCGGATAGCATTTTAGTATTGAGAATCTGGCAAAACTTCCGCGCCAGACGCAAATAAAACAAATGGGCGCCAATCGGTTTAGCGCCTTCGGTTTCGGCGTTGGCGTCAGGGAAACTGAACAGAAATACCAAGTCCAGGTCGGATGCGTAACCCAGTTCCCTGCCGCCGAATTTACCGAACCCGATAAGCGCAAAATTTTGCGGCGTTTTCCCGCAGCCCGGCGGATAACCGTGTTTTACGCCAAGTTCCAGCCAAGCCATGTTCAACGCTTGCTCGGTGATGGCTTCGGCGATCCAGGTCAGATGGTCGCTGACAACCATTAATGGGATATCGCCGCAAATATCGGCGGCGGCTACTCGCAGCATATTTAGGTTCTTGAATTTCCGGAAGGTAATCATCCATTGTTCCGATTCGAGAATATCATTCTTGCCGAGTTCGCGTAAAAGTTCCTGGCTTAACGCCGGTTTTTGCAAAGGTTCGTACAAGCTGCGCACAAAAATCAATTCATCGAACAGGATCGGAAATTGCGCCAGATGTTCGCAAATCCATAAACTAGCGGAGCAGAGCTTGATCAACTGTGCTAGCGCCATGGGATTTTCCACCAGCAAGGATAGATAAACGGTTCGCCCCGCTACCTGTTCAAATAATTTCAGGATGCGTTGCAGGGCGCCATTCTGATCTTTTAGGCCCGTTAATCCGCCTATTAATAACGGTATTAACTGCTGTACCACCAGTTGGCCTTGATTGGATAAATGCCGCATGGCGTGGGACTGCTTGAAATTGACGATGATTTCCAAAATTGCGCCGGGATCGGCGCAGCCGTATTCAGCTAAAGTTTCCAGGGCTTGTTCGTCGCCACTGCCGCTGACCCAAAGAAGCAGCGCGTTTTGCAGTTTACTGTCTTGCGCATGTAGCGAGAATACGTCTTCGAAGATGCGATGCACTTTATGCCTGAGGCTGTCTAATTCCTGTTTTAAACTCGCCCAATCGCTAAAATCCATGGAAAACGCCAAAATGGCTTGCCGTAGCGGATCGGCCGGCAAGTCATGGCATTGCTGATCAAGATATTCCTGAATATGATTTTCCAGACGCCGCAGGAAGCGATATGCGAATTTAAGTATTGCAACATCTGTCGCGGGGATCAGCTCCAATTCCGCGAGCGCGTCCAGCACTGTTTGAATTTCGCGTTGCTGTAATGCTATATCCTTGCCGCCGCGGATTAACTGGAAAGCCTGGCCGATAAACTCCACTTCGCGAATACCGCCCGGTCCGAGTTTAATATTTTCCAGCCTATCCTTACGTTTTAATTCCTGCATAATCTGTAATTTTATGCCGCGTAAGGCGTCAAAAGCGCCGTAGTCAAGATAGTGGCGATAGACAAACGGTTTAATCATGGCCGCCAATTGCTGGCCGGTATGCGGGTCTCCGGCTACTTGGCGGGCTTTAATCATCGCATAGCGCTCCCACTCACGGGCCATAGCCTGATAGTAATGCTCCATACCGTCGAAAGTCATCAGTAACGGACCGCTGTCGCCGTACGGTCGCAGGCGTAAATCGGTACGGAATACAAACCCGTCCGCGGTAATTTCATCCAAAGCCTTTATCAATGAGCGGCCAATACGATTAAAAAATTCTTCGTAGCTGATTTCTTTCTTTTCAGTCAGAACGCCTTCTTCGGCATAAGCAAAAATCAGGTCAATATCTGATGAGAAATTAAGCTCCCAGGCGCCCAGTTTGCCCATCCCTAAAACCACCAGATTAAACGGCGTTCCATCCGTCAGCCGCGGTATTCCCCAACGTTCGCAGGCCTGCCGGTACAGAAATTCCAATGCGGTTTGTATGCAAGTCTCGGCCAATGCGGTTAAATCGGACAGCGTCTCATCCAAATCCGCCCAGCCAGCCAGATCCCGCCAAGCTATGCGCAGCATTTCCCTACGCCGGAACTCGCGTAAATGCTTGGCAAGGCTGGCTTCGGAATCGATAAGCATACTTTGCAAAACCGTTGGGTAATCACTACGGCGGGTTGCGGAAAGCAGATCGCCGGAATTAAGCAAATCCGACACTATTTCCGGGCGGCGCAACCAGTTATTACTAATAAATCGGCTGCAAAGGCAGACTTTAAGCACCGAAGCGGCGAAAGCTTCATTTTCAAAACTGACAAGATGTTCTTCGGTCAGTTTTTCATCCAATTGCGCGCAAAAATCCAGCGCGGGTTTTTGCAAGGCTTCCGGTAAATGCGCGGTGTGTTTTGAAAGCAAGTCGATTAGCGGCATAGTCCAATAACCATTTAATAAATAACATAATCATACGCTTTATTTACACTAAAAATGTTTAATCAAATGCATCTTTCAAGGGTAAAATGCCGGGTGGATTTTGACGTTGCTGTCAGCAATGGTATATTCTCGTAAATAATAATAATTATATTAACCAGGATTTATCGTATGCAAGCGCAAGACTATGTGACATTTTTTCAAAACCTGCTTGCCAGTTACTATCAAGTAACCTTGGACAATGCCGTTTATGCGGCGTGTTTGGCTATTAGCGTATGGTTGCTGACAGCCATATTATATAGTTTCACTATCAGTTCCCTAAACAGGAAAATTAAAGCGTATCAATCCGCCAATCAGGCGGCGCAAAATAATTTGAACGCCGCGGAAGCCAAATTAGTACTAGCACAGCAGGAATTAAGCGACGTGCAGCATCAGTTGGAAGAGCAAGCCGTTCGTTATTCGGCTTTGCAAACCCGTTTTGATGAAATTAACGCTCAGTTGACCGAGAATATTCAGTCTTTGGCCTCTGATCCTGATTTGGGTCAGCAAGGCTTAACCGTTAGAGACGGTTTGCCAACCGAACAATTATTGCAGCGTTATCAGGGAGCGGTAAAACAACTTTGCGAGCGTGTCCATACCGAACTCGACAATGTCAGCCGGTTAACCCTAGCTAATAAAGAAAGCGCCGATAAACTGGCCGATCAGACTTTGCAATTACAAGCGGCGCGGTTGAAAGCGGATAACATGCAGCAGCAGGTGGTTAAACTTGAGTCATCCTTCCAACAACAGGCCGGTCAATTGGCGGCGCAACAGGAAGAATCCGAACAAGTCTTAATGGCTACCGAAGCCAAATATCAGGCCGACATTGCTAAACTCGTTTTGCTGGAAAACCAAGTCGCTGAATTTCAACAAAAATTAAAAACCCAATCGGAAAAGCCGTTGATCTCAGATCCGGTTAAACAGTTCGAAACGCCTCGACAAGCGCAAATTGTTGCGCCGGAAATTAAACCCGTTTCGGCGCTTCAGGAGTCCGCGCCGGCGCCTGTAGCCCGCACTAGAAGTGATATGCCGGCCCCGGAACGGAAACCGGAAATCGAAGCCGCGGCCGTTGCTCAATCCGAGTCCGTTCCCAAAAAAACCGCGGTATCCGCCACGGATTCCGGTTTCAGTAACCGGTTTAAATCCATGCTGAGCAATGCCAGAGCAAAAATCGATAAACTTGATGAAAAGCTTGGTCAACGCACGCCGTTGCCGCTGGATCTTGAAGAACCGGAACCCGAAGAAAATGTCATTCCTGTCGCGTCCGCATCGGTGAAAGAGCCGGTTTATAATAATTCAACGGTAGAAAACGCGCCTATTCGAGAAACTGCGGCTAAATCCTCCGGCGGCATGGGAGGCAAGTTTAAAAATTTATTCGGCTCGGCCAAAACTAAACCGGAAAACCTCCCGGCCGATAGCGCCGTCCCCGAAACGTCAGCCAAAGTGGAGTATACGGAAACGCCGGTAGATAAACCAATTACCGGCGGATTCGGCGGAAAATTGAAAAGTCTGCTGGGTTCAGGCAAATCCGCTACGGTTGCGGAAACGCCTGCTACTGCGGCTGTTCCGGAAACGCCCGCGCCAGAGCCGCCGCCACGGGCGAACACCGCCGGCCAAATCAAAAATCTGTTCGGTAAATTTACCCGGAAAAATTAGGACTAACTTAAGTTTGCCGACCGCTGGCCACCTTGGCTTTTGACGCCGGAGCGCCAGGCGGAGGTTTGGCCGGCGCGGAGGCCGGGCGAAAGCTACACGGATGTATTCACAGCGTCCTCTGCTAGGGGCTCCGGCGTCAAAAGCCGAATAGCTGGCGCTAACTTAAAATTTGCAGAATAGTTACAATAAAATTTAAACTTAAAAGTTACAAGAAATGATAATAAAGATTTGGCTGCGTTGGTTGCTTAAAACCGGGCTGATTTTAACCGTCAGCGCTTGTTCCGTGGATGGCATGAAGGAAATCGCGTATACCGTGGGGCAAAACTTCGGCGCCTTTCAATGTCAAAAAATTCTGGCTAGCGAATGTAAACCACAAATCAGTTATGACGCCTACCAGCGTCAACTCAAGGATATTGAGCAACAACGCTAACCTTCAATAGCTTTCCTGTAGCTAACAACCTTGACTTTTGACGCCGGAGCGCCTAGCAGAGGTTTGCGCGGCATGGATTGCCGGGCGAAAGCTACAGGGATGTATTCACGGCGTCCTCTGCCGGGCGCTCCGGCGTCAAAAGCCAGGTAGCCGACGCTATCTTAAAATTAGCTGAATAATTACGTTTAATTTGCCGATTATTCGGTAAATCTCAGGATAACAGCCAAAATTGGCTACTAGGATGCGGGAATCTTAACAAGATTTTCATAATGGAAACTGCTCCAGCACAGCCAGAAAAGCGTCGCCGTATAAAGCCAGTTTGCGCTCGCCCACTCCGGAAATTAAGGATAGTTGCCGTTTGTTTGTTGGCCGCTTTTCCAGCATGGCCAGTAACGTGGCGTCATGAAAAATTACATAAGGCGGCAAATCCTGCTGCTCCGCCAATTCGCGGCGTTTGGCTCTTAACGCATCCCACAAGGCGTTTCCAGGCTGTGGTTTTTCGGCTCTTCTTGGTTTAGGGGCGTCTTGGCGGATGTCCTTGCGCAGCATCAGCGTTTGTTCGCCGCGCAGCACCGGACGGCAGGCGGCGGTGAGTTTCAGGCTACCGTGGCCTTCCAGATCGACTTCCACCAGCGAGCGGGCGACTAACTGCCGGAATACCGAGCGCCATTGCGTCTCGTCCAAAGCTTGGCCGATGCCGAAAGTGGATTGCAAATGATGGCCGAACAGTTTAATTCGGCCATCGTCTTTACCACGCAATACATCAATCAGATAATTCACTCCGAAGCGCTGACCGGTACGGTAAATAGCGGATAAAGCCTGCTGCGCGGCGGTGCTGCCGTCCCAAGTAGCGGCCGGCTCCAGGCATGTATCGCAATTACCGCAACCTTGGCGCAACTCGTCGCCAAAATAGGCCAGCAATGCCTGACGGCGGCAACCGACTGTTTCGCATAACGCCAACATTGCGTCCAGTTTATAGTATTCGACGCGTTTATGCGCTTCATCCGCATTAGAGCCGGCCAGCATTTGCCGTAAGGTAATCACGTCCTGCAAACCGTAAGTCATCCAGGCGTTTGCGGCTAAACCGTCGCGTCCGGCCCGACCGGTTTCCTGATAATACGCCTCCACGCTTTTCGGTAAGTCCAGATGGGCGACAAACCGCACATTCGGTTTGTCTATGCCCATGCCAAAGGCGATGGTTGCGACAATGATTAAACCGTCTTCCATTTGAAACCGGTGTTGATTTTTTTGCCGGAGCTCATTGCTCATGCCGGCATGATAGGGCAGGGCGCGCAAGCCTTTCTGATTTAACCAATCAGCGGTTTCCTCGACTTTTTTTCGGGATAGGCAGTAAACTATACCGGTATCGCCCGGATGCTCGGCATGGA
>JBEKBU010000375.1:0-4888 GCA_050015235.1 Methylomonas sp. | reverse complement strand
CATATCAATGCTCTGATTTGCTTTCCATAATAATGCCGCCATCCTTCAGGGCACCCTTTTGAAGGAGGTTAGCATGTTAACCACTTATTTTAAATCCCTGCCAACTATCGCGCGGTATCGTTCCGGACTCGCAGGCCCCTATCTCGACGAATTCACCTCATGGCTAACAAATCGTGGCTATCGACGAATCTCAATACGTCGCCATGTGCGTGAGGTTGTGCATTTTACTGACTGGGCAGCGTCTGAAAAACATACTGTTTATGAGTTGGATCATCAAATCCTAAACCAACTTAAAGATGATCTTGTCGAACGAGGTTTATTTCGCCATCCGAGCGGCAATCACCATCATCTCTATCAAAGTGCCTGCGTATTCATTGATTTTCTGAAAGAAATCGGTGTTGTCTATACTCCCGAGCATCATTCGAAATATTGTGTTCCGGCCCTGTATACCGAGTTCTGCAAATGGATGACCATGCAGCGCGGCACGCTGGACATTACGCTCGCCAACTACCGAATACCAGTGACAAATCTGCTGCGAACACTAGGTGAGCCCAGCGCATACACCGCTCAGAGATTGCGCTCTTTCTTCATGCTGCAAGTAAGCCAAGCTCATCCAGAGGCAGCGAAGAATATAGCCACCGCCTTGCGGATGTTTCTACGATTCTTGGTTGCGCATGGCGACTGCGTGCCGGGTTTAGAGTTTTCGATTCCCACCGTAGCAAGATGGCACCTGTCTTCGTTGCCCAAGTATCTTCCACTTTTGGCGGTCAACAACTTAATTGCCTCATGCGATCAATCCACACCGTTGGGCGCTCGCGACAGAGCTATGCTCCTGCTGGTTGCCCGTCTCGGTTTACGTGCAAGCGATGTTAGTGGAATGCAATTTCAGCATCTGATTTGGGCCAAAGGAACCTTGATCGTAGCAGGAAAGAATCGACACAAAACGGAATTACCACTCCCGCAAGAAGTTGGCGACGCCATTTTGCATTACTTACATCATGGGAGACCAGCGGTTGCTTGTGAATATGTGTTTATGACGGCCATTGCTCCGATCATCCCTATTACAAGGGTGGTGGTCAGCAAGGCTGTCGCGCGCGCTATTCGTCGAACTGGTGTTGATGCACCGAACTGCGGCGCCCATATGCTTCGCCATTCCGTGGCGACCACCATGCTGGGTGAAGGTATGTCGTTACCTGCTATTGGGGCATTACTGCGCCATGCTTCAATTGAGACCACTTCCGTCTATGCGAAGGTCGACGTCGAGCTACTAAAAGAGGTCGCTTTGCCTTGGCCAGGAGTAGAGCCATGCTAAGCGAATCTATCAATACCTATCTATCCATACGGCGTGCACTGGGATTCAAACTCAACTCCATTCAGACGTATTTGGCAAGCTATGAGCGCTTCGCTACCAATGCTGGCGACACTTATGTGCGGACTGAAACTGCCATCAAATGGGCAGAACAATCGGCGTCGGAAAACTCGCGTTCACGAAGAATGGATGTACTAATTCGGTTTGCACGCTTTGTTCACGCCGACGACAATCGACATGAGATACCGCCAGAGAAAATTTTTTGCTTTCGACGTACACGGAGACCCCCGTATATCTTCACCGACGAAGAGGTTCTGCGGCTTGTTCAGGAGGCTCACCGGCTCGGTCCATCGGGCACCTTACGCCCATACACCTATAGTACGTTGTTCGGTCTGCTCGCTGCCACCGGCATGAGGATCTCCGAAGCGCTTACCCTTCGATTTAGTGATATCACCCCGAACGGTCTGATTATTCGTGAAACCAAGTTCCGTAAGAGTCGTTTGGTCTACCTTCATAATAGCGTTGCTGCCGCTCTCGATCAATACCTTACCATGAGACGTAGAATGGTCGGAGATGATGAGCACATCTTTGTCTCGAACCGAGGTGGTCATGCGCTTGGCTATACCATTGTCGCCGAGACATTCCAATTGCTTCTTGATACCGCCGGTATCAAAGGTGTGGAAGGTAGGTCAAAGCCACATCTTCACGATTTGCGCCACCGATTTGCCATCAAAGCGCTAATGACATGTCCCGATTCGCGAGACAGGGTTGCCCGCCACATGTTGGCTCTCACCACCTACATGGGACATGCCCACATAGGTAGCACCTACTGGTATTTAGACAACACACCGCAGCTGATGAGCGACATTGCACACACATGCCAAGCCTTCATACAAGGAGATACACCATGACTCCCATAGCGCCACATATTACCGCATACCTCCGGGAACGCTTACCACTGCAACGCGGTGCTAGCCCAAATACCTGCGATAGTTATGCTCATACGTACCGGCTGCTGTTCGAGTTCGCAAGCGAGCGTCTTAAAGTAACGCCTTCTAAGCTGTTTCTGGAGCAAATAGACGCACAACTGGTGATGGATTTCCTTGCCTACCTTGAGTCCGTGCGTAACAATAGTGCCAGAACCAGAAACGCGAGGCTGGCAGCAATAAAGTCCTTCATGCGCTTCATCGAGCACCGTGTGCCCTCCGTATTGGAACAAAGCTTGCGCATCTTGGCAATCCCAATAAAGAAGTGCAATACCGACTTGATCAATTATCTTTCCATAGAAGAAATGCAGGCTATTCTGAACACACCAGATATCTGTACTAGGGCCGGCATCCGGGATCGAGCGATGTTGCATGTTGGATTCGCAGCCGGATTGCGGGTGTCTGAACTGACTGGGTTGCTGCTAAGCGATGTGACTTTTCAGCCGTTGCCGACAGTTCACGTCATAGGCAAAGGCAGAAAAGAACGTACTTTGCCACTGTGGAAACAAACTGCTGTTGACCTACGTGCTTGGCTGGCAGTACGTGGTGATCAACCGACGCCAGAGCTTTTCGTCAATGCCCGTGGGCAGGCGATGTCGCGTGCCGGCTTCGCATATTTGCTACATCAGCATGCTCAAGCAGCGGCAGGAGATTGTCCATCACTTCGCGGCAAACATATCTCACCGCATGTCTTGCGGCATACTTGTGCCATGGTGCTATATCAGGCGACCGGGGATTTGCGCAAGGTATCACTCTGGCTTGGACATGCGTACATGCAGACAACAGAGGTTTACCTACATGCCGATCCGATGGAAAAAAGTCCCGGACAAACTAATCGCGTCTCTGCAATGCTCCAAAGGGGTGAATTAATATAAAAGTGTGCTGGGTGGCAAGTAGTTGCGCCCCCAGCCATGCTACTGTCAATTATTTAAAGATAGTAATATTATGCAAAGCAAATCAGAACGTTGTATGTGGGTGGAACCAAGTCAACCAGACTTCGCCGTCACCCTCTGCCTAATATACTTCACATAACAATTTACTTTCCATAAGAACGAAAAACAGAGTTAGCGCCTATGATAATGCGTCATAGGTTTAGGCTCATTCAAACCATAAAATCCTATACTAAGCCTTTTTTATTGTATCTTTTTTGATACACTACTTATATGGAGCCAATAGTTTACTATGATTCTATTGAATGGCTTTATCAAGAAAAATCAAAAAACACCGAAGCCGGAACTTGATTTGGCAAAACAACGATTGAAAGCATTACGGGGGAAGAAATGAACAGACAACACGAAGCCAATCCTCATATTGGCGGCAGCTTCGACGATTTCCTTAGCGAGGAAGCAATTCTCGAAGAAGTTACCGCCATTGCAACCAAACGGGTCATTGCCTGGCAAATTTCAGAAGGTATGTCTTCTCTTAAGCTAAGTAAAACGGCAATGGCGAAAAAAATGCATACCAGCAGAGCATCGCTTAACAGGTTGTTAGATGAAGAAGACACTAGTTTAACCCTTACAACCTTAGTGAGCGCCGCTGCGGCCCTTGGAAAAAAAGTAAAAATAGAGTTGGAGCCAGTTTGAATTTTGTTTAAAGCACACCACAGGGGCAGGTAAGTTGAATGTTCGCAAACGGCCAATTCAAGACCGTCAAGGTATATTTTTGAATGACCGGTTTATGTTCGAAATTGCTCGTTTAAAGTTGGACGTAACAATCGTCGGAGTGCAATGTAGGAACCAAAAATGCGTAGTATTTTGCCGTCCAGTTGACGAACCTTAGCACTCACTAAGGCTCAATTATCAGAGTTGATATCTTCACGGCGAGCGTCAGATATCTATCAGCTTCGTCGCGGCTTACGCTGAAGTCTGGTAGATGCGCCGCTTGGTTTCGTAAATCTCGTAGTACCTCTACAAGTTCAATGCTGTTTGGGGGAAGTTTTCCTTCCCGAATAAGCCAGTCCACAAATAGCATTGGATTGACTCTAGGGTGTACTGCTCCTTGCACAAATCCGGATTGGCCGGCTGCCGTTTCAATGAGCAGCCACGCTTCAAGAATTGCTGCTCTTGGTGAGATGTCTGCAATTCGTTGCAATTGCTCAAGCTTTGATATAAGCTCAACGCTTGGACGAGTTGAAAGTGTCTTTTGAGATATGGACGCTGCTTTGCTCTCGGCTACCTTGAGTTCCTTTTCAAAAGAGGCCTCTATTTCCTTGTACTTAAGCCGCGACATTCGAGACGCTAAGCCACGTATTTCGCCACGAAATAAGTATGCGATCCAAACCGTCGCGGTCGGCCATGCCAATGCAGATATTAGAGATACGATTTCTGTCATGTTCTTCCTTAATTACTAACAAGGGCTGGGTTGAACAACGAGAAACCCAGCAAATGCTTTGAAATAATCGAGCTTCTTTGCATTTAAATTATTCTTTGAATTATAAAACAATCGGCTTTGAAGCTGGGTTTCATTATCATTCAACCCAGCCAACTTCTACAAGCCTACTGTCGGCTTATTTTCTATTTTCGGTCATTGGCAAAAATTAAATGACTGGCTCTTTTGGGTCGATTTTTGCCAGTAACTTCATTTCAAGTGCGCA
>JBEKBU010000374.1:0-5304 GCA_050015235.1 Methylomonas sp. | reverse complement strand
CATGCCATGAATGGCGCTTTTGTCTTAGCGACCGATTACCTGTTTGAGCGGAACGACTTATTTGAACCATACAAGAAAAAGGGGCTGGAAGCGATCTGTACAGAATTATTAGGTGATATTATCAATAGCAAGCCAGACACCAGTGATACCGAACTCGTTGACTTATGGTTAAAACGATTAAAATTAAATGATCGTTACGAATGGAAAATCCACTAACAATTAACGCGTTTTACTATGACCTCAACACCGCAAATTGTACTTGTAAAAATTGATGATTTCGATTTAACGCAATTACCTGCAGAACATCGTGATATTACTGCTCCAAGCTTCAACCGCTATTTAAGAGAGTTTCTGGAGCTCGATAACGGCAAAAATGGCTACTTTACAAACATTACTGTCAATAACGAATATATTTCCTTTGAACCAGACACACAGGCCAAAGAACAATCGGATGATGCCTTAGATGCCTTGCAGCGTGGCAATTACCCCAAAGGCAAAAAAATCTTTGAAGAATTATTGCCCAAGTACCCCAAAAATATAGTGGTACTTTATAACCTAGGGCTTGTATACAGTGACGAAGGAAACCTAAAACGCGCAATCGAGTTGTTATCAACAGCAACCGCAGTTCATCAGGAACATGCTCACGCCTGGACGGCATTAGCTATTGCCTACATGCGAAACAGCAATCTTGAAAAAGCAATTGAAGCAGCCAATGCAGCTTTTGAAATTGCAGAGGATGACCCCTACGTCTTGCGTACAGCCGGATCGCTCATGGCTCAGGCCGGAAATACCAAAGATGCGCTTCGCATACTTGAAAAAGCAGCACAAGTAGCGCCAACAGATTCAATTACTCTTTTTTCTCTAGCCGAATGCCTAATAGCGGATGATAAAGAGGCAAACAAACAGAGAGCGGATGGCCTTTATAAAAAGGTAATGGAACTTGCACCAGGATCGCCGCAAGCTGATCGTGCAGCAGATCGACGCCGCGAGTTTGCCTATCAAGGGTTTCGTAAAACGGGTGATTTGCGACAAGATGCCGTCATGTTTTGCCTTGATGCCCTAAAAGATTTAAAGGGCAAATCACCACAAGAAATTGCGGCTGTTGCGATGGAAGCCGCTACGCTGGGTGAAGGTGGTCTTTCGGTAGATGATCCGACGCAAAAATATCAGCTTAGAACTTTACCCGGCACTTATTCCGGTTTAAATGTGGTCTGCATTTTACATACTGCTGTACAGCAAGTTGCTCCCGGCAATGATTCGGGCTTTGATATTAAAGCTGAGTATGAAGAAGCATTGAAATTGTTTGGGAAGAATACTTAAGCCATATCTCGTGCTGAATAAAACTACTAAACATCAAGCCAAGGAACAAAATCTAAATATCCACTGGCATAATTGTGGACCACTTCATTCAACAAATTAGCCAACCAAACTTACCAAATTGAAATACAGCATATATCTCGATTACGCAGCAACAACCCCTACAGCACCAGAATCTGTGGATGCTCTTGTGCAATGCCTTTCCTTGAACGGCACATTTGCAAATCCAGCATCTCTACAGCATGAATTTGGTGAACGAGCCAATGATTTGGTATTAGAGGCTCGGTCTGAAATAGCAAAACTTATAAACTGTAGGACAAGTGATCTGATTTTTACTTCAGGCGCAACCGAGGCTATCAATTTGGCGATCAAAGGAATTGCCCTTAGTTATCGCCACAAAGGCAATCACATAATCACCTCGGCTACCGAGCATAAAGCGGTTCTGGATACTTGCAAACATCTTGAAACCATAGGATTCAAGGTCTCCTACCTGCGTCCGGACAACAATGGCAGATTAGGCCTACAAAGCATTCTAGACACCATAACCGATGAAACGATCTTGGTTTCCCTGATGCACGTCAATAACGAAACCGGTGTCATCCAAGACATCAACGAGATAGCGACCGCCCTAAAACCTTTAAACGTTTTTTTTCATATCGATGCTGCCCAAAGCGCCGGGAAGATTAATATAGATATGACGGAAACCCCTATAGATTTATTATCGCTTTCCGCTCATAAATTTTATGGCCCCAAAGGCATCGGCTGTCTGTATGTCCGTAATAGAAAACAAACAAATTTAAGCCCTTTATTGCATGGCGGCGGCCAAGAACATGGGCTGCGACCAGGAACCTTAGCCACCCATCAAATTGTTGGTATGGCGGCCGCGTTTAAAATTGCGCATGAACGCATGTCTACCGACTATCAGCACTGCAAACTTTTAGAACATACATTAACTAACCAACTTAACAAGCTTGATGGCGTTTATTACAATGGCGATCAATCCAGCAAATTACCGAACATCCTTAATGTCAGCTTTGAGAGCGTCGGCTCCGATTCATTGCTCATCTCGTTAAGAAATGACGTCGCCATCGCCTCCGGTTCGGCTTGTAACAGCGGCGCAGTTGAAGCATCGCATGTTTTAAGAGCGATGGGGATTGAAGGCGACAGGCTCTATGGCGCAGTCAGAATCAGCTTTGGCCGTTACACGACCTTACCCGAAATTCAATACGCCGGCCAACGCATTTGTGAAGAAGTAATCCGCTTAAGACAATTGGCTTTGGAATAAATCGGCAAAAAATGAAAGGCAAAAAAGTTCTCAATAATGTTTACTGGCATACCAGCTTAACCGCTGAGCAAAATGACGAGGTGCAACAGCATATTGCCGAAGCCGAGAAATTAGCCGGATTGCAGGCCGGAACTGACTACAACGTTATTAAATACGATAGCAAGAGCACCGCGCTATCATTTTTAAACTATCCAAACTTTTATGACGATCCGTTTCCCGCGTTGGAAATCAGCTATCGGGTAGACCTCGGTTGCCAGCGGGTTGAAAAGCGCAGTTATGCAGACTCATTTAATCCGCCGATTTTGCACCGCAAAGAACTATTCCTAAGCACGGATGATCCGCATGTTGCTCAGTTTCGGGATTTGACCGAAACCGCTGAACAATTGGGTTTATTCGAAAACCCCGTTCATATAGGCTTTAAACAAGCCTGGGAAACCCTGATCTCAGAAAAGGGTTTTAGGCTAATTGATCATCAATTTGTACCCATTGGCAACGAAGAAACAACGGATGACGACTCCATTGCAGAATCGCAAAGCAGCGCAATTTCCAGACATTTAACCGCGCTTTCCCGCAGCAATTTATCTGCACCAATGCAATGCCTAGCGCGGCACGGGTTTTTAGATGGGGCGCTCAGCGTTTTCGATTACGGTTGCGGAAAAGGCGACGATATTCGCAATTTAACCGCCAACGCCATAACGGTGTCCGGCTGGGACCCACACTATGCACCTGACCAGCCTAAACAAAGCGCAGATATCGTTAACTTAGGTTTTGTCATCAATGTGATAGAAAACTACCAAGAACGGTTGGAAGCCTTATTTGGCGCCTATGCGTTGGCGCGGCAAGTATTAGTCGTATCCGCCATGCTGATTAATCAAAATACCTTGAAGGGACTATCTTTTAACGATGGCGTCATCACCCAACGCAATACCTTTCAAAAATATTTTACTCAAACCGAATTAAAAGCATTTTTGAGTGGTGCCTTAGAAATAGAAGCCATCCCCATAGCGCCGGGCATTTTTTTCATTTTTAAAGATCAGGATGCGGAACAACGCTTCTTATTAAATCGGCAACGTAGCAATCGTAATGTATTGCGCTTATCGCGGCGGCCATCCTCCCCAGCGATACCGAAACTTTCACGCAACGAAAAGAAATACCAAAACTATAAGCATCTGCTAGACCCGCTTTGGCAGCAAACTCTAGAATTAGGCCGTTTACCCGATAAAACCGAAATCACGGAACTGGTAGAACTCACCCAAGGCTTTGGCAGTATTAGCAAGACCTTACAGTTTATGCTTGATCAGTACGACGAAACCTTATTAGATCAAGCTCGCCTGAGTCGCATGGATGATTTATTGACTTATTTCGCCCTGCAAACCTTTGCTAAAAGAAAACCTTATAAACACTTAGAAACACTATTGCAGAAAGACATCAAAGCATTTTTTGGTGATTACCTAAATGCCATGAGCAGCGCTAAAGCGATGTTATTCCAAATCAGCGATTCCGAACTGATAGCAAAGGCTTGCCAACAGGCTACCGAACAGGGTTTAGGCTACCTGGATGCAGGCGAAGCTTTGCATCTGCATACCTGCGTTGTGCAACAACTGCCTGCTTTGCTGAGAATTTACATAGGCTGCGCAACAGTTCTGTATGGCGATATTGAACAAACCGACATCATCAAAATTCATATTCTATCCGGCAAGCTAAGCTTAATGCGTTACGATGATTTTCAAAATCAGCCACTACCACGCTTAATGGAACGGGTAAAAATCAATCTGCGCGAACAAACCTTCGACCTATATCAATACGGGGAAGAGTTCGAGCCAACTTACTTATATTTGAAATCGCGCTATATCAATGAAGAGTTCCCATATTATGCCGCACAGTTAAATTTTGATGATCAACTGCAAGCTCTTGATTTGTTCGACTTTGGTGGCTATGGGCCTAAACCCGAATATTTTCGTAAAAAGCTAGCCGGAGCACGCTGGGAAATTGAAGGCTTTGAACTAAGACGAAGCCGCAGTATTCCTGAGCTTGATGATCGTTGCGGCAAATACCTAACTTATAGACAACTAATAGAATGTGGCGAAACCCAAAAAAGTACCGGCATTGCCAATTGCCCCAAGCAAGTCGAAAGTTACAACGCTTTGTATGACTTAGCAACTAATGTGCTTGATCCTGTGATTGAATATTTTGGGATGATCAGGCTTAGTTATGGTTTTTGTTCACATGAACTAGGGAAGCACATAAAAAAAAGTGTTGCGCCAAAACTTGATCAACACGCAGCCCATGAGCTAAATACAAAAAATAATATAATTTGTCCAAGACTTGGGGCTGCTGTCGATTTCATTGTTGATGATGAAGATATGCGCGACGTAGCCGAATGGATAATACATAATACCTTATTTGACCGTTTATATTTTTACGATAATAACCGTCCTATACATGTCAGCTACGGCCCTGAACAAAAAAGAGAATATATTGACCTAGTATTGACTGACTCAGGTCGAACTATTCCCCGTTGTTACGTTTCACGCTATTCAAGGGAATACGTCCCACCCTATATGAGGTAAGCCAGTGTAGCTTGACCCACGCTATCCTGGGTGGTACGGCCACCTAAGAGAGCGCGGGACAACGTGTAGGGCTTTAGCCTGATTTTCTCCTATTCCATGGCTGTCTGGGATCAAACAAGTCAACCTGTTGCC
>JBEKBU010000373.1:0-11895 GCA_050015235.1 Methylomonas sp. | reverse complement strand
TCAGTTAGCCGCCGTATGGTCAACGCGGCAAGTTGTTCAATAATTCAACCATATCATGGTCGGTAAATCCGTTGTCCGTTGCAGATTGCAGCTTTCGGACAGTCAATGGTACCGATCGGGAATTTTCATTATATGTTGCACTTCATATCTGACCGACAGCCCAGTATTTCGGAAGATCTATATGGCTTTGGTGATTATCGTCAATATCAGCTACTTGGTTTATTCACTTTATATTTAGATACATTACTGGACTAGCATTACCTCTTTTGAAATAGTGCTCAACCGACTTCCCTATGTATTTATCACCTATAGCGGCTGGTGCAATTTCACCAATAAACTCCCACCGACCATCCCATCTACCGTCTTTAATATTAGCTGCTTGCTGTGCCGCGGTTGTATAGGTTTTAGTACCTGCTGGTTGCCAATATTGAATTACGTAAATCTGTTGAACAATCATATTTGTTATACAAAAAGCATATGTGGCTTTTTCTCTATCAGGCCCTAATTTCCAAACACCTTGGGTTATTTCGTAGAGTTCATGATTTGTCATGCCTTTCTTAAACAGCCTTGATGTGCGAATAAGCAGGGATGGCTCAGTAATATTTATTTCAGTCATGATATTCCCTAATGCTTTGGACGGTTTATTTGCCCATTCAAGTTATTTAGTCTTCGCCAAAATCTATTCTAATAATTATCTGGCCCGGATATATTGAACTTTATGATTTGATCCTTCTGTTTGACGCTCTTCAATTACAAACAAATCCGTTTTTGCTTTAACGAGATCAGAAAGCTTTTTATACCCATAGATCCTGGAATCAAAGTCTGGCTGTAACTTCGTTAAATAGCTTCCAAAAGTACCTAAGTTTGCCCATCCAGAGTCATCTGTTGATTGTTCAAGCGCAGTTAGGATAAATGCTGTTGGAAATTCATTACCAAGCTCTTTCACCTCAGGCTGAACAGAGAGTTGAACGATTTTCTGCTCCATATCTACTTTTGGTGGCGGAACAACTGGGTCAGCCTCCGCGTTTGGCCTAAGCAGTTCAGTGAATAAAAATTTATGGCAGGCGTTACGGAATGCCTCAGGAGTTTTCTTTTCACCGAATCCATAAACCGCTATACCTTCTTCCCGCAATCGCATTGCAAGACCAGTGAAATCGCTATCGCTTGTGATTAGGCAGAAGCCGTCAAATTTTCGTGTATATAGCAAATCCATAGCATCAATAATTAAAGTGCTATCGGTAGCGTTTTTCCCAGTTGTATACGCAAACTGTTGAACCGGCTTAATCGCATATTTTTGCAACGTTTTCTTCCACGACGCAGTTGTTGGAGCCGTGAAATCGCCATAAATACGTTTAACTGTGGCTTCTCCAAACCTAGCAATTTCAGCTAACAGATTTTCTATAACGGCTGCTTGAGCATTATCAGCATCAATTAAAACCGCCAATCTCAGGGTTGGCTCTTCAGACTCAATCTTTGCGACAAATCGTGGAGTGTTCAAACTGATACCATATGAGCTGTTTTTAGGAGATATTTTTTGCTGTATACTGCCCTAAAACAGGGTTGGTGACAAGTGTATTGGCGCCGATCTCAGTTTGACCATATAGGACTTATTATTCCGAAATTCGACTGAACATAACAGTTGTTTACAAACCATTGAAAGGCTTAAATTTTAACATCAGTTACGTGATCAGATTTCAACCGGTACGGTTGGTCAATTTTTACACGACACCAACAATATAAACACTACATTAAGTTAAAGAATCTCTTTAATATTTGTTTATCATAGAGCAAACCACGCAATTTAACTATATCTGATGCAGTAAAACCAGCAGAATGAGCAGCTTCATTACGAAGCTTTAATAAATCAAATAAATTAGTTAACAAATCCTTGTCCGTATGAATTCTAATACCTAATTCTTTAATTTTTTCTTGAAGGGCTTTAGGGAGCTTATGAAAATCATTTAATAAGTGCAACAACGTTCCGAATGTTGGGTTTTTTTCTATATTTCGCCCCTGTACTTGACGAAAATTAATGTACTCTACAGATTGCAATATTGGCTGCAAACGAGTGCGCAGTTCAACTTCTATAGGCTTTATAAAACTAATAGCGAGAGAACCAAAATCATGTACACCTCTACCTAAATGGCCATGCATGGCGGACCATTGCTTCTCAGCATCTTGAAGCTGTCTTTTTGTAATTATATTTATTTTGTTCCAAAGATTTTCGCCAAAATATTCAATAAGATCATGTTGAATTTTATTATAAATAGGGATAGGACTTATGAAAGGTAAATTCTTATTGTCTGTACTATCTTTTGCCCAATATTCAAGATTCAGAACGTCAATTTTGTTGTATTTTTCTTCACTAACTATTCTATCTATTGCAAAACGCACAGCAACACGAACTCGTTCAAAACTAGGCAAACTTGATCCTTTCAGTAATCTCTTACTGAACACGGCCCAGTCGTTTATAAATAACTTATTGTTACAATATATTGGCTGACTAAAAATAAAAAATGCTAAACAGGCATTTGCAAATTCGTACCACCCTTCGTTTAATGCACAATCAATCACAGTGCAATAAATTTTCGTTCGCATTATTCCAACGTATGGATAATTAGTATCTAGAAATTCTTCACCGATCCAAACTTTGTCGCAGGAAAAGCCACCAAGAAACCCATATTCGTTGGGGTTTGTTGGGGCTATTAAATACGCAATTTCATGATGATCTAAAGCAATATTAGCTACTTCGCAAATTCTAGATATATTTTCCCTAATGCACCACCCCATATCCCAAGTAATTGGAGAATAGCCATAAGGATCACTTCGTCGAATATTTGTTAACCGGCTAATAGCAAGATTTAAAATTTCTTTGTCTATTATAAAATACGACCAGATGTATATACATGTGATTGAGTTGAATGAATTTACCGTTATGCCAGCATAACCAAGCATAGCATCTAAGAGAGTTTTGATTGATATTTTTTCAATTTCTGATAACTTACTAGATGGTAGGTTAATATTAATGCCATTAGTGAATACCTCGACAAAAGTACAAAATAATTTAGGTGGCAAAACTGGGATTAGTTTGGCTATTTCTAAAAAAGAAAAACCAAGAGGATATGTATCAGGTTCAAGCGGTTTAATCTCATGATTCATAATTTCTAAAATCAATTTGTAAACTATTTGCTTATCAAATTCATCATTAAAAACCCATGGCAACAGTCTGTTTTTTAAAAAATCAATAAGTCCATATTGCTTAACTAAGACAATATCATCATCTGGTTTCTCAGCTATATACAAAGCATCCATATAACTTGAAATTAATTTGGCGGCTTCATTAATGTCAGGATGTTCTGTCAAAATATCCGACAACGGCCATGCCGCCATAAATATTCCATATGGATAATCAGTATCATTTGTCCAATCGCCTATTTTGTAAAATTCGCCTCCTTCTTCTGCATAAGCCAGAGCAATATCTTTAGCTATAGAAGAAATATTAATATCATGATATTCTTGATCAAAATCACTATAATTTTCGTCGCTTAAAGCAGATTTCTCACTAATATGTACTTCGTTACTAAGAAAATGTAGACATCCTATCCAATCAAGAACAACATTTTGGGGATTTTTACAAACAAGTTGATCAACGTAAATATCCCAGTATTTATAGATAAAATCGCAATTAACTGAAGTTTGAGCTACAACTGTTAATATTTCTAAAAATTCCACCAATGATTTACTTTTTTCAAATTTATTTATACAAAAATTCAATTCTGATGGAATCAAGCTAACAACATTATTTATTTTTGTTTGATTATTTTTTTTCTTTTTCATGGTCACGTCATTTTAGGTTTGGAAATCAGCCACCAAAACCATTGAAAATTTCTTGATTCTTAATAAGATCATTTACTGTCACGAACGAACTGATTCGCAGCTATTATTGCCAGTTATTTTCTGAAAAATTTTATTAAGGCATCATAGTCGACAACTTTAAAGCTCTTTCCGCAGGGCTCATCATTTTCTGGATATACCGGAAACTTTTGATAATTACTGCTGGAATGCAGATTTTTTTCTTTTGACGATTGATCAATTCCTCAATTCCCTCCTCAACCGAAGCCCAGTTTTTGTTAAAAAAGTTTGGATGCACCGCCACATGAAAATAATCTGGAATCCCGCCAACGCCAACCGCTCTGTCCTTACGAATATATACGGTTTGATTTAGGCGTTTCGAATAAAGCATTAGATTTTTGACGTATTGATCTTGTACGCCGTCTTTCAACTGCACTACAAATCCTTGTTGCGCTGCAATTTGGATAATACGTTGTCGAACTTGTTCAGAAATGCATTTAGGCATGAAAACGTCTCCTTGTGTTTAAATCAAAGCTATTTAGCTATAATTAGAAAACCTAAAAAAGCTTCAACAAAGCTTCAACGCTGTTTTTAGGCCGTTGATTTTATTGGCCTTCAAAAATTTTCTTAGTAACCCAAGGCAAATATTTAAAAAAATCAGAAAGAAACGGCATAACTAATCAAGCATCAGTCAAGCAAATCTGGCTCTTGTTTTTATATATTAATCAATAATTTACCTGTGCCGATACTAACCTCTGCCTTAACCCAGTCAAGCAACGGTCAAACAAATAGCTATGCCCAATACGGAATATAGCGCATTGCTTTGGTGCCGGCATCTGGATCATAAGGCCGGATGATGCCTGCCTCAGTTGCCTGTTTGATTATCCGGCTTACCATTGCGCTGTTTTTTACATCGACGCCAAGGCGCTCCCTGAGTGACGTATTGTTCATTTGTTCCCGATTCACATATTTCAGGCAACAGTGTAGATAACAGGCACGGATACGATCTTCCTTGTCCATGTCCTTAAAGTCCTTGTGCCCAAACAGTAACACTCGGGTGTGATCTGGAGTAACCTCAAACGCGGGGGCTGGGAGCTGATAAAGCTCGGTTTCAGAGACTACCTTGTCAATTCCACTGCCACGTTCTTCACAAACACCGATACGACGAAGAAACGAAGCCAATGCCTCATTCCGACTACGAGGCGGACTATCCAAAAAACGTTGCGTATCCACCAACGGAACACCTGGATTAGTAATTTCCATCCGATCATTAAATATCTCAATCATAGGACCGGTGCCAGTTAACGCGAAATCTTGATGAATCAGCGCATTGGCCACCAACTCACGAATCGCCAATTCTGGAAACATTGGCACTGACTTCCGTAGCGCCTGACCAATCACTTCGTTCTCGGGTAGCAAATTGTTTATATAGCCTATCAAACCTTCAAAACCGGTGGCGTAGCCTTTGGTGCCTGGAATTTCGCGGATGGTTTGCACGCGACTGTTTCCACGGTACAGCACCACACGCACCGCCTTGCGTGTCAAATGCGGAAAAGACTCCAATTTACGGGCGAATAGCACAGCACCAAGATTGGAAATATGCCACTGTCCACTATCGCTTTTAAAAATCAAACTATCGGCTTCCAAGCCACTTAAGATTCCAGCACGGTTATCCGGTAGGGGTAACTTCACTAGATCGAAATAGGCGGGGTAATCCAATAATCTCAATACCTGCTCGCTGCTTTGATCCGACGCTGCAATTTGGCGCTCGAAAGGCACACGATCGAACATGCGCCACAGCTCCCGCTCCTTGGCGGAATGATCTTTAAGCTTTTTGGTATAAGAACCCACACGAATATATTCCACACCATCGAATTGCACCGGTGTTTGGTTGGCGGGCGATATTTCCAGAATCACAAACGATTGGTCATTGACGATAAATTCCAGAAATTGGAAATGAATTTTCGGCACAATTTTCTGTAGCAGCCAGTTTTCCAGCTCCTGTTGTTTATGCCGAGCCATAGAAGGCTTGAACTCGGTGCCCAACAAATAATGGTCTTCATCTGCAACACCCCAAACGACATAGGCGGCTTGTTTACCCAATAAGGCGGCGGAATTGGCTAATGCTGAAATATATTCGCCGATTAGTTGCGGATCGTCATTGTTATGCTTGAACTCTACCCATTCGGTTTCCTTGGGTAACTTGCATAATTCGCGAAGTAAATTGGCCAGTTGCTCGGGCGATTGTTGAATAGGCATTTAGAGTTTACCGGCGAAGGCTTTTTTGGCTGAGTGCGATGAAAAGAGCACCATCATACGTTCGATGGTTGGAAACCTTTAAAACATGATTTTTTGAAGTTAAAGATTTATTTTGAAGCTCTGTTGGCAGCAAAAAAAACTCTAATCGCTCCATCCAATCCTGACTTATAGTGAATTGTCCAGTTGATGTTTTTATTTGAGTCGAAACGATTTTTCGAATACCTATGCAATTAAAGCATTAAGAGATAATTTTGGAATTATAGTCTTTACCGATTTTTTTTTCGAATCAAATGGTCATTATCATAAACAAATTCATATGGGATAACCACGTCGAAACTCGATTGGTCAACCATTCCATAAATTTGGCTTACGGTAAGCAAGGGGTAAGCCTAACAAGGAATAGACAATCGCAATCGAAGCGGTGAGCTTTCATATGTTTCCTTTAGAAAAAAGTTTCCACAACTTAACCTAAACTTCCATTCGAAGATTGGCTGATCAGCATGCTCTATTCACGTTTTTGTGCATGGAGTTTTTCATGGAAAACCGTCACTGCAAAGCGTGCAGCCAAATTTTTCAACCACGCCCCCAATCTCCTCATCAATCTTACTGCTCAGGACCCAGTTGCAAGGCGCAACGTAAACGGCAATGGCGAAAAAACAAATTTGAAACTGACCCTGATTATCATGACAACCAAAAGCGGGCTCAACAGGCTTGGGTCGAGCGCAATCCTGATTACTGGCGTGAATACCGTAAATCCCATCCAAAGTATGCTGATCGTAACCGATCTTTGCAAAGGGATCGAAATCGAAAAGCCCGTACACGCTCAATTGCAAAGATGGACGCATCAATCCCTCCAAATTCGCTGCCTACAGGAATTTATCAGCTTAGCCGCGTTACAGATAACCCTATTGCAAAGATTGACGTCTGGATCGTAGAAATCTCGGCGCATGCCTGTGACTGCTCAAAATCATAGAAAATTGCAAAGAGATGACGTGATAGACATTATGAATATCTAATATTACCGTTACCCGCTAATAAGTTCTCAAAGCCAAACCACTGGCGCGGCACTGTCTTTTTTCTCTCACTAGCATTGATAGAAATCGACGGATCGAGAGTAAGTTATCGAAATGACGATAAAGGGATGGACTATGCAATCAGATCTGACAAACGAGATAGTTTTAGAACATCCCTCGCAGTTGAAAGCTGCCCAGTATGTACGAATGTCGACAGAGCACCAACAATATTCTACGGAAAATCAGGCAGAAAAAATTCGGGAATACGCGACCAAGCGCGGCCTGGAAATTGTGCGTACCTATGCTGACGAAGGCAAAAGCGGATTACGCATTGACGGTCGCAAAGCCTTACAGCAATTAATCAAGGATGTGGAAGCTGGTTCTCCGGATTTCCAAGTTATTTTGGTCTACGACGTCAGTCGCTGGGGACGCTTTCAGGATGCTGACGAATCGGCTTACTACGAGTATATCTGCCGCCGCGCAGGGATTCAGGTAGCTTATTGCGCTGAACAGTTCGAAAACGACGGCTCGCCGGTATCAACCATTGTCAAGGGTGTTAAACGCGCGATGGCCGGAGAGTACAGCCGTGAATTGTCCACTAAAGTATTTACCGGACAATGCCGACTGATCGAAATGGGTTTCCGCCAGGGCGGCCCGGCTGGTTACGGATTACGTCGGGTATTGATTGATCAATCGGGCGCACACAAAGGCGAACTGGCAAGAGGAGAACACAAAAGCCTACAAACCGACCGAGTAATCCTGATGCCAGGTCCTGATACAGAAATAGAGATCGTCAACCAAATGTATCGTTGGTTCGTCGATGAGGGCATTAGAGAATCAGAAATCGCTGAACGTCTGAACCAACGTGCTATCCATACCGACTTGGGGCGTGAGTGGACACGAGGCACTGTTAGAGAAGTGCTTAGCAACGAAAAATATATTGGTAATAATATTTACAACCGTACATCGTTCAAGCTAAAAAAGCTCCGGGTAGTTAATACGCCAGACATGTGGATCAAAAAGGAAGACGCCTTCGAGGCAATCGTACCACCGGAACTGTTCTATACCGCACAAGGCTTTCTGCGGGCACGAGCTCACAGGTATAGCAAAGAAGAATTAATCGAAAAACTTCGCAATCTCTACGGACGTCGAGGACTTTTGTCTGGACTAATCATTGACGAGGCCGAAGACATGCCGTCTAAAGCTGTATACATCCATCACTTTGGCAGTCTAATCCGCGCCTATCAAACGGTCGGTTATAACCCCGACCGAGATTACCGTTTCCTTGAAATAAATCAGTTTCTTCGTCGTCTTCACCCGCAGATCGTTTTGCAAACCGAGCAGAAAATTGCCAATTTAGGCGGCAGCATCGAGCGGGATCCGGCCACTGAGCTATTACGAATCAACCGCGAATTCTCCGTGTCATTGGTGCTGGCCAGATGCCAAACGCTTGAAAACGGCCGATTCCGATGGAAAGTGAGATTCGACACCAGTTTGACGCCGGATATCACCATTGCCGTTCGATTAGATCAACCCAATCAGGCTCCTCTGGATTACTACTTGTTGCCGAAGCTTGATTTTGGCATACCAAAGATAAGTTTAAGTGAACACAACGGCATTGAATTTGAAAGTTACCGTTTCAACAACCTTGATTACTTATACGGGATGTCGGAGCGAACACGTATTAGGAGAGCAGCATGAGCAAAGAACATCGTCCAGGTACTATTCAGATGATCCCTCTTGAGAGGATTGAGGTACTCAACCCGCGTGACCGTAACAATCGTATTTTCGAGAATATCGTTGGCAATATCAAGGCCATTGGCCTGAAGAAGCCGATTACAGTCACCCCGCGTCCGCTTGCAGACGGCGAAGAACATTTTCTGCTGATATGCGGAGAGGGGCGACTGAAGGCCTATCAGTCAATAGGCGAACCAACAATCCCTGCTTTCGTCGTTCAAGTTGACGATGAAGAAGCATTAATCATGAGCCTAGCCGAAAATATTGCCCGCCGTCAATGTCGTCCACTTGAGTTGTTGGCTGGAATTGAGCAGTTGCGGATTCAAGGTTATGATAAACAGGCCATTGCCCAAAAAACCGGATTAAGCATTGAGTACGTCAAGGGTATTCTGACATTACTAGAAAACGGTGAAGAGCGGCTCCTGGTTGCCGTCGAAAACGGACGCATCCCATTGAATACCGCGCTAGAAATTACTCGGGTTGGCACTGACGAAAAGGATGTGCAAGTCGCATTGCAGGATGCTTACGAATCGGGACAGCTACGCGGCAAGCAATTAACTCAGGCACGTCGGATTGTATTGCAACGCCAAAGTCTAGGAAGATCCGTGGCATACCAGGCTTCCCGCAAAACACCTACAGAGGTGACAACTAACAGTCTGGTTCGGAGTTATCAGCGTGAAGTTGATCGCCAAAAACTCATGGTCAAAAAAGCGGAATTTGCCCAGCAACGCTTATTGTTCATCGTTGGCGCCCTTCGTCAATTGCTTGCTGATGAAAACTTTACAACATTACTGCGCGCCGAAGGCCTGGAAACACTTCCGACATACCTGGCTGAACGTGTTTGGGCTGGAGGACATTAATCATGTCTCAATTACCCATCGGATTCATCCCAGAACCATTGACTATCTCTCTTGATCTAATATTACCTACGCGTAAGACACCCCAGGGAGCGCTCTATACCCGTAAACTCAAACAGATTCGATCATCTATTGACGCAATCGGCCTGATTGAGCCACTCACCATCGGTAAGGCCGATAAAGCGACACGACAGCATGTCTTATTGGATGGTCACATCCGCTTGCTGGTACTCCGTGATCTCGATTATCAGGACGCACCATGTTTCATTGCCACCGACGACGAAACATACACATATAACAACAGAATCAATCGGCTTTCGACAGTTCAGGAACATCATATGATTCGCCGTGCAATCGAACGGGGTGTTTCAAAGGATCGACTGGCAACGGCCCTTAGCATGGATGTCAGTTCCATCCTGAAGAAACTGAATCTGTTGGATGGCTTGTGCAAAGAAGCCGTTGAAATATTGAAAGACCAACAGTTTTCCGCCAATCTCAGTCAGGTCCTGCGCAAGATGAAACCGATTCGGCAGATGGAGTGCGTGGAACTAATGGTATCAGCCAACAATCTTTCGGTCGTCTACGCTCAGGCATTACTGATGGCAACACCTGAGAATTTACTGGTTGAACACAGTAAAGGTAAGAAGATGAACGGTGTCACGCCTGAACAAATTGCCAAAATGGAGCGCGAGATGAGCAATCTACAAGGGCAATTCAAACTGGTCGAACAAACCTATGGTGAGGATGTCCTGAATTTAGTTTTGGCCAAGGGCTATCTGGCTAAATTGCTCGATAATGAACAAGTCGCGCGCTTCCTGCGCCTCCACCAGACTGATGTTCTAGTCGAGTTCGAAAATATCATCCAGACAGTATCTCTGGATAAGTAAATGAAATGGTAGGATGCCGGAATGAGCGATCAATCGGTAGTTTGCAGCTCCTCCTCCTTTGACAAACCAGACTTATTATCAACCAGTATTAACAATGATGGTATTGAAATTCTTCGAAATTCACCGCAACCCGCCGAGGAATGCCTATATGGTTTAGTCGGTGAGGTGGCGCGAACCGGAAGCACTGAAACCGAAACGAATCCCTATGCCATCGCGGCAAACTTCATGGCCTATCTTTCCTGCGCCATTGGTCGTGGCCCCTATCTGCCGATTGGTAATACTTGGCACCACACACGGCTTTTCGTACTGCATATCGGTCGCTCTGGGCGTGGCCGCAAAGGCGATGCCCTATCGCTGGTTATTCGTGTGGCACATTCAGTGCAGAAAATGCACGCAGAATTTGCTCCACAAATCCATCGTGGTGGATTATCTAGTCGAGAAGGCCTAGTGGCCATGATTCATGATGGCTACCAACAAGTCCCTGCGATTGTTGACAAGCGCTTATGGGTAGTCGAATCCGAATTCGCCAACATACTTCATCATGGTAGAGGTAGAGGCAACACGCTATCCGCCGCGCTCCGCGATTGCTGGGATGGAATATGTCTCAAGCCAGCCACCAAATCCAATCGATTGTATGCTAGTCGTCCTCACGTATGTTTAAGCGGGGCCATCACACCTAAAGAACTGACAAGCCTTATGACATCTCGGGAACTTACTAATGGCCTCGCCAACCGGTTTCTCATGATTTGGGCTGAACGATCAAAAATAGTGGCATTTCCAAAAGCTACGCCTCAGACCACCGTTGAAACGTTGGCGCATCGGGTACACCAGGTTCTTCAATTCGTCCAGGCGGGTAACCCCGATGATCAATTACAAATGGCGATTTCGCCACAGGCACAAAGGCTATATGCTCAACTTTATCATAGTGAGCTGAATAACGATGAGGCAGGCGAGCGAATAACCACATTGGTGGAGCGCCGCGCCCCAATGCTACTGCGAATGGCAATGTTATTTGCCCTAACAGATCTACAGCTTTATATTGAGGTTGTGCACATCGAAGCTGCAATGGCTTGGATTCGATATGCCAGTGAGTCAACCAAGTATGTCTTTATAAGCGCTAGCGACGAAGTAAAGCTGATGCAGGTTCAGCAGATAGCCCAGCGGATTGTTACATTTCTTGAACAGCGTGAACAAGCAACTCGTCGAGAAATAACCGTGGATTGCTTTCAGGGGCATGAATCTAAACCCAATATCGATGCAGCCATCGAAAAGTTGTTGAACTGTTCTCCA
>JBEKBU010000372.1:0-5581 GCA_050015235.1 Methylomonas sp. | reverse complement strand
TCTTCTAATCGGTCTGAGGCCAGTTCACCGTACAAGTAGGCGTTTTTACTAGACGCGGTGCGGGTTGCGGGGCGGTACATGAAGGCGGCTCTCCTGTTTTTTGCAAAATTTTTCCTAGAAGCCCATTTTGCCTGAGTTCTGTCGTTTGGACAAGACGTTTTTTGCCATTTTCAGCAGCCAAAATGGGTAGTATGACCGGGATATTGGCTGTTGTGTATGAGGATTAGGGCTGGTCGCGTTACGCAGTCACTAAAGGCTTTAGCGCGTTAAAGCTAAAGCCTGTTGATGGGTTTGGTTTAGAGGTGTTTATTCTTCTTTCCAGCCGGGACAGTCTTTCCAGTAGGGATAGCCGACGCGCTCGTAGTATTCACCGGCCATCCGCCGTTCGTCGGAACCGTTGCTGTTGTAGCCGTCTTCACGGGGCGAGGCTTGCCAGTTGATGATCTCGCATAGGTCGCCGATAAAGCCCCTTAACACGGTTTCGGGCTTTACGCCGTCACGTCCGCATAGTTCAATAAACTCAGGCGGCAGTTGCAGGGTAAGCTTGTTGGTTCTGCGTTTGCGGGTGCTTGATTTTGGGTTTAGGTTTTTCATGTTTGCTCTTCCGGTTTAGTCCGTTCAGTCGTCTTCCAGCGTATCCAGCCGGATTTGCATGGCCTGACCGGTGACGGCGTTTGTTGGGCTGGCCTGTTGGTGTGGGTGGCGGGTGACTCTGGCCGGATGGGTGGCGTTGTGGATTTCCTTGAGCTTGCTCATGGAGACGCGGGTGTAAATTTGGGTGGTTTCCAGGTTGGCGTGACCGAGCATGGCTTGTATGAAGCGGATGTCTGCGCCGTTTTCCAGCATGTGGGTCGCCATCGCATGGCGGAACACATGGCAGGAGCCTGGCGTGGTGATGCCGACCGCTTCCACATGGCGGCGCACCATGTCGCCCACGAAGGTCGCCGACATGGATAGTCCGAAGTCATTCAGGAACAGGGTTTGATCATCAAAGCCGCAGGCAAACTGCGGCCTGACTTCAAGCTGGTATTTTTCCACCCACCGGCAAGCCCGTTCCCCTATCGGCACAAAGCGGTCTTTACCGGCTTTGCCTTTGCGCACCATCAGGGTGCCGCGTTCTATGTCGATGTCGTATTGCTTGAGTTTGATCAGCTCCAGGCGGCGGATGCCGGTGGAGTAAAACACTTCCATGACGGCGCGGTTGCGGATGCCGGACAAGGTGGTGATGTCGGCCTGATTGAGGATGGCGTCTATCATCGTCGCCGATAAGATGGTTTTAGGCAGGGTTTTAGGGCCTTTCGGCAGTTCCAGATCGGCAGCCGGATTGTAGAGGATGTGGTTATTGCGCACCATCCAGCGGAACCAGGTGAGCAGCGAGTTCAGCAAGTTGAGTTGCGAGACAACGGATAACGGTGCGCCGTTGTGTTTGCGGTATTGGTATAAGCTGCGCTGGTAGCGTTCCAGTATTGGCCGGGTAATTTCGGTAGGATGGTTGATGCCGCGTTCATCACACCAGACGATAAAACGGATAACACCGTGTTTACGGGTATGGATGGTGTGTTCGGATTGGCCGTTGACCGCCGCCCATTCCGCCCAGGCGTTAAGATAGCTGTGCAGCGGGTTTTCAGGACTGGGATGGTAAGGTTTTAAGCCGGTACGGCGGTGGCGGCGTTTAGGATTGGTCAGACGGGCCATGTGGGTTGCTCCTATCAGGCAATGGCGACTGCTTTGGATGAGGGTATAATTTGCTGGTACGATCTATTTTTGGCGTCGGACACCATGAAGTGCGTTTCATCGCCGTTAAAATCCAATTCGCCGTCAGCCGGTATATCATCTGGCTTTAGAGCCGGTTCTACCTGCCGACCGCTGGCCGACAATAGGCCGGCTAAGCCCTGACCGGTATCCGACTGCGTACCGCGTTGCCCCGACCGGGCGGCATCGTAAGCACAGGCCAGCGCCTCGATGTCGGCCAAACCTGGGAAGCGTAAGGTGGTGTGGCTATGGTTTTGGTCGCGGCTGTCCTGAGTGCCGCCGTCCGCCTGGCTCACGGTTTCATAGACCAGTTCATATTCGTAGCCATTGGTTTTGGTGCGGTGTATCAGCAGGTACTCCAGCTCCACCAGCCGGGCCAGATGGATTTTTAGCTGGGTATCGCCCCAGTGCAGGGCTTCGCGTAAAGATCGGCGGCTAAAGAGGATTTCACTGCGCTGCACGTCCTGTTCGGCGGCGCGGGCGGCCACAAAGCCGTCGATGGCGTACAGCAGGCGGCGGGTTTGCGGCGGCAGTTCGTCCAGACTGCGGCCCAGGATGTCGTGGGCGATGCGGTTGGCCAGGGCGATGTCCGCCAGCTCCACTTCGATGTATTCCAGGGCTTGGCCGTTCCGGTGTGGATGCGGCGCTTGTTTGATGGGGCGTTGATACTGATGCAGGAAGGCTATCACGTCGATTAAGGTCAGGTATTTTTCGTGATCGCGGCGCAAGCGGGTGGTCTGGTCTGGGAAGGTCAGGAACCGGGCGTAAGGGTTGAGCACTTCCAGCGGGCGTAATAGCCGTTGGGCGTTCTGGTGCAGGCTGATCAAATCCTGTTTGCCTTGCTTGGCCAGCAAGCCGTCCAGGGTGCGGCGGTCGCGCTGTAGCTGGTGGATGGCGCGGGTCTGGCAGCGGCTTTCGTCCACGGTCAGCACCAGACAGCGGTTAAGCAGTTCTTCGTCAATGTCGCGGGCAGTGGTGGTGACTAACAAGGCCACCGGGCCTTCCACCCGGTATTGCTGGGTAATCAGGTTGCCGGTGGCCGGGTCTTTGCCGGTGCTAGCTATGGTCAGTTCGCCTTCGGATTGCAGCAGCTTCAAGGCATAGCTGGCGCGGCTTGCGCCTTCCTCTTCGGCAATGGACAAGGCTTTGTGTTTGAGGTTGGTTTCGCCCATGTAGTAGAGGCTTTGGCCGGTCATGGCGGAGTATTTGACTTTTTCTTCTTCCGGAACAAAGGCCAGCACCGCGTCCATCAGGCTGGTTTTACCGGCGGCGCTGGACGATTGAATGACAATGCCTAAAGGCTTGTCGAGTTTGCGCGATACCGCCGCCAGATAGCACACCAGTTTGTTGGTTTGTTCGCCGACCAGACCGCAGGCGTTCAGATCGGCCAGGATGCGTTCGGCCAGATCGGCGGTTTTTAATAAGGTTAGCGCGGCTTCGCGTTCGGTATCAGTCATCTGTACGGCTACCGTCTCCACCGGCTGCATGGCCTGGGTGATGGCTTCTTCCTGCAACTGTTCCAGCTTCATCAGCACCCGGCCAACATCGCTTTTGATGATCTGCTCCTGGATATGCAGTTCCAGCGCCGCCTGGGTGATATAGCTTGCGCGTTGCCGGGCGCTGTATAAGTCCAAAGTATCGACATAGAAGCGTTCGCCGCGCGCCACCAATAGATTGATTTTCAGCAGTTCAAAGCTTAAGTTTTTAGCCAGGCCGCGTATCCGGAAGCGGCGGTCGCCCAGGGTCAGGTTGATTTCATTGGCGGTGATGGTGGTCTGGATTTCAGGCGATACGGTGGCCGGTATCGGGCTGGCGACTGGCGGCTGGGTGGCTTCCTTAGCAGCTAAAGGGGTGGATTCCGGTAAAGTAGCCGGTTCCTGTTCGGTTTGTGTGGTTTGGGCGGCTAAAGGAGGCGGTTCCGGTAAGGCAGCCGGTTCCGGCACGATCACTGGCGTTAATACTTTATCATCTTGCGGCGCCAGACCTTTCCCCAGCCAGACCGCTTTACGGATAACCACGCCTAACGCCTTGTCGGCAGGTTTAAGTTTTAAAGCATATTCATTGGCGTCCATGCCCTTCGGAAACTGGATACGGAAGCATTCAATGCCTACCGCCAATAGTTTTTCGGTGACATTGGCCGCGCCGCGCTCCCCGGCTTCGTCGCGGTCGTAAGCGATCAGCACCCGCCGGGCGCCATGTTGCTTGAAGGCGGCCAGATGGTCGTCTGTAAAACCTTCCACGCCATAGCTGCTGGTAACGTTGCGGTATCCGGCGCACCAGAAGGTTAAAGCGTCTATCAGGGCTTCACAGAGGATGATTTCCTGATAGGCCTGCAATGCCTTCAGGTTGAACACGCCGCGATGCGGGCCGGGCAGATACAGATGCAGGGGCGTTCCCTTGCGCAAGCCTTCGGTGATCTTGCGCCCGTAAACTTCCGTGATATTACCCTGTGCATCCATCACCGGCACGACCAGAGAGCCGTTAAAATGTTCGTGTCCGGATTCGCGGTAAATGCCGATGCTTTCCAGGCGGGCGCGGATGTCGGCTCCGGCCTTCCAGCGCTTGTCCGGCAAACGCAAGCCTAAGGTGCGGTCGGCAAAGCCCAGTTTAAACGTGTCGATGGCTTCCGCCGCCGCGCTGCCGGTCAGTCCACGCGCTTCCAGATAGGCCAAAGCCTGCGGCGATTGTTTTAAACACTGGTGATAAAAATCGACAACCTGATTGAGCAGCTTTTGATCGTCCGCGTCCAGCGAGACCGGCGCGGGTAATTTGCGTACTCTGCTGGACTTGAGGGGTTCAGCGGCTAACGCCATTGTGACGCATCATCCAGTCAATGGGGCCACCGGCTGCGCCACAGCCGAAGCAATGCCATAGGTTTTTCTCTGGCGTCACCACCAAGCTGGCCGTGTCATCAGCATGGAACGGGCAACAGCCGATAAAATCCTTTCCAGATTTTTTAAGCGCGATAGCGGCGCTTTCCACCAAGCGCTGTACCGACACTTCATTTTTTAGCCGCTCTAGTTCGCTTTCCGGTATTCGTGCCATTTCGGGTTTTCTCCAAAAGCTGTCAATACAAATATAGTATTTTTATGCTATACATTTATGTATACTATTGCAAGCTTAAATTTACTTCAGGAGTACACTAGGTATGTATCAATCAACTTTTAGGGTAGTTAACAACATGCCTTTTTCTACCCGCCTGTCCACCTTGCGTAAACAACGCGGCTTAACACAAGAAGCCTTGGCAGACCTTATTGGTATTACCAAAACACAGATATACCGTTACGAAAATGGCAGCTCTCAACCTACTCTGGATGTCATTAAAAAGTTGGCCGTGACGCTTTGCGTCACCTCTGACCAGCTTGTGTTTGAAGAACATGAACGACAACCGGATGACAGCCTGCTATTGTTGATGGAAGGCGTGTCACGGCTCGATACCGATGAGAAGTTTGTTATCCGGGAAATGGTCGAGGGGATTTTACTTAAACACGAAGCCAGACGTTTGGCACACAAAGCATCTTAGGGGGGCGAACATTATGCAAACTGCAAAGCAATCGGCAAGACAGCTTATCGAACAGGTTCCCGACCAGGCTAGTTGGGACGACATCATGTATGAGTTTTATGTCAAGCAAAAGCTTGAGAAAGGCTTACAGGCGGCTCAAGATGGCCGTACCGTTTCCCATGAAGAGGCTAAAAAGCGGCTAATGGCGAATGCGGATTGAATGGACGGAACCAGCCCTGGATGATGTGGCGGGGATTCAAGCCTATATCGCCAAGGATTCGCCTTTTTATGCTCGGCAATTTGTCGAACGGTTATTTGAGGTAGCCG
>JBEKBU010000371.1:0-3515 GCA_050015235.1 Methylomonas sp. | reverse complement strand
CTTTTAATAGCGCTTGCTCTTTAAAGTCCTCAGAATACCGGATATAAGTTTTCATGTCTCATCTCAAATTTTATTTTCTTTAAAAAATTTGAGACGACAACTATTCTGACGCAGGGGGCTATCGTATGAGGACAGTCCTGATCGAACCGCTTTGCTATGTTGTTAAGTTCTTGCTCTATCCAGTGAGTCTTACGCTCAAAAACGGATAATCCTGCGAGAATGAAATGGTTCTGATTAGGGTCAGCCACAGAACCAGACTCATCAAGGTACAGTAGATGCATAGAACTTCAAGAAAAGAAAAAGGCCATCAAAAGAAGGCCTTTTATAAAGTTAGGTGAGCCAGGCGAGAATCAAATTCTCAATGCGCTGCAAAATGGTCAGCACCCCGACCCTCTTATATAATACATGATTAATGCAAAAATTTGTACAAGCAGGTTTTTACACGAATTAGACGCTGTTCAAATTTACGTTTCTTAATTGGTGTAGTTTGCAGCGGTTCGTCCATCAGGCACAGTACGTTAAATATCTGCATATCGGGATTGCTCAGAATTCCCGCCTGATTCAGACCTTGGGCGGTTTCATGGGCGGAAGCCAGTGAGTGGCTACGGTAAATTTTTGTCATCGGATGTTCACTTCACTCAGGGTTTGGTTTTTCAGAGCGTGGGCGTGGGCGAGTTCGTTATCATCATAATGTAACAGAACCGCCGCCAACCAGCGCAGTGCCGCCCGCTCGTCGTTTTCACACCCAATCATGATGAATTGGGTTGAAGCGGCATTTAACGAGAGTTGATAAAGAATTGCAAAGAAAACTAAAATGCATGTCTATCAAAATAACTTAAGACAGTTTCGTGGCGGTTGCAATGGCGTATAGGCTGGCATCATAGCAACTCAATGATGCCGGATTTTCCACCTTGTATGCGCAAAAACTACACCTTATTATCAAGTTTTATCTGTATTAGTTTTATCGTTACTTGTCATCATTCGGGTCAATAACGCCGCGTTCTGCTCCTGGGTTGCCGACAACTTACCGGCCAATTCAGCCCCATATTCACGCGCTTCCGCTGCCGACTTAAGCGCCAGATCGCGCTGCTCAGTCAACTTGGCAAGCTCATGGGTAGCTGCGTTACGTTGTTCCCGTTGAGTCTCCGCCATTGCCTCAGCGGTCGCAAGCACCCTGGTCAGCTCAGATTTGGCCGCGTCACGCTCGGCGGCCTGTGCCTCATAGGCATAAGCTAATTCCTGCCGCATGTCGTCTAGTTCGGTTCTCTCTGCTTCCGCCCATGCTGATTGGGCCGTCTTAAGACTTTCGTTCGCCATCTCCTGGGCTTGAGTCCACAGCGCAACCAACACCTGATGATTTGCCTTAACCATGGCGTCCGGCACATGCACAGCCACCGGCGCTGCTTGAACGCTCTGAGCGCGTCGCCATTCGCGCATAATGGCAGAAGCCGCATTCATGTCTACACGGGCATATCTTCGTACCTGATCAACGGTTGGGAAACTTTGCCGACCGGCTTGCTCGTACAAATCGTTTGCAGCCTGGATAATACGTTCACGTATATCGGCGGGGATAGGGGTAACTAATTGATTCATGGGTAACGTCCTAAAAAATAACATCATCAGAATAATAATCTGATTATTCTTATCTCATAAGAGCGAAAGAACGCCAGAATCGTCCTCTTTAAAATTTCCGGCCATTTGGCTGTTGACGCGGAAATTTCACTTTAGCAGCATCAGCATTAATTTGATGGGTCGGTTGCAACTGGATGCGCGAATGGGCAACTTATGAGGCAAATGTTTTTTAATGGAGAAAACAAAACTGGCGATACTTGCAAAACCTGCATGACTACCTAAGCAATTATTAAGCCCCTTCAACGTCATTGACCTATCACTGCCCCCTCACTGGCTGTCATTGACCACACAATGAACGTCAACGCTCCCCTTTCCCTGAGCGCCTTTGACCCCTCTCTGAACGTCATTGACCCGTCAATGACGTTCAGAGACCATACAAACCCATTTCAACCTTTATTTTTTATTCAATTTAACCGGTGTTCAATTTAACGGGTTGACAAAATCTAAAACACAAAATAGAATTTTTACCACTTAAACCGTTGCAAGTTGCGGCTCACTTGTAGTGCCAGTTCAGCACTTTAAATAAGGAACCTGTTAAGCGCTCCGGCGTGATTATTTTTAACGGCTTGCCGTGATGTTCCTTTTTTAGGGCTATTCGCGCTCGCGTGGATTATCCCTTTATCTAGCCGACCATGCTCTCAACAGGCTTGGCTTTAAGCTATTCTGGTTTTTCACCAGACCTCACCCCGCGTGCCTTGGTGCGCATTCAAAAAATATTCGCCAGAGCGCGTTAGTAAGCTGCGTCCGAACAGCGCTATTGGTATTGCATTTCATCCCAGAAATGTCGATTGTTTGCCGGAACCAGCTTCCATAAACAGGATTCCGTTTTTTGTTTTTAAAAATCGGTTGTGCCAATTCTCAACTATCGAATACTCCCTCCAACGTCCGCCTTTGGCTTTATCGAGAAACGTTTTTCAAGTTCCTCACAAAGAGACGTTTTATCTGAACCGCTACAGCCCTTTAGTTCCGCCTGCTTCCGTTAAAGAACGCCGGGGCAAAAAGGGTCTTTTATCTTCTCTGTACGGAAAACTCCTTCGGAAACGGTAAGTACCGGCGTTGCAATGGAACGCTGGAACGATTGACACACACCGTCTAGAAAGGAATTCCAAATGATCTCGCTTGAGCGCGGCGAGTATTAAAACGCGCATTGATCCTTGTTCATCACACATATCTGCCGGGCGTATGGCCTGCGCAAATTCGCTCAACTATCGTGAGAATGTGTCCTGTGTGAAAAAGAGGGTTTGGGCGGGAGGCCCCTGCTCACGATAAAAAATATTATGTTTGGACACAACTCCCGCCCTATCTCAAAGCGATTTCGCCGAGACCGCTTTGAGATAGGGCAAACAATCCGCAGGAAACAGGAAGAATGGTCATGGCAAAAGCAAAAGGCGAAACTTCATACAGCCGTAACTACAGCATCGGCAGCCGGGACATGGCGACAGCCGGTCAGATGGTGGTCGAGCAACGCTTTCATGGCGGATTTCAGTCCAAGCGCGATATTGGCCAGCGCTGGGCTTATTTCTGTAAATGGGCCGAGCCGCATGGCATTAAACGAATGGAGAAAATCACCAAGGAGCTGGTGATTGAATACGGCCAATCGCTGCAGCAGGAATTGGATATTGGCGAACGCAAATCGCCGTCTTCGCCGAAGAACTATGTCAGTGCGGTAAACACAGTGCTGCGGCTCGCCACCCAGGGTGAATGGAAAACCGTCAAGCCGGGGAAAGATTGCGGCATTCAAGCCAGGTCGTATATCCCGACAGAAAGCAAAGCCATGAGCATGGCAACCCACCAAACGGCACAGCGAGCGGTCGATGACAGAATTTCCAGCTTACTGGGTTTACAACGCGCCTTCGGTTTGCGGTTAAAGAAAGCTGTCTGCT
>JBEKBU010000370.1:0-2653 GCA_050015235.1 Methylomonas sp. | reverse complement strand
AAAACGCCGCGGCTTTGGATAACCAAGGCCGCTACCCTGAAGCCTTGCGGTTATATGGCGCCTTAGTCAAACAATTCCCCGCCAATGCGCAATTGCTGGAAAACTACGCCGATGTTTTGTTCAGAGCCGGGCGTTTGCGGGAGTGCTTGAACGCCTTTAACCGCTCGCTCGCCCTGGGCAACGAACAAGCCCGGCTCTATTGCAATCGCGGCATTGCCTTAAGAAAACTTGACCGCCCGCAACAGGCGGTGGAAAGTTACGACCGGGCGATCGCGCTTAACCCCGGTCTGGCGGTCGCTCATTATAACCGCGCCAATGCGTTGCTGGAGCTCCGCCGGTTCGCCGAAGACGTAACCAGTTTCGATGCGGCGCTTTTACGGCATCCGGCTTATGCGGAAGCTTATCACAATCGCGGCGTCTCCTTGAAAGAGCTCGGCCGCTTCCAGGAAGCGCTGGATAGTTACGACCGGGCGGTGGCGCTGCAGCCGGATCATGCCGAAGCTTATTGCAATCGCGGCGTCGTCCTGAAAGAACTCGACCGTTACCGGGAAGCGCTGCACAGCTATGACCGGGCCATCGCCGTCAGGCCGGGCTACGCCAGCGCCTACTGCAATCGGGGCTCTGTTTTACAGGAACTCGAGCAATTCGGCGAGGCGGTTGCCTGTTATCAAATCGCCATAACCAATGATCCGGATTTGGTTGAAACCTACTGGAACCTGGCGCTGCTGCATCTTTTAACCGGCAATTACCGGGAGGGATGGGCGCTTTACGAATGGCGGTTTAAACATAAATCCTTAAATATCCCGCTTCGGGCATATGCGGAAACGCGTTATTCGGGCCAGGCCGTCAAGGATAAAACCGTGCTGCTCTACGCCGAGCAAGGCTTGGGCGACACGCTGCAATTTTGCCGGTACGCCGGCCTGCTGGCCGATCGGGGCGCGCGGGTGATTTTGGAGGCGCAGCCGGTGCTGGCGTCCTTGCTGGAAACGCTTGACGCCCGAATCGAGGTGCTGCCGGCGGGTTCTAAAATTCCAGGGTTCGACTATTACAGCCCGTTGCTGAGTTTACCGTACCTATTCAAGACCGGCCTGGACACGATCCCGGCCGCGCCGGCGTATCTGCGCGCCGATCCGGGCAAATCCGGCGCCTGGCGGCGGCGATTAGGGGAAAAGCGGCTGCCGCGCGTCGGCCTGGTCTGGTCGGGCTCAATGGAGCATAAACAAGACCATAAGCGCAGCATCCCCTTGGCGTCGTTTGCGGGCATGCTGAATTTGCCGTTCGAATTCCATTGCCTGCAACAAGAAATCCGCGAAGACGATTTAAGCTTTTGCCGGAATAGGGCGAATTTAAAGCTGCATGACCCTCTGCTGACCGATTTCGCCGAGACCGCCGCCTTGGCCGAACAGATGGATCTGGTGATTTCGGTGGACACCGCCGTCGCCCATCTGGCCGGCGCGCTTGGGAAACCGCTCTGGCTTTTGCTGCCTTTTATCCCCGATTTCCGCTGGCTGCTGGAGCGCGGCGATACGCCGTGGTATCCGTCGGCTACCCTGTTCCGCCAGGACGCATCCCGCGACTGGAGCGCCGTTCTCGGCCGCATGATCCTAAGCCTGCGGGCATGGCCGTTTGAGCGTTGAGCTGTGTTATTTATAGGAATAATAAGATATAATATTAAATACATTACCGGATTATTTGGGAGCAAGCCCGGTAGGGTGTTTGATCTCCCTCCGGGAGCAATGCCGTTAAGTTAAGCGATAAGTCGTTCCCTCTCCCTCCGGGAGAGGGTTAGGGTGAGGGGATCTAAAACAGGAAAATGCCTGGAGATGATTAGTTTGACCCCCTCACCCCAACCCTCTCCCGGAGGGAGAGGGAGCAGTCCCTAGCTTAACTTAACGGCATTGGGGTTGGGTTCGGGGTGAGGGGATCGAAAACAAGTTTGAGGTAAAGCTTGGCGAAGGGTAAGCCGCCGGGCCTTGGAGGTAAGGAAAAAATGAAAAACAAGCAAATCACTTTTTGGCTATTGGCGGCTGTTTTATTGCCCGGCTGCGCCGACGTGCAACCCTGGGAGCGCGGCAATCTGGCCAAGCCTATCATGTCCCCGGATTCGTCGTATTTACAATCTTCGTTACGGCATCATAACTACGCCAGCCGGGAAGCGGCGGGCGCGGCCAGTTCGGGAGCGTCCGGCGGCGGCTGCGGCTGTAACTGACCATATCGAGTAGGATGAACGGAGAGAAGCGCATCGTTCGCGGCTGGGCTAGGCGCATGTCTGGATTGCCGGCCGGCGGCTGATGACTTGCGGTTGAGAATATGTTAAAATGAAAAATTCGTATGGAGATTATTCTCAATTTAGCGCGTATGCAATGTCTCCTCGGTCTGTCTTTTGCTCTTAAACATGGAACACAGGTATGTCGTTATCTTTAATTAAAACCCGATTTCTCAAGCGGTTATTGTTTATTTTATCGTTGGCGGCCAGCGCCGGCGCCGGCGCCAATACCATAGTCACCATGGATACGTCGATGGGTAACTTCAGTATCGAGCTTTACGATAGCGCCGCGCCCAATACCGTGGCGAATTTTTTAAGCTATGTCGACAGCGGCGCTTACAGCAATTCGTTTATCCAACGTAGCGTACCCGGTTTTGTTATTCAGGG
>JBEKBU010000369.1:0-2687 GCA_050015235.1 Methylomonas sp. | reverse complement strand
CTGAGTCCCTTTCGAATAAATTAAAAAAGGCTGGCAAAGGGGAAATATCAGTGTCAGAAATACGGTAAATAGAAGCAATTTGCGCAACTGGGCAATATCTTTATAGATGACCAGCGGCATAAAAAAATAAACTATATGCGTATCGATAAGAAACTTTCTGAATAAAGTGTCGATAGGGACGGCGCCGGTAAAACCATTGACTAATTTACCCGCGTAGAAGAGTACAAATAACAAAGCAATGGCGGCAGTCATTTTTGCTTCCGGAGCATTAAATTTATTAAACTCGCCGCTGGCGCCAAGTCTAATAAAATAAACTAACAAACATATTCCAACGTAAACATAGGTAATATCCATGGGATAAATGTTTATATTCCCAACTTTTAACGTTAAATCGGAAACTAGCTCCGGACTTAGACCAATAACAAAAAAATTGATTAACAGCAGATAAGCTATGATAGTCGGCCATATCAATACAATTAGGCTAAAAATAATAATCAGCGTGATTTCCAGCATGGTCGTTATTTATATGGAGGGCTGTAATAAAAATTTTAACTAAGGATTTAAATTTGCAATAGTTTTTTATGGATCGCCAGCGCCATTAAAAAATGGGTTGGGCGCTTATACGCACTAAGGCGGCGGCGTAAAACATAATTACCGCGCAATGCGCGTTTCATGAGCGTGCAACTGGTTTGAAAAGGCGCAAGATATTAGGGGGCAAAAATGCGCTTCAAATGCACTTGAAGTTCGCTCCATTTTACCCGGCTTGATCAGCTTCCGAATCCTTTGTCCTTGCTTAGCAATTGTTTATGGAGCCATTTTATAGTTCAGCATGGGCGCCACAAAAGACTATTTTGCTAATACCTGTATAGTGTGTCAACATTTTTTTGATAAGCAAGAATTTACCGACATATCCAAACCGGTTATTTGAAGCGTTTTCCGGATTAGCGCCCCAGCATTTTAGCGGTTGCCGTTTGCCACCATTTCAAAGGCCGGGTAAGCGGCGTTCCGCAGCTATCGTAACCTTGGTATTCCACTCCTTTGAATACATCTTCACGCAGCCACTCGTAGGCAACCGGAGCGCTTTGCCGCAAGCGTTCGGGTATTAGAATATATTGAGCTAGAAGTTCCGCCAGTTTTTCCTGAGTATTTCCGTCATAGCGCCCCTCGTTTACTTCCCATAAATATTCGAAAGCTTCAAACCATTTCGATGGCCAGAGCGCCAATTTAGCTTCGGCAATAATTTTCGCCGTTTCTTCATCATTGGAAATTTTCCGGTATTGATAGAAAAAATATAAATCGTCGGCGCCGTTCCAGAAATGAAAATTGTCTATGGTATGCGCTATTTCGTGTACAACGATCGGTAAACGAAAATCGACTAGATATTCCAAATCAATATCACGGTAAGAAGAACCTTCCTTACCTTTATCGAAAGCCTTAATAGTAAACATGATAAGATTTTGACCGCTGAAGACTTGCGCAACGGTTTGCTGCCGAAAACCATAACCCGGCACAAGTGCGAGCGGATGAGTGTGATCCTGCCAGATACTGGTTTTGTAGTCTTCAGGAAAGGCGTCTAAAATCAGCGCCTGTATCGCGGTGGGTTTATCGGCGATTTCCTGAGCTAAATTATCATTCGGCTTTGCTTTACTGATTTTTTGCCGCAAGAATGGCGGGATTTTCCGGATTGCGCACATGATCGGAGGTAAAACGAGGCATAGCGTAATCCTTGCCGCTTTGATTATATTCATCGCTTTGTTTGATGACTGTTTTGGTATCGTAAAATAAAGCTAATGCCCTCAATGCAGCGTCGCGGTCGTCCCAATATTTTTCCAATACGCACAATTCACCATCAGGATTGTTAAGGCATTCCCGGCGGTAATCCGCCAAATCCGCCAACCGTTCGGAATTTACATGGTCTGTCAGAACAGCGACGGCCTGTTTGCGCAATCCGGGATGATTGGCTTCGTAAAACTCCACGGCTCTGCTCAAAATACTTGCCGGAGTATAAGCGTGCCGGCTATCGGCGCATAATAACTCGTTGTTTTGGGAAAGGGTAAAAAAACGGTTTTGGAATAAAGGTTCCGGTTTTGTTTCAGCCCAAACCAGCAACGGGATACCTAAAAATATACCTAATAGAAAGCGCATAAGCAAAAGTAGGCAAGCCGGCTTAATAGCGGTCCATCCCCATAAAATCCCAGAGAGTCTGTATAAAACCCTCATCGCGGTAATTGCCTACCGGCGCGCCGTTAGGATAATTAAGCTTGTATACGCGGTCGGCATCCGCGGCCAGATCTTCTAAACCCATTTTCCGATAGCCGTCCGCCATAATTTGCAAGGCGGGGGGTACCGCCGGAGTACGCGGAAATTCTTTAAGGACGAAATTAGCGCGGTTTACGGCGGCCTCATAAGCTTTACGGCGCATATAAAAATCGGCGACATGGATTTCATACATACCCAGGTTGTTGCGTAGCGCCGTCATGCGCAGTTTGGCGTCCGGCGCATATTGGCTATTGGGAAAATGGCGGATTAAATCTTGAAAATTATCAAAGGAATCACGCGCATTCCCAGGGTCGCGCTGTGAAGAATCGGTAGGCAAAAAACGGTCAAAAAAACCGATGCCGCGATTGTAATTGACCAATCCTTTAAGATAATACGCATAATCGACATGGGGATTGCGCGGATGGGTC
>JBEKBU010000368.1:0-3373 GCA_050015235.1 Methylomonas sp. | reverse complement strand
CCACGGACAGGATATGATCGTCAGGCCCTAAACAATATTTAATCGTCTGCCGGCGGCGGAAAGATTTGTCTTCCTCACACCATTGCCGCCAATCGTGTACGGGATGTTCATCGGTAAACGGTTCAATTTGTTTGGCGGCGTCTGTCCAGGAAACCGCCGGAACTACGGCGATAATGGTGCTCAGCAGTCGATTGTCTTCTCCGCCGGCGGCGGCATGATTTTTGGTATAAATCTTAAAAGTCATGGTTTGATTGCTTGGCCAATAATAAAACGACAAGTTGTCCGCCAAATCGGCGCCGGCGCTGTTTTTAACGAAGGAATAGAACTCTTTAAACTCCGGGCAGATTTCCTGGCGCTCTTTTTGGCCGGCGTCTTTCTTTTCATATGGCGTCAACCGGCCGCAATATAGTCCGGCGACCGCTTTTTCCCGTTTCGAGTCCGGGTTATCGCGGTTGTCGTCAAAAGCCGCTAAATCGCTTGCGTCCAGCTGTACCGAACAAATGCCGTCGAGATAACTTTTAAAATCCCGGCCCGAGGTTTGCATAAACGCATAAACCAGGCCTTGTCGTTGCATGAAATTTTCAAAATCCGGGCTAACCAGATAATAATTTCCATCCAATTCCAGCTGATTTTTAACATGGCAGATGGACGCCCATTGCGCGGTTGTGTCCTGGTCGCCATGCACATGGATTATGGTTTTATATCCGCGGCGTAACAAAGGCATAATTCCGGAATTATCCGTGTTTCCGCCATCTTGCAAATGAATGTTGGCCGTTCCGGATTCCCGGCTTAGGTTATGCAAATAAAAAGGATAAAAAAGCCAATCCGTCCAATCCCGAGCGCTGTTACCTTGATTGAAATTCGGCAGTTCCGAAAACCAGGTCAAATCAAGAAATTGTTGGATAATACCAAAGGCTAACCGTTCCGGTTGCTGATTGACCGCTAATTGCTCGTCATCGAAAAAAGCGGCGGAAGCCACTACCGCATCCACTATGGGCAGACTGTCGACATCGGGACAGAATAAATCGTATAAATCCGTGGGCTTTTGCAAACGGGCATGCGTATAACCGTAAATACCGGAGCCCGAACCGGTCCAGCTGATTTCGAATTGCTGGCGCACCGGATCTCGCGGCTCCGCGGTTAACCAGGCGTCGGCGGCGATTTCCCCCGGCGCCGTCGCGCCGATAATCCAATGCGGAACATGCCGGCCGGGATTTTTCGCCAGCAAATCCGCAAACGCGGCCAGCGTCCGTTTCGAGCGGCGTTCACAAAGCCCGATGCCGGCAAAATTGTCCTTATCCTTGCTCCATTCGCCGGGAGTATAGCCATAAGCCCTTTCCAGGCCTAATTTGTAGGCGTATTTACTTGGGGAGCTGTTCAGCGGCAATCTAAACAGGCTTCTCGTCAGAAATTGGGCCGGCGTCAGCAAAATAGTTTCACCCAACAATTCGCTTAAGCGGATAAATGCCGCGCCTTTGCCGTAAGCGGAATTGATTAAGGCTTCATCCATGCTGCTGAGCAGTAAATCGTGTTGAGTCCAAACCTGTCCCAAGTAGCGGTACTCGTCTGCGAATTTAAGCTCCGAACCGCTTTTTTCGCCGCAACGATGTTGCAATGCTTGATCCCGCAAACGATCGAAATGTTTTTGATCTTCCCCCAGCAAAAAATAATCCGGAATACAGGAGTTAAACCACTCGCCAAGCGCGCCGGCGCCGGTTGCGCCCGAGAACAAATCGAAATAGCGATTGTATAGATAACTGGCGGCGTAACTGCCGCCGGAAATAGAGGAAATCGCGGTGACCCTGGAGTCGAGCAACCCTATCTCCTGCAATCCCGCCAGGGCGCCCAATGCAAATGACGCCGACTTGGTTCCGCCGCCTTCCAGCGCCACGCCTATTTCATTTTCGCCCGCCGGCGTTCCTTGCGGATTGAAAAAATGGGCTAGCCGCTCCATCCTGTCGAGACAATGCTGATCTTCCGAGCCTACGCAAGCCGCTGTGCGGGCCCAAGGCCGATAAAGCTCCAGATAATATTGCGGAAAGTCGGCCTTTATTCTGCCGCGAATTACTTCAGGCTTATCGCCTGGGGAAAAAAAGGAATTGATGCAGTTTTGATCGGCTTGATCGCCACACTCGGCCAAAGGCAGAGGCGGATTTTGGTTTTGAGTCGCACAGCCGGAAACCAGGAACGCAAAGGCAAAAAACAGCGGGATGAATGGCGTGGAATTTCGCCGATTTAGGAAAAATGCGTCTTAGTTTCCAATGGCTATTTACTAACGAATTGATATTATTACACACGAAAATGTTCAAATGAAAGATTGACGCTGTTCATCGGAAAACATTCAATGCCGTTTGAAGTCCTTATAAGTCTCTTTTGAAGCCGGAAAACCCGGTTGGCGCCTCCTTCGGACCTAACTGCCCAATCAGTAAAAGCGATAGGTTAAAAAACCTTGACATATATACATCGTAGTTGTACACAATAAGCCGCTATATGGGATTACGATGTTATACTCAGGTTCGCGTCAGCAATAGGCTTAAAATAAGCGGCCATTAATACAGTTAAATAATAATGATAACGAGGAGGAAATTATGGGTAATGGTAATGGTAATGATAAGAAGACAACCCCTTTAAAAAAAGTCGTTAGCGCGGTTGCAAAGTTGAGTCCATGGGGGAAGGCGTATGCGGCTAGAGCAGAAATAGCGGAAACAGGGCAATCAGGGGCTGAACCTAAAAGGTCTGTCGTTTTTATTGACGAAAAAACCTTGGACTACTCAAGCTTTGGAAGTGAGGGAGTGGAAGATCAGCCAATGGTGGCGCCAATGAACAAAACTAACCCCGAAGATACGCCAGTGAGCAATAGAGCGGTTGTTGCGGGGTTGCATCGGAGGAAACATTCAATGGAGGACATCCATAACGCCTTGGAAATTCCTTTGGCTGACGTGGAGCAAGCCTTATATGACGGAGTCCCTGGAGAAAAAATTCCCTTTAATAAATTTCAAATGGCTAGCGCTGAGAAAGTGGAAATTGGCAGTGATGGGAATTTGGGTCGTCTTGTGAGCTCTAGACCGGGTTCAGCAACCCTGGATTCGGATGAGTTTGATGAGTTGGCAAAATCGTTGGAAAAAAAAATAGAATCTAAAGATGATACTAAACCTGATGATGATGATTGGGATAATGATGAGGGGATATGAGGACTCATAACAATGAAAATGAAACCCCGCCAACGTCGTTTCGCCATCCTCATACAGGCGATTTTCAGCCTTTTGATAGCGGGCGCCGCCACGGCCGAGCCCCTTGATATCTCCAACAAAGTTTGGGTAACCAGAGACAGCGCCGAGCGGTTAACCGTGCCCACCGACGATGACGACGCTAA
>JBEKBU010000367.1:0-2502 GCA_050015235.1 Methylomonas sp. | reverse complement strand
ATGGCGTATTTCGCATTGGATCACGCTGAACAGCAAACAGTTGATCACCAATTTAGGGCGCGGCGGCACGCTGGAGCAGATGCTGCCGGAGTTCATCCGCCCCGAACACCGGGACGCCATCCTCACCAAGCTCGCCGATGCCGGCCGCCGCGTCATGGCGGCGCTGGCCGGCTGCGAAGCGCAATTTTCCGCGCAATACACACGGGAAACCGGCCGGCCGGTAGGCGCCGATCTGCTGGGTTACTCTTACGGGAATCCGCGTTATATGATGCTTGATTTTTTGATCGCGCCGCTGTTCGACCAGGCCGGCGCGCTGGTCGAAGTCGAAGCGGTGTTCGACGCGCAGGGCGAACGCACCGGTTCCAGGTTTTTGCTGCAACAAGGCCAGCGGACGGTCGCGGCCAACATCGCCGATTGGCGGGTAGTGCTGATCGAACCGAATATCGGCGTGGGTTTGTGGGATAGGGTGGCGTTGCGCGAGGAATACCACGAACTGGAGCGCGCCCGGGCCGCCGGCGCCGCGCCGGATTGGGAGCGGGTAGGGGCAAACGCGCGCGTCATACTCGAGGATTTCAACAGCGCCGGCGCGGCTTATCTCGATATTCTCAACGCGGATTATGCCGCCCGCGCCTGATAGGGTTGAAGCCGCTTTACGCCGGGCGCATGCGGCGCTGGGCGTTCCTGACCGGGACGCGCTCGGCGCGGACGAATACAACGTCTTTCTGAAATATTTACTCTTGCAAGGGCTGGATCGGAGCGAGACCCGCTATTGGCGGACGCGCTGGAAGCAGGGCGATTGCCCAGCATTGCGGGAGCGTTTGCGCGTTGATCTTCCGGCTTTGCAAGCGTGCATGGAAATGCGGGATGGCGCTGTCTGGGCAAAAACCGACGCCGATTTATACCGCGAACGGGTCATCGATCTGGCGGTGGAGGCCGTGCTTAGCGAACCGTTGGCGCCGGAGTTATGCATTAAGACGGCGGCCATGGATCAACGCTCGCTCTGCGTGGCTTTGCCGGGCGAATGGCGGCATGCGCTGATCTTCGCCTCGCCCTATTTTTTCAGCCATGAATTCTACCCACTGGCCGTAGACGCTTACACGCATGATGTGGAGAAATTCGGAACATCCCGCATCAGTGTAATCGGCGCGCATATCGACTGGCTAACCGGGGACGGCCGGCTTAAACGCGTCATCCATGCGGATTTTTCATCGGGCCGGCTTATCGAAACTGTGCTTGATGCGCCCCTGCAAGCGGATAGCGTACAGTTTCTCTGCCTGGGGCGGCAAGAACAGGCTATCCATCGACAGCTTTCCGGGCGCTTTACTTGTCTACAAGTCAATCCGGCGCCGGTATCCGCGCTGGCCGATGATAAATCCGCGACCTTTAACGGCTGGTCGGCGTTAGGCGTCACGGTTCCGCCTTCCCTGGAAATAGCGCCGGGTGATTTCGCGGCGGCGTTCGCTTTTCTTGAAACCAATGCCGCGATAGTCATAAAACCCAATCGGGCCACCGAAGGCCTGGATGTCGCTTACTTCCAGCGTGGACACGCGCAAACCGCAAGCGCTTTAAAACGCCATCTTGAGCATTGCTGGCAAACAGGCTCCGTCATCGCGCAACAACGCCGCGATAGCGTATTCTTTCGCGACCCGGCGACAGGCGCCGCGCATACGCTGGCGTTACGGCTTAATCTCTGTGCTGATGGTTACGGGAAATATTATCTGGAATCCGGCTATGCGCAATTAGGCGCGGATATACAGCATCCGGCGGCGTGCGGACAGGGCGGACGTATCTTGGCAATTCATGAAGTTTTACCGCATTTGTATACGGGTAATGCCGAGATTTACAAGCCTGTTACTTTGGGCAGCGAAGATTGGTGCAATATCCGCCGGCAAGCGGAACTGGCGGCCGGTTTGTTTAATGGATTGCTTTTAGTGGGTCTGGATGTATTGCTTGATATAAGCGATAGCGGCCATATCGTCCCGGTGGTTCTGGAAGCCAATCCGCGCCCGGCGGGGTTGAGCCATTCGCGGCTGTTGACGGAAGATCCTTTTGAGGCGGCTGAAATTGGCGTTAGTTTGAGATTATGGGATACATTAAATACGACGGCTCAAGCAGCTGTTAAAATTAAATAATGTTATCGAACCGGAAATTTTCATATTGAAAAGTCGCCTAGGTTGTTATTTCTTAAAATTACTCTGAAGGTACGTGTGATTGGGCTTAATTAAATCTGACAATGACAGGTCGAGATCGGTCATAACCAGTCAGTCGGTTCACCATATTTTTGAAATTTGCATGACTGGTACCACCCAACAATATCAGTCATCCTTCCTTCTGAAATACTGGCTTTTGCGAAACGCCCCTTTTTTGCAACATGACGTAACCGGAAATTGTCAATCTAGTTGTCGCCTCGACGGTTAAATTTTACGCTGCTTTTTTGTTTTGGTTTGTCTCCTCTTTATCAGGATTAAGGTGGACTGCTTTGACTCTTTGCCAATTCCGGGT
>JBEKBU010000366.1:0-2574 GCA_050015235.1 Methylomonas sp. | reverse complement strand
ATATCCTTGATTTTTTGTCATCTTACTTTAACATAAACTAAGCGGCGCCTGGACATTGTCAATCGCATGCGCGTCAGCCGGCGTAAAGAAATGGTCATAATAAAACGCTAACCGGTAAGCTAGGCCGGCCGAGGAAACCACAAAATTGGGCAAGGCAACGCTAAAATTATTGTGGTTGGCGATTAGCCGCCGCATGTGTTTTTTTGTGACCAGTCTCCAAAAAATTAGCTGGAATTATGGTATAAATACATCACAGTATTACCAAGCCGGATGCGGGCTACGCTGCATTCAATGAAACCAATCCAGCGGAAAAAGCGACCGGAACTGCTCCCAATGTCAGAACATTTTCTCAAGCATATCGATATAGCGCAATACAAATGTTTTATCGGACTGGAGGCCAAAGACTTCAAGCGCGTCAATTTGCTGAGCGGTAAAAACAACATCGGTAAAACCGCTTTCCTGGAAGCCTGTTTTATCAATGTCAACGCTAAAGACATTAAGCAGCTCTTTATCTACATCATTACCGTAAAAGCCCTGCGCGAGCAGAAAAATCTGATGGGGCCCATCACTACCGAATGCGCGGGCAACTATCTGGATTACATCAAGGACATTAAACTCAGCTCGAATATCAACAAACAGATTTTATCGATCAAGCAGCATAACGACGTCAAAATCTACAGCGGATTAATAAACGACAGCGCCATCAACATTGCTTCGAACCGCATCGAGTTCGATCATTATTTGTATACCGGCGCGCTGGATTTTATCGAAAGCAGCGGCTGGCCGGATAAAAAACTGGCGGCCGCCTATCAATTTATTCAGACCATGGACCGGGAAACGGAACTGAACAGCCTGATTAACAGTTTCGACGGCAGTCTGCTTAATTTTAAAGTCATCGGCGACAAGCCGAAATGCTGCGTACTGGAGGGCGGGCGTAAGGAATACCGCGATATTGTCGAATTCGGCGCCGGCTTGCGTCAGTATATAACCTTGATATGCGCCATGTGCGCCAACCGCAACGGGCATTTATTCGTGGACGAAATCGAGTCCGGCGTCCACTACAGCCAGTTGGACAAGCTCTCGGAATTAATCCTCAGCGTTTCCCGGCAAACCAACTGCCAGATATTCGCCGCCACCCATTCCCAGCAAATGCTGGAATCCTACGCCCGCGTGGCGTTGAAATTACAGGAAACCAACGTCAGTTACTCGACGTTAATCAAAAACACCCACCACAAAATAAAAGCCATGACCCTGGATTACGAAATGCTGACCGATATTATTTTCGATCAGGGCTATAAGGTGAATAAAGGGGTTTTGTGATGCTGCTTGGCTGGGTGGGTTAAAGTTATTTTTTTTTACCGGCGCCGGCGTAAATAAACGCCGAGACTAATAATACCGCTAAAGAGATCAGATAAAAATAAGCGGTAATAAGGTCGCCGAATACTATGCTAATCGAAAATGCTAATAATGGCGCCGCCACGTAGCCCATCAGAAACATTAAGATTGGATTGGTCATGTTTATTCTCCTTCATGGTAAATATCGCATATGGCTTATGTTTAAAAAGGCATGTAAACACGCCAAATAATGTAATCCTGGGGCAATTTGCCCTGAACATCGAATTCGTGCAGCCATTTTAACGACATGCTGACATTTTTTTTGCCGATACGCGGCGCATACATGACGACGGGGCCTATCGTATCCGCAGCGCTGAACGCCTTGGCGAGTATGTCGGCCGGGGCCTGATCGGCGGTCACCTGCCGATAATACGAACCGACAACGCCAAGCGCGAAATCTTGTTGCAAATAATGCCCAACCATATAGTCGAAATGAATCTCATCGCCGTTTGTATAATGGGTGGCCGGATTTTGGGTGTTGTTCATGTAGCCTAAATCGAAGGATAGTTCATTAGCGGCGGGCAGCTTGAAAGTGGCGGCCAGGTTGTGATCGAAAGTCCAGATATTGCCGCCGGGGCTCGGCTGGTTTTTTTCATAGTAGCCAATCGGCGCCACAACCCCCTCGAAAACCTCGGCATGCATACAACCCAAATCCCAACCGAGCGATACCGGCATGAAGTAGGGATCGCCGAAAGCCACGCGCACCCTGTTGTTCGCTAGCGTATTATCCTTAATGGCCTGCAAGGCCGGCCAAACGCCGACGGCGTAATTGGCCCCGAATATCCGTGTATCCGTGACATACATGATGCCCGGCAATTCAAGCAAATTTCCCGTTACGGACTTAGGGTCTTGATAAGCGGAAAACATCTGGCTTAAGTAAAAACCTTTTTCCTTGGGCATGACGGCCATTTGGAAATCGCCGTAAAAACCCGGCAGATAGTTGCTGCCGCCGTTTTCGGTCGCCCCTGCATGGCGGCCAGACAAGTCTACAACAAAAACCCCGAAAAAACATAAAATACATAATGACGCTATCCGGATGTTGTGCCGCCCGCGTTTTGTAAAATGAAACATAACGGCGCTCTCTAGTAAGACGTTATCATACCGCTATAAGCGGTTAAAATTCAAAATGCGCCCGGACGCCGTAAACATCCACCGGCCCCCGGTCGGCATTGAAGCCCG
>JBEKBU010000365.1:0-2580 GCA_050015235.1 Methylomonas sp. | reverse complement strand
CCGTCGCTACGCCGGCCTCCGCCACGGCGGTACGTAATTCCTCGGCATATTTTTCAAGTTGCGATCTATTATCGCCGGCGGCGCGCGCCGCCGCCGCCGCCACCAACAGCGCGCCGGCTTGTAGGGCCATGCCGATATCTTCCGCGCCGCTCCGCCGCGCAAATGCCTGCCGCCAGGAAAAAAAGCCGTCTATCCAGGCGGTAACGGTATAGAAATAGCGGCCAAGCCCGGTAATGCCGAACGAGGCGCGCCAACGGTCGCCGCCCAGCGGCGCCATGGCCAGCTCACGCCAATCGGTCTCCGTTTCGTGCCGGTAGCGCAACACACAGACCAGCGCCTCCGAGCCGTCCGTATAAACATCCGCTTCCACATCCACGCTCTCGCCGATGACGCGCTTGACCGGAAACCGCCCGCAATCGATTTGCGGTTGCAGATTTTCGATGACCACGCGCCGTCTGCCGTCAACATTATACGGGTCTCTCATGATTCGTTTCCTGGTTTGAAGATCAGCACCGCCAGCGGCGGCAACCGTAACATCAACGCATGATACATTTCACCAAAGGAAACCGGGCATGCTTCAACGCCGCCAAAATTTCCGACGCCGCTGCCGCCGTAGAGCTCGGCGTCGCTGTTCATCACTTCCAGCCAAACGCCGCCATCAGGCGCCCCGACCAAATAGTTTTCGCGGATCACAGGGGTAAAATTACAGACTACCAACAATGTATCCTTGACGTCACGGCTCCGGCGCACAAAGCTCACCACGCTTTTTTCCGCGTAATTGCAATCCACCCATTGAAAGCCGTCGCGGCTAAAGTCTTGCTGATAAAGCGCCGCGTGACCACGGTAAAAACGATTGAGATCCGCAACCCAGCGCTGCAGCCCGGCATGATGCGGATATTGCAACAGATCCCAGTCCAGGCTTTCATCGTGCCGCCACTCGCGTTTCTGTCCGAATTCGCAACCCATGAACAACAGCTTCTTGCCCGGATGCCCCCACATATAACCGTACAATAAACGCAGATTGGCGAACTTTCGCCATTCGTCGCCCGGCATTTTTCCGATTAAAGAACCCTTGCCCTGCACCACTTCATCATGTGATAAAGGCAGCACAAAGTTCTCGGAAAAAGCATACCAGATGCTAAAAACCAATTGAGCGTGGTGATATTTGCGGTTGATCGGATCTTCCGCGAAATACCTGAGAGTGTCATGCATCCAGCCCATATTCCATTTCAGGCCGAATCCCAGTCCGCCCGCATAAACGGGTCGGGAAACCAGAGGCCAGGCTGTCGATTCTTCGGCTAAAGTCTGAGTATCCGGGAAATCGCGATAGATAGCCTCATTCAGGTTTTGCAGAAAAGTCACCGCATCCAGATTCTCCCGGCCGCCGTTGCGATTGGGAATCCATTCGCCTTCCTTGCGGCCGTAATCCAGGTATAACATCGAAGACACGGCGTCCAGGCGCAGACCGTCGATATGATATTTATCCAGCCAGAACAGGGCGCTGCTGGTCAGAAACGCCCGCACCTCCTCCCTGCCGTAATTAAATAACATGGTATGCCATTCCGGTTGGAAGCCCTGCCGCGCGTCGGCGTGTTCGTAGAGATAAGTGCCGTCGAAATGGCCTAGACCATGGGCGTCGCCGGGAAAATGCGCAGGCGCCCAGTCCATGATTACGCCGACGCCGTGCTGATGTAATGTATCCACCAGCAGCATGAATTCCTCCGGGTCGCCGTAACGCGCGGTGGGCGCAAAATAACCTATGGTTTGATAACCCCAGGAGCCGTAAAAGGGATGCTCGGTCAGCGGCAGGAATTCCACATGGGTAAAACCCAGCTCCGCAAGGTAACGCGGCAGCCATTCCGCCATCTCCCGGTAAGTTAGAAAACGATTGCCTTCTTCCGGAACCCGCCGCCAGGAGCCCAGATGCACTTCGTAAATGGAACAAGGCGCGTTAAGCTGATTTTTATCGCCGCGTTGCGCCATCCATTCGGCGTCGCGCCAGGTATAATCCAGCGCCCAGACGCGGGAGGCGGTTAATGGCGGCGCTTCCCAACTGAATGCGAAAGGATCGCCTTTATCGGCAATTTTTCCGTCCCCGGAACCGATCCGGTATTTATAACGCGCCCCGGCCGCCACGTCGGCAATAAAGCCCTCCCAAATCCCGGATCCGTCGTCCCGCCGCTGTAGCGCATTCGAATCCGCCCGCCAAGCATTAAAATCGCCGATCACCGAGACGTAGGAGGCATTAGGCGCCCAAACCGCGAAACGGCAACCGGCGACGCCGTCGACAGAAACGAGGTGCGATCCGAGTTTTTCATACAAGCGAAAATGACTGCCTTGTTTAAACATATAAATGTCGAGATCCGTCAACCGGTCGTCGGCATTGACAGCCACGGCCGGAACATTCTTTGCGTTGGACATTCGCTTACCCTCATTTGGCTGATTCCGGCGGGAAGTTAACGCCGGAGAAATTAGTTTCAGCTTGGCTTAAATGGCTAATCTTGTCCGTACGCTATCGCACATACTTGCCGCCTTTTTGTCAGGCTGACGGGCCCATGGCCGGCATTATCCGGATGCTAA
>JBEKBU010000364.1:0-2601 GCA_050015235.1 Methylomonas sp. | reverse complement strand
ATCCGGCTATTTCGCCCGCGCCGCCGCGGCTAATATCGACGATATGCGTCTAATCAAATCCTGCGCGGATTTAGCGGTGGAATGCGCGTTCCGGCGCGAACCCGGGGTGATAGGGCATGACGAAGAGCGCGGCAATGTATTACGGGCCATTGAGTTTTCACGTATCAAAGGCGGCAAGCCTTTTGATATCGATACGCCGTGGTTTTGCGAAACTCTGGCTGAAATCGGTCAAACCAAAGGCGGGCGAGTTGAAGTCGGCCATTAAAAGAATCGCATAGCCCGGCAGATGTTAGATAGATTTGCTTTACCGAATGTATAGGTGGGACGGCGTTTTTACCCCGTCCCCCAACATTTTCCAGGACTTTCCAACCGGTTCTTAAAAGACGTTTGGCTCTCAGCCGACGGTTTTACCGCTAAAAGCCCTTCCGCCAATAAAATTAATATTTATTGGTTTTATCAAATTGATTGTCCTCAAAGCTTAGTTTCATTATCATTCAACGCAACCCGTTACAGACGAAGCATCGCACCGAGCCCGAATAAAGAACAGAAGCGACATTTCAAGCTTCTCATAATTATAAAATGGAGCGTCAATGCAAACCGAATTAGTAGACACCCTTATGAAATTGCCCTTTCTCGCCGAACAATCCGAGGAGGCGCTGGAAAATTTAGCTAAAAAAATCCGGGAGGTTAAATATAAAAAAAAATCTTATATCATCAATGAAGGCGAAATGACCAATTCGTTGTATTTTATATTTTCCGGCAAAGTCCGGGTATATTGCACGGATGAAAACGCTAAAGAAGTAATTCTGACTACTCTAATGGCCGGCTCTTCATTCGGCATTTTATCCCTGCTTTCCAACCGGCCGCGATCGGCGACCGTGCAAGCCTTGGAAAATACCGTGTGCGGCGTGATCGCCAAAGCGGATTTTCTGCAATGGGTGCAGTTGCATCCGGAATCGGCGCTGCTATTGCTTTGCGAATTATCGGATAAAATCCAATCACTGACCGATAAAGTCAAAACGCTTGCCTTATCTGGCGCTTATGAACGTTTTATCCAGGTTTTGCACGATATGTGCGTATCTGAAAACGATATCCGCGTTATCCGCGAAGCGCCTACTCAAGAAGCGTTCGCCAATATGATAGGTGTTCGACGCGAAACGGTCAGCAAATTCATGGGGGATTTGATCAAACTTGGCGTATTAAGCAAAAGCAAAAATGGCAAGATCTTATTTATCTTAAAAAAAATTCCCAGCAGGTATTAATTGTTTCCGGAGTATCCTATTCAGCGCCGGCTTCATCATCGTTAAGAGCCGGCGCATGCGCCCAGGCGTCTATTTGCCCGATCAAGGCGTTAGCCTGCTCCGTTATAGTCCGAGGTATTTATTCCCAATATTACCGCTCAGCCTAATTCTTCAATATAATGGACGAAAATTTGTTAGGCTATTCGCGCGCTCTAAAATCTATGCTGCATTTCAATCAATCCGGAGAAAAAAGATGAGTTTTGAATTACCTCCATTACCCTACGCAAAAGACGCCTTGGCGCCGCATATTTCCGCCGAAACTATCGAATTCCATTACGAAAAACACCACCAAACCTACGTTACCAATCTAAATAATCTGATCGCGGGAACCGAGTTTGAAGGTTTATCTCTGGAAGAAATCGTAAAAAAATCTTCCGGAGGTATTTTTAATAACGCCGCCCAGGTCTGGAATCATACTTTCTATTGGCGCAGCCTGTCTCCAAACGGCGGCGGCGCCCCCATCGGCGGCTTGGCCAACGCCATCGACCGGACTTTCGGTTCTTACGAGCAGTTCAAGGAAGAGTTTACCAAAACCGCGGTGACAACCTTTGGCTCGGGCTGGGCCTGGTTGGTGAAAAAACCGAACGGCGGTTTGGAGCTGGTGAGCACCAGTAATGCGGGAACGCCATTGACTGCCGGTCTAACTCCCATTTTGACTTGCGACGTATGGGAACACGCCTATTACATCGACTACCGCAATCTGCGCCCCAAATACCTGGAAGCTTTCTGGGCTTTAGTTAACTGGGAATTTGCTAGCGCGAATTACGAAGCGTAACAGTCGACTAACCAATCCTCCAACCGGAGGCCGGGGACCCTCTGGAACTCGCGAGTATTATTCGTCACCAAACAAGAACAAACTCACTAAAAGTTCCGTTCCTGAAGTTCATCGGGCTGTTGGCGTTCAATTTGCAGCGGCCCGATTTCTTGAGGCATGGCTATTAGGCTTTCCGCCCGGCGCCAGAACCCCAATATAAAATATGGGGTTTTCACCGCCATTTTTATGCGATTTATCACCGCCGTTAACAACTGTTAGATAGCTCAACTATGACCGAATATCGACGGTCTTATCTACTCGGCAATCAAATTAATCGACAGGGTACGGAATTGATTATTTCAGGATGCGTAGGCTGGGTAGAGCGCTAGCGAAACCCAGCAAAGCCTTCGCGGAAGTCATCATCCTTACAGTCTAGATTGATATTTAATTAGGCGCTTAAATTTGGTTGTTAATTAAAGCTTTCGGCTATTCACGATTTCGCAACCGGCAAGTCTGGCAGAGGACGCCGTGAATACCTCCCTGTAG
>JBEKBU010000363.1:0-2604 GCA_050015235.1 Methylomonas sp. | reverse complement strand
ACTTGGAAACCTACTCTCTGGATAACACCTATTTCTGGCATGCCGTATGGTACGCAATTGGTGTTGCTTGGTTGGTTTACTGGGCGAGAAAACCATTGTTCATCCCACGCCACATCGCTGTCAGCACCGGTAAAGCCGACACGCTGATTACGCCTACCGACAAAAAAGTCGGCATGCTGTTCGGTGTTGGTACTTTGGTATTGGTTGCCGCCACTATGGCTAGCACCAATGAAAAATATCCTGTAACTACGCCTCTGCAAGCAGGTTTGTTACGTGGTATGAAAACTTACCAAATGCCTGAAGCAACAGTAAGCGTTAAAGTAGATGATGCTACTTACCGCGTACCTGGCCGTGCGATGCAAATGACTCTGACTGTTACCAACAATGGTGATTCGCCAGTTCGTTTGGGTGAGTTCAACACAGCCGGCGTTCGTTTCCTCGACCCTGCGGTTCATGTTGACGAAACCAACTATCCTGATGACTTGTTGGCTGAAGAAGGCTTAAGCGTAAGCGACAATAGCCCGCTGGCTCCAGGTGAGTCACGCACTATTGAAGTAACAGCTTCTGACGCTGCATGGGAAGTATATCGTTTAGCTGATTTGATATACGATCCAGACAGCCGTTTCGCTGGTCTGTTGTTCTTCTGGGATGCTAATGGCAACCGTCAATTGGTAACAGTTGATGCGCCGTTAATTCCATCTTTCATTTAATATGAAGGTTATCTAAGCATTACTGCTTAGAACGGAACGAAAAACCCCTGCTATCGAAAGATAGCGGGGGTTTTTTTATATTGAGAGATAACTCTGTGTGCTCGACGGATGGAACAAACGCGCTCACCAAACAATCGGGCGAATTAGCAATGAATATGAGAGAATAGAACAACTATTCAGAGTGAGAAGATAGAGCCAGCGGTTTGGCTTTGGATTCGAATGCTAATGTTGTCAACGAGAGCAAATTTTAGGCGGTTGAGTCGCTCGGTAAATAGTTACAAATTAATCAATAATCCGGCAAAAATTTACAGTAAAGGAAATGAATAAAGTTTTAATTTATTTAGTCATGTTAGTTCTGGTGGGCTGCGCGGAAAAAAAAGAATACGAGCAAGCCGTCGCCGAACAAATGAAGCAGGAAAATGAAATAAAGGATTATAAAATCGAACCCGAGGAAATGATTAAGTGCGTGGTCGAGACTACCTCCAGTAATATGCCGGGTATATTTGCATTTGATCCGGATAGATTAACAGCGTATAAAAATTATACGAAAATGTTAAAATTGAACTCCAGCCCCGATCCTAAAAAAACCTTAGAAGAGTTAAGAACGGATTTCGGCGATGGTAAAAAACTAGCGGAAGCCCATGCAAACTACGCTGAAAGCGTAGTTAATTGTATGACAGGTTTGGTGACCAGCTCAGAGCAAACGCTTACAAGTAAAAAAGAGCAGGTAAAGCAATAAAGCGATGTGTAGCGAGGGGTGGATACGGCTGAAATGTAAATGCTTGATGACATTGAGTTTGCATATAAGTCTGCTAATTGCCGTAACCATACTTTTCGCATGTTCGCAACAGACTACGCACTATGCGGTTAAAACAGAAAAAAATTGGCGTATAAGCAGCCCGGTCAGTGACGCCGAAATCGATGGGCAAAGTCTTTCAAGTTACGATGCGTATGTTGACAATGACACTATTCATGCAGTTTATGCCTTGACGGCCGATCATAAAAGCAAATCCGCATATATAGGTTACGTGAATTCTGTGGACGGCGGCGAACATTGGTCTAATCCGATTGCAATAAATTCGAAACTTGAATTACCGGTGGAATCAAAATTCGGAAATGATATACAAATTGCGGCCTATGGAAAAGATCTAATGGTTGTGTGGCAGACCAGCGGTGAAATACCCGGCATGGGCCCCTTGTTTACAGTCTATTCACGCGATGGCGGGCAAAGCTGGAAACAGGGCGAAAATCCCAGCGGCGACAATGTAAATACGGATCAATCGCACGCGGATATTGCAGCCGATAAACAGGGAAAATTTCATCTAGTCTGGTTGGATGATCGTAATGAAAACGGTTTTCAGGGCTTGCGCTACGCCCGTAGCGGCGACAACGGCCGGCACTGGGAATTTGCGCAAACCATAGACGATTCCAGTTGCTCTTGTTGTTGGAACCGGCTGGCGGTAGCCGAGAATGGGCGGCTTGAAGCATTATATCGAGATATGGAGTTTAGAGACATGGCGTTGGCGCAATCCGATGACGCCGGGCAAAGTTGGCGGCTATTGGGACGGGTTGGGGAATTTAATTGGAAATTCGATGGTTGTCCGCATAATGGCGGCGGTTTGGCGATAACCGCGGCCGGCATATTGCATAGCAGTGTTTGGACCGGCGCGGAAAATAAGCAAGGTTTATATTATTTGAATTCGGCGGATGCGGGTAAGCATTGGTCCGCGCCGAGATTGCTTGGAAATAACGCCTTTCATAGCGATATTGCCGCGCAGGATGAAGAGCAAATTGCCGTCATATGGGATGCGATGGGGCCGGAAGGCTCAGGCGTTTATACTAGCCGTTCGGCAAATAATGGTCAGGATTGGTCCGCGCCTAGCAAACTGTCGGC
>JBEKBU010000362.1:0-2605 GCA_050015235.1 Methylomonas sp. | reverse complement strand
TATGCGGCGTATCTAATTGTATTTTAATGTGAATTAAATTTTTTTCCGGCTTTAGGGCTAGTCGCATTAATTACATTTTTTGTAAGGGCTGTAATTAAGCCAACACAATTTGTCGACGCCTGTTTCCACATGCGCCCATGCGCTCCCCGCTGCCGGCCTTACATGCGGACAACGTCCATGTAAATGGATTAAGGTTATATTTTTTGACGAAAACCTTAATTGCGGTATAATACCCGGCTCCAACTGCGGAGCGGTAGTTCAGTTGGTTAGAATACCGGCCTGTCACGTCGGTGGTCGCGGGTTCGAGCCCCGTCCGCTCCGCCAATTGATTGATCGAGCTGTTTGTTTAAGGATTGGCAATGATTAAAGCGTCGATGGATTGTTGATGCCTCATATCTTCAGGTAGCGGCATATCGCAATCTGCTCCCTGCGCAACAGTCTACAATTAGACTCTCCCAATAAGATCCTTACCCGCGTAAAGATGCCGGAACCGAAAAAAACGTTCTAAATCGCCCTTTATAATATCGCCCCATCTATTGAACAATCGATAGCTCTACGCCAAGACCACAAGCCGACACGGTTAAGTTTGGCAAAAGTCCGGCTGATGCGGTAAAAAGGGCTGCCTATAGACCTTATGCTTCGTTAACGCTTTTTAGCACTTGGTTTATTACCGCCGCCGAAATGCGAAAGTCTGAGTTGTGCAACACTTCGAAAGCCGCTCGCGCCGATGGTATTAATCGTTGTTTTTTGGCTAACCCGATAATCGCGGCCGCGCAAATGACACGCAAGCCTTTTTCATTTGCCACCGCTCGTCCCGCGCGCTCGTCCATGATCAATAACACTTGATCGGGATCACTTAAACCGATGTTGATACAGTCGGTTTCCCCGGCATCCAGGTCTAATTTCAACCTAGGTTCAATAGGATGCGGCCAAACTGTTAGCCAATTTTGCGTAAGCGCGTGTGCAATGGCTTGTTCACCCGGCGCAAATAAACTGTCCGTGGTTGTAGCAAATGAATTGTCCGGCTTTATTAAGGGCCAAGAGAAACAGGAACACATCCTTATTGTCCAAATCGCTCGTAAAAGAGTAGGATTTCTTGTTTGCTCTTATCGTTTTATCCTGGCGTTGCAGCTAAAAATGCAATATGATTACAAGTGAACCACTTTTATCCACTGGAGCAGCAACCATGGCTACCGAAGCATTTACCGTTAGGGCTGAATCTGACATTGTGCATCAATTGGATTGCATGGCTAACGCTTTAGATCGATCTCGTAATTATTTGGTCAATCAGGCCTTGCGCGAATATTTGGAAACCCATGCTTGGCAGACGGAAAAAATCACTCAAGGCCTCGCTGCCGCGGAAAGCGGTGAATTGATAGACCATGATACCGTTATGTTGGAAATGGAAGCGTTAATCAAACAGAAAGCTTAAGGCCGTGCGTGAAAATCGTTTGGACTGAACCCGCTCGCCTAGATTTGCGTGAAATTTTTTCCTACATCGCCGAAGAAAACCCAAATGCAGCTCGGAGACTTTTAGCCAATATTAAGGAAAAAGCCGTTTTACTGCAGGACAACCCGCAAATTGGCCGAGCTGGTCGCGTAGATGGAACACGCGAACTCGTCATCACTGGCACGGAATATAGCTTGCCTTACCGCATCAAAGGGCTGCAGATTCAGATTTTAGCCGTATTTCATGGCGCCAGACGATGGCCGGATCGATTTAATTCCGAACCCTGATTATGGCCTGTTTTGTAGTTGATAAAGCTCCAAAAATTTTGATTTATACGTTTAACCTTGACATTAAACGTATAAATAGACAAACAAATAAGCTTAAATAAAAAGTTGAGTAGGAAGCGGGGTAAAAACAAAACCAAAACTATAAAATAAAAAATTTTTAATAGCTTGGCTTAATAAAATGGAGGAGAGCTAGGGATTCGAACCCCAGGAGGGGTATAAGCCCTCAACGGTTTTCAAGACCGCCGCTTTCGACCGCTCAGCCAGCTCTCCAAGAGCCGTGCATTATCCCGGTTTTGTTTGTAAAAATCCAGAATTTTTTTTGCGAAATAGCGCATAATTTTCGCGCCCCAGTTCGTAATTTTAATCATGCCCGATTTAACGCCGCCGCCCAAACCGCTGATCATCGCCCAATCCGCGCGGATGCTGGCGCAAATGGCGGTCGCCGACGGCTTTACGCCGTTGGCGGTCGATTGCTACGCGGACGCCGATACCCGCCGTATTGCGCCGCACACCGTGCGGGTTAATTCCCTGCAACTGGCCGATATCCTGCCCGCACTGGAGCAAATCAGCCGCAACCACACCTGCACTCATGTGGTTTACGGCGCGGGATTCGAACACTTTCCGGAGACGTTGGCCTATCTGGAAACGCACTACCGGCTACTAGGCGTCGCCGGAGCGGTTTTTAAACAGCTTTTGGATAAAGCGGCGTTTTTTCGGCGGCTTGCCGATTTGGCGATCAAGCATCCGCCCACCCGCTTCAGCCGGCCGGCCTATCCGGACGGTTGGCTGTATAAGTCTTTTCTACAGCTTGGCGGCGTTGGCGTCAGTTTCGCCGCCCAATGTCCGGACAATCAAGCGGTTGACGGCG
>JBEKBU010000361.1:0-2607 GCA_050015235.1 Methylomonas sp. | reverse complement strand
CCAAGTCAATAACCTTAATGCCCGTTTCCAGTAATTCATTTGCGGGCGCTTGATCTTCGTAGCTTGGCGCTTCGCGGTGGATAACCCATCTGAGCTTTTCGCCGATAGGCCCTTTTTCATCTATCGCATCGCCCAGCACGTTCATAATCCGGCCGAGGGTTTCCTGGCCGACCGGCACCTTGATGCCTTCGCCGGTATTGCGGACTTCAATTCCCCGGCTTAATCCGTCAGTCGAACCCATGGCGATGGTACGGACAACGCCGTCGCCTAATTGCTGCTGAACTTCCAAAACCAAGCCATTTTGCACATTTAGTGCGTCATATACTTTCGGCAGATTTTCGCGCGGAAATTCCACGTCTACAACCGCACCGATTATCTGAACGATTTTACCCAAACTCATTGTGTCGTCCTCATTATAAAATCTCTAAGCTTACAAAATGCTTTACACAGCGGCGGCGCCGGCTACAATTTCCGAAATTTCCTGTGTAATCGCAGCCTGTCTGGCTTTGTTATACACAAGTTGTAATTCTTTGATAATATTTCCGGCATTATCGGAGGCGCTTTTCATGGCGACCATACGCGCCGCCTGTTCACAGGCGTTATTTTCGACCAATCCTTGATAAACCATGGACTCTATATAGCGTCTCAACAAATGATCCAGTACTTCTTTGGCGCCCGGTTCGTAGATATAATCCCAATAGCCGCCGCGGTATTCATCGTCTTTTTCAGCGGGGATAACCGGTAGCAGTTGCTGTATCTCGGGCCGTTGCGTCATGGTATTAACAAACTCATTGTTTACTACATATAATCGGTCGATTTCACCGAGCGTAAATGCGTCCATCATGATTTTAATGACGCCCAGTATATCGATTTGCCTGGGCGTGTCGCCAAGTTTACTGATTTGGCCGCGCAGATTTGCTTTAATCATACTAAAAAACGCGGCGGCTTTAGAGCCTATCGTGCAAACATCAACTTCGATACCGTCGTTTTGCCATTGCTGCATTTCCTGCAGTACCTTGCGGAACAAATTCGCGTTTAGGCCGCCGCACAGACCTCTGTCGGAACTAATGACAATCAGCCCTATCCGTTTAACATCACGGTTAGCCATCAACGGATGTTTATATTCCGGGTTGGCGAGCGCCAGATGGTTTATTATCTGACTGATTCTTTTCGAATAAGGCCGGGTGGACTGCATCCGATCCTTGGTTTTACGCATTTTACTGGCGGCAACCATTTCCATTGCGCGCGTAATCTTTTGCGTATTTTTAATACTGGTGATCTTAGTACGTATTTCTTTACCGACGGCCATGGCGCGGATCCTTACCAGCTATTCGTTTTAATAAATCGTTCTATGGCTGCATGAAGACCGTCTTTAATTTCATCGTTAAAGTCGCCTTTCTCATTTATTTTGGCCATCAACGCGGACTCTTCGGTTCTCATGAACGATAACAGCGCCGCCTCGAAATCACGGACTTTTTTGATTTCCAAGGTATCCAAAAATCCGGCGTTGGCGGCATATAACGAAACACTCATTTCCGCAACCGATAACGGCGCATATTGGTTTTGTTTCATTAACTCGGTGACTCGTTGACCGCGATCAATCTGTTTGCGGGTGCTTTCGTCCAAATCGGAAGCGAATTGGGCAAAAGCGGCCAATTCGCGGAATTGAGCTAAATCCAGACGGATACCGCCGCCAAGTTTTTTAATAATCTTGGTTTGCGCGGCGCCGCCTACCCTGGATACGGAAAGACCGGCGTTGACAGCCGGACGGATGCCGGAGTTAAACAAACCCGTTTCCAAGAAAATCTGCCCGTCGGTTATGGAAATAACGTTGGTTGGAACGAAAGCCGATACGTCGCCGCCTTGAGTTTCAATGATAGGCAGCGCGGTTAGCGATCCGGTTTTGCCTTTGACCTTACCGTTAGTCAGTTTTTCGACCTCGGCTTCATTAATACGCGCGGCGCGCTCCAGCAAACGGGAATGAATATAGAATACGTCGCCCGGATAAGCCTCGCGACCGGGGGGGCGGCGCAGTAATAGGGATATTTGCCGGTACGCCCATGCCTGTTTGGTCAAATCGTCGTAGATAATCAGGGCGTCTTCACCGTTATCGCGGAAGTATTCGCCCATTGAACAGCCGGTATATGGAGCGATGAATTGCAAGGCGGCGGATTCCGATGCGGAAGCCACCACGATTATGGTGTGCTCCATGGCGCCATGCTCTTCAAGTTTGCGCACCACGTTAGCGATTGATGAACGTTTTTGACCGATCGCCACATAAATACATTTAATGCCCGTGCCTTTTTGATTTATGATCGCATCAACGGCAATCGCTGTTTTCCCGGTCTGTCTGTCGCCGATAATCAGTTCCCGCTGCCCACGGCCTACCGGAATCATTGAATCGATCGATTTTAATCCGATTTGCACAGGTTGATCGACGGATTTTCTGGCGATTACGCCCGGTGCGATTTTTTCGATGGGTGAATGTAAGTCGGTTTCAATTGCGCCTTTACCGTCGATTGGATTTCCCAGCGCATCAACAACACGGCCTAATAAAGCCCTGCCGACAGGCACTTCCAAAATTTTGCCGGTACATTTGACGGTATC
>JBEKBU010000360.1:0-2611 GCA_050015235.1 Methylomonas sp. | reverse complement strand
AATATCAAGGCATTACTGCCAATCAAAATCATTATTTTTGCGGCAGCCGTGCATGGTCATCCGGTATTCGGCCAGCTCGACGTCTCGCCATAATTTAGCTTGCCGTTGGCGCCGGATTTTTTTTAATTTACGCTCCAGCCAGTTTTGCTGCAGCAATCGGTAATTATAACGGTTGCCCAGGCCTTGTTTATCCGACAAGCCGCGCTCCTGTTTCATGGCGGTTTGCGTCACAGAGCCGTAATGATGCAGCCAGGATGAACCGGTTATTGCGCAGGGAATACCCGCTTTTTCAGCTTCATGAAAAAAAAGAGTGTCTTCGTAACCAAGTAATTTCGGAATCGGTTGGAAATAGCCTATTTCCCGCCATACCGAGTTATGTATCGCCATACAGACAGCATGACGTCCGCCTAACCGCAACGCATCGCGCATTTTATCCGTCGCTTGGCTGGCAAAAGCATCGAAATCATAATCCAGACTGCCTTCAATCATGGCGGGCGATATGATTTTCAGCCCGTTCCGTTCAGCGGTAGTGATTAAATTTTCTAGCCAGTTTTCAGAAACCAGCACATCGTTGTTCATGACGACGGTCCATTCCGATTGCAAGGCCAGGGCGCCTTGATTCCAGGCGACGCCGCAACCTAAATTCGAGCGGTTTAAAATTCGTCCGCCCAGCGCTAAAGACTCTAAATAGCCACGGGTTTCGTCGGACGAAAAATTATCCACGACCACCAAACGGCTTAGATCCAGGCCGTGCTTCAGCATGCTTTCAATACACTGGCGGGTATAATCGACTTGGTTATAACAAGCGAAAGTTATGCTGTATTTTTGCGGGTTCATACGGTGGATACAGGCCTTAACAATGATTGCAGCGTTATTTATGCGCAGACTTTTTCAATGCGAGCCAAAATGCCTTTCGCATCCAGACCGCATAGCGCCAGTAGTTCTTCACGGCTGCCTTGTTCGACAAAGCGGTCCGGCAAACCGATATTTAAGACCGGCAGCAAAATGGACTGGGCTTGCAGAAATTCGTTGACGGCGCTGCCGGCGCCGCCGGCAATGACGTTTTCTTCTACGGTAACCAGCACATCATGGCTTTTCGCCAGCTCCAGTATCAGTTCTTCATCCAAAGGTTTTACAAAACGCATGTTTACAACGGTAGCGCCTAACTGTTTACCGGCTTCCAACGCCGGGGTAACCATGGAGCCCCAGGCCAATACGGCGATGCGGCCGCCCTTGAGTTTGATTTCGGCTTTACCGATCGGTAAATCGGTCAAGGCTTTCTGTGTGGCCGCCCCTGGGCCTTTGCCGCGCGGATAACGTACTGACGCCGGGCCGGGAAATTTAAAGCCGGTGGTCAACATCTGCCGGCATTCATTTTCATCCGCAGGCGCCATAATCAGCATATTTGGAACACAGCGCATGTAGCTGAAGTCGAAACTGCCGGCATGGGTAGGCCCATCCGGGCCGACTAAACCGGCGCGATCAAGAGCAAATAATATATCCAGATTTTGCAACGCCACATCATGGATTAATTGATCGTAAGCGCGTTGTAGAAACGTGGAGTATATGGCCACGACCGGTTTTGCGCCTTGACAAGCTTGACCGGCCGCTAAAGTTACGGCATGTTGTTCGGCAATGGCGACGTCAAAATAACGTTTTGGATAACGTTGAGAGAATTCGACCAGACCGGATCCTTCGCGCATGGCGGGCGTAATGCCCAGCAAACGTTCGTCTTGCTTGGCCATATCGCATAACCAGTTGCTGAAAACCTCGGTATAGCTCGGATGTTTGGAGGGCGTGGATTTAGGCAGCCGATCCAGAGTGGGATCGAACGCGGGTACGCCGTGATAAGCTAATGGATCTTTTTCGGCAGGTGCGTAACCTTTGCCTTTTTTGGTAACTACATGTAAAAACACCGGCCCGGTCAAATTTTTGAGATTTTCCAGGGTTGACACCAATAGGTCCACATCATGTCCGTCAATAGGCCCAAAATAGTTAAAGCCCAGTTCTTCAAACAAAGTGCCTGGTACTATCATGCCCTTAACATGTTCCTCGGTTTTCCGCGCCAGTTCCCAGACGCTGGGCATGCTGCTCAAGGCTTTCCTGCTTTCTTCCCGGACGGAAGAATAAAGCTTGCTTGACAGAATTTTAGTCAAATAATTATTCATCGCCCCTACCGGCGGCGAAATCGACATATCGTTGTCGTTCAAAATTACCAGCAGATTGGCGTTAACATCGCCGGCATGGTTCATGGCTTCAAAAGCCATGCCGCCGGTGATGCTGCCGTCGCCGATGATAGCCACCATTTTTTTGTCTTCGCCGCGCAATTGGCTGGCGATCGCCATGCCTAACGCGGCGCTGATGGAAGTACTGGAATGACCGACGCCGAACGCGTCATATTCGCTTTCCGCCCGGCATGGAAAGGCCGACACGCCGCCTAAAGTGCGTATTGTCGGCATGCGCTCTTTCCGTCCGGTCAGAATTTTATGCGGATAGGCTTGATGTCCGACATCCCAGACCAGTTGATCATTGGGCGTGTCGAATACATAATGCAGCGCGACGGTTAATTCCACCGTACCTAAGCCCGCCGCGAAATGTCCGCCGGAAATAC
>JBEKBU010000359.1:0-4413 GCA_050015235.1 Methylomonas sp. | reverse complement strand
GCATGTTCCCAGAAGTGTCTTTGCCATATTCCTCGCTCATTAGCAGCTATTCTAACTTTTGAGCGATATTCGGTTTTGGGTAAAGACCTGGAAAACCGGCTTTTGATTAAACGCCAACGAGTGCTAAAATCATAATCACCGGGCGGTAAAGTCCAAACGGCGTGCATGTGTTCCGGCAAAACAACCCATGCATCGATTTTAAAGGGATAACGATCACGTACCGATTTTACAGATTCCCGCAATAAATTGATTTCACGTATTAATAAATCATTATCTTTACGTTGCAACAAATTTACCGTAAAAAACCAAGTACCACCAGGGATGAATGCTCGCCGGATTCCCGCAATAAATTGATTTCACGTATTAATAAATCATTATCTTTACGTTGCAACAAATTTACCGTAAAAAACCAAGTACCACCAGGGATGAATGCTCGCCGGTAATTGGACATAAAAGCTAAGAGTTAGCGTAAACGTAAAAATTGTAGCATTTAGTTTATATGAATAGCGAAAGAATCAATGTAATAAGGGAATGGTTGATTGTTAGGTCATTTGGCTTCGAAGTGGGCGATTACGCTGGCGCTAATCGCCCCTACGCGGGCTTGGCCCTAATCTAGAAAGATTTAGCTATTGCAGGTGGCTCAAAATTATTTTTAGCCCAGGCCGCAAAGTTAGTTGCGGGTTTGCCTGCGACCTCGGTCGCCAGCTTGATCTGAGCATCGAAATTGCCTCCTAAATAAGTATAGTTTTCGAAATAGGCTAACATCTGAGCAAGCTCACCTGCGCCTTCGAAGAAGGCCGAAAAAACCTCGACCGGAACTTGCTTAAAGGTGAATTTGTGGCCTTGATTATTGAGCGTGTTAACAATGTCGTCGAAGCTCAATAAATTGCCCACGAGCGGGAGATACTGCCCGTTGCCAACCTTAGCAGGATGGGCAAACGCGCCTGCAACAACATCCCCAAGCTCGGTAATATCACCCATATGGATAACTTTCGCTGTCGGGTCGATTGGCAATACCCAGCCTGTAGAGCCATCTTGCTGGACTTTCGGTGCGAACTTGCCATTGAAGTTTTGAAAAAATAGCGGGGCTACTACAAATGTATAGTGTGCAAACCCTGCATTCTTGACCACTTCATCGACTTTGGCTTTGCCGGTGAAATGCGGGACATCAAATTTGCCACCGCTGATCTTTTCAACATTGGGCAGGGTAGACCAAACGAAATGCTGGACACCTGCCACTTTTGCCGCATTGACGGCTGCCGTGCCTTGCGCCAATTCGTCGGTTCCTTTTTCCCAGAAATTGGTCACAGCGAAAACTCCATAGGCGCCCGCAAACGCGGCTTTGAGCGTTTCCGGACGAGTGAGATCGGCTTCGACAACCTCGTCTCCAACACCTTGATGCTCGCTCGGATTGCGGGTTAATGCACGAACGTGGAATTCCCCACTGGCTTGCAGGGCGCGAACGACTCCGCCGCCTTGGTTTCCTGTAGCGCCGATTACGGCAATTATTTTTTTCGTAATAGTCATAATATTAACTTCATTGAGTAAAAATGATAGTGGTTTTTCAGTTAAGCAAAACCACCGTTGGCCTATTGGGATAAGGTGCTGTTTGCACACTAAATTTACAACGGTCCTCTTCGAGTATGCGCCGTTCAGTCAGCCCCGAGTTGCCGGGCGGCGGCGTCGGCAGTGTCTTCGGGCCGCGTGTTGAAGGCGATCGCCGCACTCGGAGCCGCCTTGTGGATGATGTTCACCACCGTCTCGAACAGAAGCAGACTTTTTGGCGGGAGCCTGAGGCCGCCACCGATCACCACGCAGTCATAAGAAGCGCCGTTCAGCGATTCTTCAAGCATCGCGCTCCCCGCTGAATCAGGCGTGATCATGCACGTATCACCCCTCCAGCCGCGCTTTTCGATTTTCGAGACGGCGACAGCGATGCCGGCATTGATCTTTTCGGCATCGAAGCCCGGCGGCAGCGAGGGATCCGAGAAGTCGACAGTTTCCGGCTTTTGGCCGACGAACAAGATACGCGTCATGTGGTTTCTCCAGGTAGACAGTGGTTATCGGATGGTTGGGCGTGCCATTCAGCGGGCGAGATGGCGCCGGAGGAAGTCGCCGACGATATCGAGCGCCTCACGCGCGGCATGCAAGAGGGCTAGGTTGCTGGGGAAGACGTGTACCATTCCCTGCCAGACGTGCAGTTCGGCTACCGAACCGGATTGCGCTAGCAGATCGGCGTGCAGGAGCGCGCTAGTTTCGGGATTGAAGTTTGGAGACATGACGTTCCTCCCAAAGTTGTTGACATGTGTTCTTTCCTTTCGTCGAAACTCGCCAAAATTGGCGCATAACTTATTGAAGCACGTTCGGTCGGCGCCGTATGTTGGCTACCGCACCGTTCGCGATCGTTGCGCCTCGCATGGCTCGGCACAACCTATAGGGAGTCGCACATTTTTGGGGTTATGGCTGACGGCTGTAGGTCAATCAACAGACGTTCATCAGAAAAACCATCCGTCCGCTCTTGGCCGATAGAAGCTTTTCGTTTCATGCTAACAAAAATCCGCATAGTAATCATACAAATCAAGCAAGCTAAATCCTGTTCGTAGTCGCCACCCAGCCCTAAATTCTAAATTTTTGCTCAAAATTATTTGTAACTATTCACCGAGTGACTAACCTTCAAAAGCTTGCCGATAGCTGGCCACCTTGGCTTTTGGCGCCGGAGCGCCTAGCAGAGGTTTGACCGGCATGGAGGCCGGGCGAAAGCTACAGGGATGTATTCACAGCGTCCTCTGCTAGGCGCTCCGGCGCCAAAAGCCGGGTTTCGTTGAATAGCGTACAATTATTTTTCAGAAAAAATTATGCAATGAAGCGTAAAATGTTAAAAAATATAAGTGTAATCAAAGCTATAAATGCCTGAACTAAGTCTAGTAGTATCACCAGCCAAAAAATTCAACGCTCACCGCTTCTCAGTAGCGCCTATGTTGGATTGGATGCACAATCCGTAAAATTAATTTTATTACAACAAGTTACAGAAATTTCATTTTTATTTGAGCAAAATTTGAACGTTTAGTAATAAATTTTCCGTTGCGCTGAAAAGTAGGGTAAAAACAAATAAAGTCTACTTTACATATGAAACCATATACGATATGAGATATGTTTTGGATACCGATGTCATCGTTTCGGCTATGCGTAGTCCAACGGGAGCTTCCGCAGCACTTTTACTGGCGGCGCTTGATGGTTTATTTGTAATGGTTGCCAATGTGCCATTGGTAGTTGAATATGAAGCCACTTGTAGCTTACCTGAACATCAATTGGCTGCCGGATTGAATAAACCGGAGGTTAATCTATTTTTGGACGCCTTGGCCGGATTGGTTGAGCCAGTTGAGACCCATTTTCTTTGGCGGCCTAGACTGCGTGATCCAGCCGATGAAATGGTTCTGGAAGCCGCCGTCAATGGCAGAGCCGAGGCTATTGTTAGCTTTAACCACCGTGATTATGGAATTATCCCTAAAGATTTTGGCATTGAAGTTTTAAAACCCTATGAAGCGCTACAGAGGTTAAGACAATGAGTAATATCAGTACCTACCCACTTCGATTACCACGTTCTGTGAAAGCAGCCGTTGAAAAACTAGCCAAAGAAGAAGGTGTAAGCCTAAACCAATTTGTTGCTACGGCGGTTGCCGAAAAACTGACCGCTATGAATACGGCCAATTTCTTTGCCGAAAGAAAAAATCGCGCTGATTACGAAGCGTTTAGGAAAATTTTAACCCGTGATGGCGGAGAACCACCCAGATCAGGTGATGAACTAACAACGAACGGATAAGCCCACATAATCAAGGCTAAAGAACTGTAATCGCTTACTGATTTTGGTTTGGTAACAATATATCTGTATAGTTGTCGGCTATTAATGGATTTTTATTTAACTGTAATGCGGAAAATTAAAAATTACCGCTAAAAATCAATCGCCTGTCATTTGATTAAATCAGGCAAAATATTCAGATCTTCAATAAAATCATTCATTCATCTTTTTCCACGTTTTCTGAGCTTCTTCCATCTTTTGGTCAAGGAATATCGCCAGCACCCCGGCATCAACAAACCAAGGCGACTTTTGGCCGTTTATGCGTATACATGGAAAGGGTAGCTGTTGTTTAGCTGCCTTGTTTTTAGCTGTTTGCACATCAATATCTAGAAATTTCTGCGCAATTGAATCCAGTGGTATGTGTGCGCTACCGAATTCTGCAAGCAGGGCAAAGTAAGTCGAAACTTTATGTTGCATGGATGTTATCTGGATTTGGTAAGCCCGCGTAGGTGCGATTAGCGCCAGCGTAATCGCACGCATGCAGTCAGTTATCGCCACCAACAACAAAATTTAAACTTCCGCCTCAGTTTTCAGGATAAATACCTCTTGCCACATAA
>JBEKBU010000358.1:0-2700 GCA_050015235.1 Methylomonas sp. | reverse complement strand
AAATAATTGATGAAACAATGGCTTTTATCTTTTTAGCTGTTATCTGCATTTTTAACTCCTTGTTATTCAGGTATCAGTAGGAACAGTGGCTTTGAATAGGACAGAAATTTTATGATTTGTAGTAAGCGAGTAAACTTTATGTGAGATTAGCCGATATTGTTCTGAAGCTCGTCAGAACATTTATTTAAATCCTCCCGGCTGCTTCCTATCAAAACAGAGGCTTGTCATGTTTATATGTGCTCATATAATATCACATTTCGCATGGTTTTGCTTTTTTGTCCAATTAAATGGCCTACTCTCCATGCAGCAGTAACGAAAAATGGACAAGACATTGCATAAACTACTGGTTGGCTAAATCCGGAAGCGCACAATAGCAAAAGGCATAACCGTTTCGTTATAAATTTTTGTCATATTTCCAGTTTAACAACCAGCACTTTAAACCTTGATTAACCTCGATCACTGGATTTATAGCTTTATCGTCCATATTCAACCTGTCCCTGTTTAGGCAAGCCGTTGAGCAATCTAAGAGATTGATCCTGTTGCATTTTCTTTAATTATAATTTGATTAATTTAGTATCGGATATTTCGCAATATTGGTTATTGCCGATTACAAAGCCCATTTAAGATTGAGCAATGCTTATAAGCCAAGATTCAGCGCATTCCTTGCTAAGATTGATTATCACAATCCTATAAAACCGAGGGATGACAGCGGAAATCCAGCAACAAAAAAAGGCGTTGCAGCCTAAGCAGTTGGAAAAATTATAAATTAAAAAAAATGAAAAGACTAGAGAGATAGATCATTCATTTGATGTGAGGCGTATCACACTTAAACCGCCATCCGGTAATCGAATACCGCCAAGGAATAACGGCTATTTTTGCACACAACCGAAGTGAAGTAGTATTCGCGCCATGTTTACCATCCGCCGCCCAAGGCCTTGTATAACGCCACATGCGTCGCCGCCCAGGCCAGCCGGCTTTGCGCCAGTTGGTCGCGGGCGCTGTGCCAAACGCGGCGGCTATCCAACACGCTTTGCAAATCGGCCTCGCCTTCGGCGTAATAGGCCTCGGCGGTTTCGGCGGCCTTGCGGGAAGACTGTTCGGCGTTTTCCAGGTCTAGGCGCCGGCCGTGTTCTCCCCGCACCGAGGCCAGACTGTCTTCGACTTCGCGTAGCGCCGCCAATACCGATTTGTCGTAAAACGCCAGCGCTTCCTTGTGGCGGGCTTCTTGCGCGTCGATGTTCGCCAACAACCGTCCGCCCTGAAAAATGGGCAACGACAGGCGAGGGCCGAAACCGTAGTAGCCGCTGGATAGGCTGGCGAAGTTGGTCAAATCCGTGCTTAGAAAGCCGACGGAGCCGGTCAGGGATAGTTTGGGAAACAATTCGGCCACCGCCGCGCCTATCGCGGCGGAAGCGGCCGCGACCGTGCGCTCCGCCTGGCGGATATCGGGCCGGCGCCGCAACAAATCGGCGGGCAGGCCGGCCTGAATCGCCGGCGGAACCGGAATCTCCGCCCGAACGTCCGCCAACTCGGTTTCCAGCGCTCCCGGCGCCAGACCCAACAACAGCGCCAAGGCGTGCCGGGTGTTTTTGATTTGCGCGGCAATGGGCGCGACGGCGCTTTCGGCCGTCTCCAGTTGCGCTTTCGCCCGCTGCGCGTCCAGCGCCGTCGCCATGCCTTCCTGAAAACCAGCTTCGGCCAGGCGCAGCGCCACGCGCTGGTTATTGACTAGGTCTTCGGCAATCGCCAGCCGGGCATGCAGCGCCGTCAATTCCAAATAAGCCCTGGCCGTTTCGGCCGCGAGACTGATCTGAATGTCGCGCAGATTCTCTTCTATGGCCTCGGCGTTGGCTTCGGCCGCTTCCTGCTGGCGGCGGATGCCGCCAAACAAGTCCAGTTCCCAGGAGCTGTCGAAACCGGCTTGAAACAAGTTAAAGGACTTGCCGAGCGGGCCCAGCGTGGAAAGAAGACCGCCGCTAGTTTGGTTTCCGCCCTGTACCGAACCCAGTATCCCCAACAAGGCGTTGGGGCTGATGCGTTGCCGCTGATAGCCGCTGGAGGCGTTGACGCTGGGCCAGCGTTCCGCGTCGGTGGCGTCGCGCAGGGCTCTGGCGGCCTGGACGCGGGTTTTGGCCGCCTTGAGATCAAGATTGCCATCGAGCGCCCGTTCGACCAGCCGGTTGAGCCTGTCGTCGTTGAAACCTCGCCACCATTGGGCCGGATTGTCGCCGCCGTCGGCGGAGGCCGGCGGCGCGGATTCCGTCCAGCTTTCCGGAAGCGCCGTTTGCGGCGGACGGTAGTCTGGGCCGACCGCGCAGGAGGAAGCCAGGATCGCCAGGCCAAGCCCTGCTAAGCGCCGCATGGAGCGATGCATCGATAGCATAATCATTCCTCCTTTATGCCGAACCACGTGGCGTACAAGGCCGGCAGAAACAACAGCGTCAGCACCGTGGCCACCAGCAATCCGCCCATGATGGCCACGGCCATCGGCCCCCAGAATACGCTGCCGGAGAGGGGAATCATCGCCAGGATCGCCGCTGCGGCGGTCAGCATGATGGGGCGCAAGCGGCGCACCGTCGCCTCGATTACGGCGTCCCAGGGCCGCGCGCCAGCGGCGATGTCCCGATCGATTTGGTCGACCAGGATCACCGAGTTGCGCATGATCATTCCGGCCAGCGCGGTCACGCCCAGCGTAGCGAC
>JBEKBU010000357.1:0-2718 GCA_050015235.1 Methylomonas sp. | reverse complement strand
ACACATTTCATTTATGTCTGCTGCTTCAGCCGAAATTATCTATCCGTGCCCGATTACGACAACCTACGGCATACCCTACCAGCAAGCATGGTGGCTATTAAAAATATATTCAATCTACCGGCTAATCCTCTCTATATTATTTGTCTTATTATTTTATTTCATTTATCACAGCAAGACGCTGCCGGGCGGCTCCGATCAGCAATTGTATCAATTCAGCAGTTATATCTATTTGGCCATCTCATTACTGACAACGCCTTTTATCTTAGTGGAGGCTCTTAACTACCCACGCACGGCGCAGGTATTAATCTTCACGGACATTGTTTTTATTACCCTATTAATGCACGCCAGCGGCGGTATAAATAGCGGGATCGGAATTTTGCTGACCATTTCAATTGCCGCCGGCGGCTTATTAATAGGCGGACGATGTGCGATGCTATTTGCCGCCTTAGCCAGCATAGCGGTGCTAGGCGAGCAAATTTACGACATAGAGGCGTTTAATTTTAACGGCGGCACGTTGTCTTATTCCGGCATGCTGGGAGTTTCTTTTTTTTCGATCGTTTTATTGTCGTACATGTTAACCGAGCGCTCTAAACAATCGGATAAACTGGAAAAACAACATTCGATCACCATTGCCCGGCTGGAGGAGCTTAACCGCTACATTATCCAGCATATGCAATCGGGCATCATGATCACCGACGAGCAGCAAAACATCCAACTCAGCAATCAATCCGCCTTGCGGCTACTGGGCCTTATAGATTTTCCCGATCGGCTTGACGCCATTACCGGCGATCTGCAACAAACATTTCAGCAATGGCGGAAAGACTCCACCAAAAATTTTGCCGTTATTCATCTTGATAACGGCAAAGAGATTCAAATTCGATTTTCGCTACTCAATATACATCATGAATGCCTAAATATGATGATTTTTGAAGATATGGCGCTTTACAATCAACGCCTCCAACAAAGCAAACTAGCTTCACTAGGCCGGCTAACCGCCAGCATAGCGCATGAAATTCGTAATCCGCTAAGTTCGATCAGCCACGCTTCCCAGCTATTATCGGAAGCCAGCAATTTGCAGACTCAGGACTTACGGCTGATTGAAATTATTCAAAAAAACAGCCAACGTGTAAATCGCATCATTCAGGATATTTTGAAACTTTCAAAACGTAATCCATTGCAGAAACAACGTATCAATCTTGACCTTTGGTTACCAGTTTATCTAGAAGAACTTAGCCAAAGCTTTAAAGAATACTCGGGGAATTTTAAACTAAATTTTATTGCGCATGATTTAAACGCTTATATTGACGCAGGTCATCTTAAACAAATTTTGGATAATTTATGCACTAACGCCTTGCGCTATGGCAGACCGGATCGAGGTAAAATTCTGCTTGAAGCCGACAGGCTCCATGAGGCGCCTTGCATCAGAGTCATAGATAACGGCCCCGGCATCTCCATAACCGATTTACAGCTATTATTCGAACCTTTTTTTACGACTTCACATCAAGGTACCGGCCTGGGTTTATACATTTCTCGAGAACTGGCGGAATTAAACCAAGCCGAATTGAGCTATACCCCCCAGGCCGGAAAAGCTTGTTTTACCCTAACCTTAGTAAACGCAGACCTTGCAGTCATTGAATTATGAAAATGCCCGTTACCCTGATTGTTGATGATGAGCCCGATATCCGGGAACTGTTGGAAATCACCTTAAACCGAATGCAAATCAAAACCTATACGGCTGAAAATCTGGCCATAGCCCGAGAGTTATTAGCTATTCACAGTTTTGATTTATGCCTGACCGACATGTGTTTATCCGATGGCGACGGCCTTGACTTGCTTGAATACATCAATAGCTCCGGCCTACAATTACCCGTTGCCGTCATTACAGCGTACGGTAATATGGATACCGCCATTAAAGCCATGAAAAAAGGCGCTTTTGATTTCGTCTCCAAACCCGTCGATTTAGCGACATTGCGCCAGCTGGTTAATCACGCCATCCAACTATCCATGCCTTTATCCATAAAGGAAGACCGGCGGATGCGAAATATTCTGCTGGGTGAGTCTGAACTTATGTGTAGTATCCGCTCAAAAATCGGCAAAGTTGCGCGTAATCAAGCGCCCGTTTATATTAGTGGAGAATCGGGCTCCGGTAAGGAACTGGTGGCTAGGTTGATACATAAATACAGCTCCCGTTGCCAAGCTCCGTTTATTGCAGTCAACTGCGGCGCCATTCCTCCGGAATTAATGGAAAGCGAATTCTTCGGTCACAAAAAAGGCAGTTTTACTGGCGCGGTCAGCGATAAAAAAGGTCTGTTTCAGGCTGCCGACGGCGGCACCCTGTTTTTGGATGAAATAGCTGACTTGCCCTTGGCTTTACAGGTTAAATTATTACGCGCCATACAGGAAAAAAAGATCCGGCCGGTCGGCGATCAATTCGAACTGAACGTGGATATTCGTTTGTTGAGCGCCACGCACAGGGATTTAGCTAAAATGATTCAAAACAGTAGTTTCCGGCAAGACTTATATTATCGTATTAATGTTATTGAATTGAATTTGCCGCCTTTACGCGCCAGAACGAGCGATATTCCGCTGCTTAGCAACCACCTAATCGCTAAACTAGCCGCCAGGAACGACATATCCACACCAAAAATTTCCGCCTCAGCGTTGAATGCTCTGAAACAATATTACTTCCCAGGCAATGTCCGCGAGTTGGAAAACATT
>JBEKBU010000356.1:0-2771 GCA_050015235.1 Methylomonas sp. | reverse complement strand
ATATCTGCGCTAACGCCTTTCTGCATCATATGGTCAGAAACATCGCCGGAGTACTGATGGAAATCGGCCAGGGCCGCCTGCCGGAAAACCGTACCCGGCAACTGCTGGAAATTAAAGACCGTACCCAAGCCGCCGCAACCGCTCCGGCGCATGGATTATATCTGGGAGCGGTCTACTATCCGGAGCGCTACGCCATATTTAAACATCCGATTTTTGACAAACTGCCCAAGGACGCTAAACGCTTCGATTAAAACCCGATATTGTTGGTGCGCTATTAGACACTGTAAGTTTACCAACGGCAATTTAAATGCTGCCTGTGCGGTGAAGAACTGTCTCGCAATCGTGTGATTATTGACGGCAGTATTCAGTGGGGCTAGCAAATGTAGTAGGTAAGGCATCACTTGACCGTTTTACCGGTTAAACGCCAGTTTAATGCGGAAATCAGCAGTACAATGGACATTAATGACAGCGATGGCGGAATCGGTACAGTATTTATCGTAACAATAGTTTCCGTATTTATGGTGGATGTTTGGTATTCCAAGGTATAAGCGTCTGTTGAAAGTGAAAATACGCCGCCGAGAGGGACAGAAGCGCCGCTTAAATTGTCTATTAGCGATAATGTATAGCTGCCGGGATTGGAAACATTGATCACTAGTGGCAAGCCGGCGGCGTCATTGCCGGAAAAATGGTAAAAAATATCCAGGCCGGTTGGCGGTGTGGTAACATTTTGGTAAGTGTCGCTATACGTATTGCCGCTAGTAATATATGACGGCGGCGGCGTACAGTGACCGCCCCTGCCGCTGGCGGCGCAACCTGGACTATCAAGATAGGTATAATACTCTTCGTCGTTAGCTATGACGTTGGCGGAATAGTCGGAGGGGCCGCTTGGATCGCCAAAACCCACCAAATAAGCATTAAACTGAAAGGATGTGAAAGCAAATTCCGCCAAATTACCAGCGCCGGAAAGCGCGGAAACATCCAGCGTAACTATCGATTGAGGCGTCTGCGCCGCCGGCGAATTGAACGGTATCAGCAAAAAAACAGCAACCAGCAGAGTTTTTAGCATGAAGAACCTCCTGATATAGATAGATTTATGGTAACTATTCACCGAGCGACTAACATTTCAAATGCTTGCCGATAGCTGACTACCTTGGCTTTTGGCGCCGGAGCGCCTAGCAGAGGTTTGACCGGCATGGAGGCCGGGCGAAAGCTATACGGATGTATTCACAGCGTCCTCCGCCAGGCGCCAAAAGCCGAATGGCTGACGCTAGTTAAAATTAGCTAAATAGTTACGATTTATGAATCCTCTTTGGATACAAAATTTAACATAAGGCGGCGCAATCTCCAATATAATATTAGCCATTAGGCGGTCTGTATCTACTCGGAGTCCTCGCTCTCCAAAGCCGCCAGCTGTTCCGGCGTGTTGATATTGGCGAAGATTTCCGGCGCGTCGCTGAAATCCACTGGTACGCTTTGCCGCCCCCGTATCCAGGTTTGTATTTTCCGGTCGCCGTTTTCTAAAAAATCGTTTAGATTTTCCCGTAGGTTGATTTTTACCGCCATGAATACCGGATGTATGCGTAGGCCGTCATCAGCGTAACTAAGATCGGTTTCAGGATTTATCGCCGTCAACAAGCGTTGCAGATATCGGGTTTGTATGTATGGGGAGTCGCATGGGCAGACCAGTAACAGCGGATGGCTGGCAAAGCGCATGGCGGCAAGGATGCCGGCCAGCGGTCCGTCGAAAGTTTGAGCGCTATCAGCTAGTACTGGATAGCCGAATTGCCTGTAAATTTCCTGATTGCGGTTAGCGCTTATCATGAGTTCGTCGGTCAGCGGCGCCAGTGCGTTCAGAGCATAACTGACCAGGGCTTGCCCTTTAAATTGCAGCAAGCCCTTGTCCTGGCGGCGCATGCGCCGGCCTTGCCCGCCGGCCAGCACCACGCCGCTGATTTTATTTTGTGCGTTCATAATGATAAGCTTTTAACTATGTTAAAGAGAATCGCTATTTTCGCAAGCCTGCCGTTTATTGCAAGTTGTACGGTTTTAACGCCGTCCAGCGAGATAATCCCGTATTATCAGGTGGCGACGATAAAGCCGTACGATGATGTCCTAACGGATTTACAGGTCGCTATCGCCGAACATAATTTCCGTATCACCGCCCATAGCCGCGTCGGTAAAGTGATTCGCGAGCGCGGAGCGGACAATTATCCCGAATTCGACACTATCCAGTTTTGTAATTTGACCCAGGCTAAAATCATGCTGGATATCAGTCCGGAAGCCATTGGTTTTATGCCGTGCAATATTGTCGCCTATCAGCGTGGAGGTGAAACTATTATCAAAATCCATTTATTGCCGGAGGATAACGCCAATCAAGCGCTCAATAAATTTGCCCTGGAAATGAATCCGCAATTACGGCAAATTGTCGATTTTGCGGCCCAGCCTTGATTTAACCCGCATAAAAATTTTAAACTGCTCGTTTAACGCTTTTACGTATTGCCCAGTCGCTATTAAGTCTTATCGAGCCGGCCCGCGTATAATTTAAAATCACTATGTTTTACCAAAGGATAGATTGCAACATGCCTAAATACTTAATTATCCCCGTTTTTCTACTGACGATATTGAATGCCTGCGCCATGCCGGAAAAATCGGAGTCCGAGGCGATCGCCAATGAGCAGCCGGTTGCGGCTGCCGAGCCTGTAGTCAATGATTACCCGACGCGGGATCGTGTCGATTATGTATTGGAATGTGTCGCCAAGCATGGTGGTTTA
>JBEKBU010000355.1:0-2797 GCA_050015235.1 Methylomonas sp. | reverse complement strand
CCGTAAACGAAATGATCGTAATTGTCCGTATTCAGCAATGGAAGGCCGTGCTTGATTTGTAGTTGATTGATCAAGGGCGTGGTCATGACGATTGCAGAAACTCCGGTAAAACCGGCGCCCTATCGGTAAGATCGGCGAATAAATGGTCGAGTTGAGTTTCGCCTAGCATCGCCAAACGCACGGCTTCCAAAGCATCGCTGATTTGACGGGCTTTTTGCTCGCTGATAATTTCCCGGGCGGTATCGAGAAAAACCAGTATCCAACCGCCGACAGGCTGTTGACCGATCAACATCATGTCGATCAAACTTTCTTGATCGCGATAAACGCATAGCGCCGATGCTGCGCCTCGATGTTCGATGATTTGCATGGGAACGCCTATGCACATCAATATTTACCCCGGTAATCGATAGCGACCTGCAAACCGTGCTCGCCGGCTTCCGGCGGCCGCCGCACCTGGAACGCCGCCGAATGCACGATGCGTTCGTCGCCGATACGGCAAGCTTCGCTGGCGGAAGGGCGTTCCTGTTCGTAACGGCGCATGTTCAATACCGGATCCGCTAACTCGGTAGCGGCATGGGCGGCTTGCGGGCTGACGCCGAATGCTTCGAGATACGCCAGCGCCATATCGATGGCCGGCTGGATTTGGGCTTTGGTTTGCGGCCGCAAGCTGCCGCCGAAATCATCCAGCTCCACGGGTTGTACGCCGATCAACAACAAATGCCGGGGATAGCGGCCCAGCATCCGCGCAGTAGCCAGCACTTCTTGAAAGCCGGTTTGATGCAGGCTCATTTTTTTGGCGCCGAGAAAATTCGGTACGTCGTCGTTTTCGACGCGTTTTAACGTTCCGGGCCGCAGACCGTAATCGACGGCGTCGAATACCACCAGAATGTCCGCCGCCTGTACATGCTCGATCAGATAAACGCCTTGAGTTCCGCCGTCCATCAGCGTTACGCGATCGGGGAAACGATAATTTTTTTGTAGCCGCCCGATGACGCGGACGCCAAAGCCTTCGTCGGCCCACAGCACATTGCCTATGCCCAACAGCAAAATTTGTAGCGGTTCAGTCATGCTCAATGCGCATCGTCTACCGGTTTATCGTCCTTGAACGTACGCCAACCGGTCACCATGGCCGACAAAATGCTTTGCCGGGACAGTTTGTCCTCGCGCACGGCGACATAGATATGGGCCAGCACAAAACATATAATCAGCCACATGACCAGATGATGCCAGCTATGCAAACTTTGGCTATCGCCGAAGATCGCCAGCACCCAACCGCTGAAAAAACCGTATTGCCAACTGCCCTGGCCGGCGCCTTCGCCATACAGCGCGAAACCGGTAACTATCATGAACAGCACGCCCCATACAAAGATAAAATGCATGAACAATACCGCCAATGGATTATGGCCTATATATTTGCGCGGTTCCTTGGCTAAAAACAAATACCAGCGTACTTCATGAAAAACCCCTTGCCAAAAACCGGGGCTCAACAAAGGCGGCAGAAAAATTTGCCGGGCATGCGGGTTGCCGGCATAAGCCCAGTACAAACGAAACAGCAAGGCGATCGCCAACAGGTAGCCGGCGGAAAAATGCGCGAATCTGACGTAGCCCATCACGTAATGTTCCGACGCTTCGCCTGGCGGCGACGCCAGCGGTTCGGCGATTAAATAACCGGTAACGCTCATGACGACGATTAACAAGGCGTTCAGGCCATGCCATAGCCGCACCGGTTTTTCGTAGACATAAACCGTTTGGGCGGAAGTGGGGTCGGTCATAATAGGCTCCTCAACGGACTTTGACTCGGGTTAACTCGGAGCCGTCCGGGCTAATGATATGGGTAGAGCAAGCCAGGCAAGGATCGAAACTATGCAAGGTGCGCAATATTTCCACCGGCTCCTCGGGGCGCTCGACCTTGGTATTCATCAAAGCCGCCTCGAAAGCGCCGATATTGCCTTGTTCATCGCGCGGCGAACCGTTCCAGGTCGTCGGCACCACGCATTGATAATTGGCTATTTTGGTATTTTCTATTTTCAGCCAGTGACCCAAGGCGCCGCGCGGCGCTTCGGTAAAGCCGACGCCTTTGACGCTGGCGGGCCAGGTTTCCGGATCCCATTTGCTGACATTCGCGGTCGCCAAATCGCCGGATTTGATGTTGGCCATCAATTTGTCCATGAAATAGCGCATTTTCCCGGCGGCCCATTGCGCCTCCAGGCCGCGCGCCGCCGTTCTCCCCAAGGTGGAAAACAAGGCTGTGACCGGTACGTCCAGGGTTTTCAATACATAGTTGATTTGTTCGGTAATCTCCCTGTCGCCTCGCGCATAGCCTATCACATAACGCGCCAACGGCCCGACTTCCATGGCGTGGCCGCGCCAGCGCGGCGCTTTAATCCAGGAATATTTGGCCGCTTCGTCCAACTCTATGATATTGGTGCGCGTGCCTTTGGCGTTTGGCCCTAAACTATAGTGCGGTTCGGTGACGCCGTCCCAAGGATGCAAACCCTGCGCTTCATCGGGATATTTATACCAGGAGTGCGGCACGAATTCCTTGATTTGCTCGCGATCCGTCAAATCGACATCATGAACCTTGCTTAAATCGCCGTTAATGATCGCGCCGCGCGGCATCAATAAATTCGCGGCCGAATAATCGTTGGCCTTGTCCGGAATATCGCCGTAAGCCAATAAACTCTGCCCGGACAGACCGCCGCCATACAGCCAGCCTTTGTAAAACTGGGCGATATCCAGTAAATCGGGGATATAGACCTGATCGATAAACGCTATCGTCCGGTCGATAATCGAGGAA
>JBEKBU010000354.1:0-2841 GCA_050015235.1 Methylomonas sp. | reverse complement strand
ATTTCGTGTAAAAAACCGCTGATCGGCGCAAAGCTCATAAACTGCGGCGCGAGCGTCAAAACGCCGGTTTTATTGAATTGCAGCAGATTTTTTACATCGTAATCGGCGCTGTAATTAAAAGTGTCCAACAACGCCTGGGCGTCGTCCTTGCTGAAATGCCCGGACACGATAGCGCCGTTCTTTTTAAAACTGTTCTGAATAATATCTTTCTCGCGATCCTTTGACAGCGCCCGGAAACGCTCCCTGGCCGATGCGGCGAACCTGCCGCGCAAACCGACCGTGGTATTGCCTTGAATGGCGCCGTCGGCGCTTATTTTCAAAAAGGCTTTCAACTCTTGGGCGTTGGCGTTTATAGGTTGCGGCGGCGTTTTAATTTCTTCCCCCGTATGCCCCACCACCAACACGGGCTTATCCTGATCGGCGAACGGCAGCATCCGGTATGGCGTTGCGGCGGAAGTCGCATCCAGAAACAAATTCATTTCCGGAATATAATTAATGACGTGATTGACCGTGGACACCACCGGAATATTAGGCAATTTATAAGCCGTGCCGGCGTTAATCAGCGCCTGCGTGCTGGTTATCCCTTTCGCCGCCAGCAACGCTTGCAATAAGGTCGCATGATCCTTGCAATCGCCCATCAGATTATCCAGTATGAAATTTACGTCGTGCGGCACTACCGACCCCAAACCCACGCAATTACCGGCATAAGTGATATGAGTCGCCACCCAATCATATAGGCTGTGCACGATAGCCTCTTGCTCGGTTTGACCTTGCGCGATTTCATTCGCCAATTGACCGACCCGGTCGGTAACGGCCGCTTTCGGTAGCGCGCGGCTGCCATAGGCGGCGGCAATTTCGGCGTACGATTTAAAAGTTGAAATAAATACGCCCGGCATTTCATCATAGTTATAAACCGAATAATCCCGGCGTTTACTGATCATCGGCATTGGGTTTTTCCATGACCATGTTAGTATGCGTCGGCCTTTCCGCTCGATATATTGTTCCTCGTTCAAAGCATGCGCTTCGTATCTTAGCGGTAATGTTAGCGGCGCATCGACCTTGAGCCGTACGTCATCGTAGGCGTTATGGGTGGTAAAGTTTTCAACGACGGAAAACTGATCCGGAAACATCGGCTCCTTAGCCGTCAAGCGATAGTGCGCCACCACGCTATCGCCAACCGCCAGTTGCGGAAACACCAAAGTCATCGTGGTCACGTCGGAAAAAATGGCGGTATTGCTGTCTTTGCCGCCGTTAACAGTCAACTGGTAACTTTTTTTCGGTACAATGATTTTTTTACCGTTCGCTTTAAGCGTATAAGCTTCGATGATTTTCGCTGTTTCGATGCTGGTGCTATACGAAAAGGAGAGCTGCTTTACATCCTCTAAGGCTTTTTCGTTTAATACTTGGGTTTGCCAAGCACGGTCCACCGTAAACGAACCGTTTTGATTAATTCTATAATCAATGTAGTAATAGGGGGCGCGGGCTAAAATTTCCTGCACTGGCTCGTCGGCTCGAACAATGCCGCCTGTAAAAAACAAAAAGGCTAAAAACATCCGGTACTCTAAACTTACCATGTTGCGTATCTCCAAGACTGTATGATTTTATGACTTCTGGCAAAGCGCTTGACGTAGCGCGGCTCTCCAGCGGCGTTTCTGAATCTAACTACCGGCTGGCCGTATTTTTTGCCTGAAAAATGTGCTGATTAAAATTGGATAAAAGTGACGCGAAACGCCGCTACATTACCGGGATCGAACCAATTGACGCACCTTAAATATAGATGAAGGCATAATTGGCGTCAAATGGCCCGGCCGGCTTTCAGCAAGGTTGATGCTGGAAATACGCCGAGAACAGAGGGTAGGGCGGGTTAGATGCTCGCATCATAACCCGCCAAGCTTTTAATCATCAAACACGGGCTAGCCCCGGATCATCGCCTTCCATGGATGTGACGCGGGAAATAATTACCGCGCCGTCCTGACGAATGGTGTAGTGGATTTTGTCGCGTTTGCCGAGTTTGAGGGCGCGGCGCACGGTTTCCGGTATTGTGGTCTGGTAACTGTCGGTGAGTGTGGATTCGAATTCGAGCGTGGCTGACACGGCGCTCTCCTATGCCAATGGATTTAATGTAAAGGATAATGTATTTGCTTGTCCTTTCAATGTGAATAAGCGGCTTAATTAAATTCTTTTAATACATACGGTTTGAAACCTCAATCAGGTTCATATCAGGGTCGCGAAAATAAATAGAGAGAATTGGTCCGGTGGCGCCTGTTCGTTGAACCGGGCCTTCAATTATCGTAACTTCACATTCAGTAAGATGGTTCAGGACATCGGCCAAAGGGACGGATGTGAGGAAGCAAATATCGGCCGAGCCCGGTGTCGGCCGCTGAGCTTTTGGCTCAAATTCTTGTCCGTACTGATGCAAATTGATTTTCTGAACTCCGAAAGAGAGGGACTTCCGGTTGCCGCCAAAAGTAACGACCTCCATGCCTAAAGCTTTAGAATAGAAAAAAACGCTGGCGTCGATATCTTTGACGGTCAAAACTAAGTGGTCGAGGCTATCGATTTTCATAAGAGGCTAATCTGTTAAAGATTGAACATTGCATAATTGTTTTTTGAACGTCCGCTGCCGGGCAGGCCGGCCCGCGTCTTTCTTACCCGCAACGCCCTACATGGTATGGGTAGGCTTATCCGAATCGAGCGCGCCAGCCAGATAGTCTTCTATTTTATTGCGGGCTTTGCCGCCGTCGTGATCGCTGAATTGCACGCCTATGCCGGGAGTGCGGTTGCCTTCGGCGCCGATTGGGGTTTTCCAGATGATTTTCGCGGCGATCGGTAAACGTTCAG
>JBEKBU010000353.1:0-2896 GCA_050015235.1 Methylomonas sp. | reverse complement strand
ACTTCGCCGGAATTAATCATAATAGTAGGCGTTCCCGCTTGAATACCGGCTGCAAAACCGGGCAGAAAATATTCGCGTAAAGCGCGCTCGCCTATCCAGGCCGGGCTGCGATCCTTGCCGTTTAAAGGGTAGCTGTAGCCGATATAATGTTTTAAACAGGTCGGAGCCTTAAGCGCGGATGAAAAATCCGTCCCTTGATGGCCTTTGATAAATGCGCCGCCCATGGCGCCGCCCAAATGCACATCCTCGCCATAGGTTTCCCACAAACGAGGCCAAAGCGGCTGCCGGCCGATATCCATCACCGGTGAAAAATTCCAGTCCAGACCGGAAGCTTTGACTTCGGCGGCGGTAATTTCACCTTCCTGATAAGATAGTTCAGTGTTAAATGTCGCCGCCATATTAATGGCTTGCGGAAACAGCACGGCTCCGCGCGTATAAGTGGCGCCATGAATAGCGTCTATACCGTAGATCACCGGAATCTTCAACCGGGTTTCCGCCGTAACGGTGCGGATAGCGGCGGTCAGTTTACGCCATTTTTCGATAGGTTGAGCTTTGTTGTTCGGAGTAGACGGCGTGTTAAGAAAGGAACCGACATGATGATTCAGCACCGCATCTTCAAGTTTGGCTTGATCGATAGGGTCAGCCAGATCTTGACCGTTTGGCGCGGAAATAACGCTAAAATCGATTTGCGTCATTTGCCCGACTTTTTCTTCCAAAGTCATTTGCGACAGCAAGTTTTGCACTTTGCCTTCAATCAGCGGGTTTAATTCTGGTACTGCCACGGCCTGCTCCCAAAAGACAAGGAGAACGAAAAATAAAATGGAAAATTTAGTTTTCAAAGTGTTAAATCAACAGCGGAATGGTAACGTTAAAGCTATCAGGTTAATCGGGATTAATTAATCAACGGGCGAAACGCGTAAAATCAAATCGCCACGCCTTGTGCGTCAAATAAGCCTTCGAACAATGCCGAACTCAGATAACGTTCGCCTGAATCGGGCAAAATAACCACGATAGTTTTTCCGGCGTTTTCCGGACGTTGAGCCACGCGTACCGCTACAGCCGCCGCCGCTCCGCAGGAGATGCCAGATAGTATGCCTTCTTCACGCGCCAGACGCCGGGCATAACAAATGGCGTCATCATTGCTGACCCGTTCAATTTCATCAACCAAAGACATATCCAGTACATCAGGCACAAAACCGGCGCCTATGCCTTGAATTTTGTGCGGCGCCGGTTGCAATTCCTGTCCGGCCCGATTCTGAGTTAACACCGGACTGGCGTCCGGTTCGACAGCAATCGAAACAATCGGTTTGCCTTTAGTCAACTTGATATAACGCGAAACTCCCGTTATCGTTCCGCCGGTGCCGACGCCCGAGACTAAAATATCAATAGCGCCATCGCTATCGTTCCAAATTTCCGGGCCTGTCGTTTGCTCGTGTATCAATGGATTGGCCGGATTTTTAAATTGTTGCAGCAATACGTAGCGATCCGGAGCGGAAGCGACAATTTCCTCCGCTTTGGCGATGGCGCCCTTCATGCCTTTGGCGCCTTCCGTCAGCACCAGTTTGGCGCCATAGGCTATTAATAATTTGCGCCGCTCCAGACTCATGGTTTCCGGCATCGTTAACGTTAACGGAATCCCGCGCGCCGCTGCGACAAACGCCAGGGCGATACCAGTGTTGCCGCTGGTCGGCTCTATGATTTCCTTCCCTTCTCCCAGTACGCCGCGCTGTAAAGCATCGTTAATCATGGCCGCGCCGATACGGCATTTAACAGAATAAGCCGGATTACGGCCTTCGATTTTAGCTAATAGGGTTACCGGCGCGCCTTCGGCAATGCGATTCAGGCGAACTAACGGCGTATTACCGATAGACTGTGAATTATCTTGAAACCAATGCGACATTTGCGTTTACCTAATGTTAGTAAGATGAGATACTCCGTCGGAAAAACCTCTCGGCAGCTCATCCGCATTATGGCAAACTAAACTGCTGCTGTTAAGTGGCTTGTGGATTTTTTATCTTGGAAACGAAGCGGAGCCTACAGGTTATATGAATTTATTTATCCGGTAAAGGAATGGATTTTTTGCCTGTAAAATGTTTTATCAGATGACTGATCAGGCCAAATAACGACCCAATGGCGTGCGATGATAATTCAAATAGATTGGCGACAATTTCGCCCGGACTCATACCTTTAAATTTTTTAGCTAACAAAGGCGTCGCAATTAGACCTATCGCGAGACCTATCACAGACATTCCTGAAAAAAAAGGGGCCGGTTCAGCCTGGCTGGTTGTTGCGGCGACCGCCGGTTTATCTAGCGTGGCGGAAGCAACTTTAGGCGGAGGCTGGATTTCAGGCGTGTAAGGTTTGCCGCTGTAATCGTCTGGAAAAACACTGGCGGTTAAACCGGGAATGCTGGGTAAATCTTCGCTGCCTTTTCCGACTTTCAATTGCGCTTTCATGCCTTTTTCCATGTGCTGGGCAATATCGCAATGCACCAGATAGGTTTTATCTCCGGGCGGTAAAATCAATGTGCCGGAAACTTCTCCCGGCCCGCTCACTTCAAGATGAAACATGCCTTTCGGATAAAGATATTTTGGTAAACCGTGCATCATCCATTGGTGGCGGATTTCATCTTCATTAATAAAGTGCACGGTTAATTTGGTGCAGGGTTCAAAATGAAATTCCTGCTGATCGAAAGCGAACATGGTTCCGGGAAATTTTTCGGAATACTTATGTCCGGCGCGCACGGTAATTTCTTTGGTCGCGGAGATTTTATCGCAGCCGCCCGGCAATATATCGGTATTTTGACCCATGACCATGGCGCCATCCATGTCCATCAAGTGTCCTTCGCCGTGCGACATCATTTGGGTATGATTCTGAAACTCTTTGGCGTCAGCTG
>JBEKBU010000352.1:0-2954 GCA_050015235.1 Methylomonas sp. | reverse complement strand
GCCGATTGCCCATGTCGACGAAAACCGCCGCGCCCACCGCCACCAGCACGTTGGTGCGCAAACCGGCGGTGCGCTGGCGGTATTGCCGCTCCAGGCCTATCATGGCGCCCAGCGCGAACGCGGTCGTCAAGCTGATCAAGGTGTCCAATAGCGAGGCGGGGTCAATGTTAATGTAGGCTTGCACGGCGGCTCCTTAGTCTATCTTCGCGCGAAAAACGGCAGGTTGTAATGGCTTTGCATCAGGCGTCCGGATACGCCCCGTCTTCAATCTCATCCGCTATGCGCTCAAGTTCCAGCAAATCGAAACGGCCGGCGCGAAAAAACGCCGCCTGTTCGTTCGCCCATGCGATAGATCGGTTTCGCGGCTTTGCATCGAAAAGGCCCTCAAGTTTTTCAACAAGGTTTTAAATGCTTGCAGAATATCATCGCGTCTCGATTAAAACAACCCAGCCAAGGCGTGAAAACCGTCACGCAAGCGCCGTAACGCCAAGGTATGCGGAATGCCGCAAGCCGTGAAAACTACAGACTTTTCCGGTAAATGAAAAAACTTTATCCTGCAATGCGGCAATACCCAATCAGTTCGGTTATCATGCCTTGGCTGGCTCCAAGAAAAGAGCGGCTTCAAAGATCGTGGAATTTTTTGCGAACTCGCTTTCCCATTTCGTTAGGCGTCTATCCTCGTTAATTACAACTATTGGATGAAGTAATGCAGAACCTACAATCCGCAACTATTCAGTGCCCCTATTGCGGGGAAGAGATCGAAGTTTTGATCGATTGCTCGATTAGAAGCCAGGAGTATGTTGAAGACTGCAGCGTCTGCTGTAGACCTATCGCGATATCGGTTGAATCCTCGCATGGCGAAGTGTTAAGCATTGAAGGCCGTACTGAAGATGAGTAAGGTATGAACATTGCTTTAACTACGAGAAAAATCGATAATAAAAAATGTGGGTAACTATTCAGCGTAGCCATTGATTAATCTGCTTTTTAAATTAGGCTGAAGAGTTACAAATATTGTTACGATGACATTCACTAATTTTGGCGATTTTATAGCAAGGGGTTTAAGTTTTTATGGAAGCGCAAACTAGGGTTTTAAAGCAAATTAATATCCGGATTAATGAATATATACATGGCGATATCGAATTAAAGGAAGGAGACGCCAGCCATTTCATGGCGCAACCGAACCGGGTTTTTTCCGAAGGAGGCTATCCTGAAGATTTGAATAATTCGCGCGCATTGCTTGGCTACTATGTACTCATGCAAAAAAATGTCTCTCCCGGAAAAATAGTGCTTGTTTCTAATAATCTGGAAGTTTATTTTTGGCATTTATTTGTTGAAATAAAGAAATTTACACCCTGGATAAACAAAAATTACGACGCCATGTTTGCTCTGGCGCGCTGGGTGGTCGCAACAACCTATTGGCAGCTGCGTTTTCATCACAGCCTGGATATGAAGCGGCAAATGGCGGGCGCCACGGCCGATACGGCTAATGATAGGTTAACTTCTGAAAAAGAACTGGCGCTTGCCGTCGCCTATTCCTATAAATACATGCGGCGACATTATGATACGCATGCCCACTCCACGCTCTGGGAATGGTTTCTGAAAAAAGCTTTTAGATATACGGCGCCCGGCTACAAGGATTGGTTTGCTTATATTGATGACGACAATTTCTGGCGGGGCGTTTTCGATATTGCCGGGTTAGCTAATCAAGCAGCTCTAGCCGGCGACGAGCCGGGAGCCCCGACATTGCGGAACTGGTTGCCGGGTGACGATGAATTTGTAGCGAGCGTTAATGACGCCATCGGCAATATCGCGAGTGAAATGGGCCGGTTAATTAACATAAAAGATTTGTTAAACGAAACAAACGAATTGTTTCTGATGTGGCTGTCCACCTTTAAATGGCGGGCGGTGGATGTCTTGAGTTTTCTGATCAGCTTGCCGTTAAACGGTTTTTCTATCCATATCGCCACCGCGGAAGGCAATCTTGAAGAAGATTGGCATCGCTGGAAATACGAACATACCGATTGGCCGGATAAACCGGTCATTATCGATATGCCGGTGGGAATCGAGAGAGAAAATTTTCACTTCCTGCTCGACGGCGCGCAAAGATTTTTTATTTTATTCCTGCTGTTTTTTATTAAAGCGCAAAAAAATGGCCGCGCTAAGGATTTTTTTGCCGGTAACGGCTCCGCGAAGTTTGTTTTAATTTCCCTGGCCGAAAACGTTTTTTTCCAGGACTTGTTGCGTTATTTAGAACAGGGCGGAATACAACCGGAAACTTCAACACCTGAGCAGAACGCCATACTGCAAGCGGCGCTGGTCATTCAAAAATGGTTGGAAACAAATCATGGCCAGGAAGATTGCTACGTGTTTCTTATCGATCATCAACCACGGGAATGTGAATGGACGCCATTTAAATATATGAACAAAAAAACTAAAACCCATAAACTTATCAATTGCACCATCTATTGAAGACTCTAACCGCCGGGTTGATAGTCCATCAGCTTACCCGGCGCCAAGGCGCCGGCCTGATTTCCGTACCGGCGTCATCTTCAGTCCGCTTTGCCGCAAATTGCGCACCTTCTAGGTGCTTTCGCACCATTTTAATACACGCCGCTTCTTTTTTGTGATGCATAACTCATTGTTTTATAATAAACATGCGGGCTGGCATAACAAATGCTGTACAAAAAACAAGAGCTGACGCAATGTCTTAACGATCCGAATAAACCTGAATAGATAGTGCAAACTTTTATATTTACTTTACACGCTCCAAGATAAATTTTATTACATTTTTCTAAGCGGTTTTGTATATTAAGCAGTGGGCGGGCAGTTCCAATTGAGCGGGATGCTGATTTTTAATTTTCTACGAGGTATTTTCTTATGCATATAAGTTATTTGACTATGATGGCGATTATCCTGGCGGGAATTGGTATTCTTCTGCTACGCAACGAGTCTTT
>JBEKBU010000351.1:0-3013 GCA_050015235.1 Methylomonas sp. | reverse complement strand
CGGCCGGTTTAAAATATTGGGTTTTAACCGGCAGTGGACGCAATCCGGCGCCGGCCGGCCGTTTTTGTTCGCCGGCGCCGCCAGCCATGCCGAATTAGCCGCGCCGCTTAAAAACGCCGTGACGGACGCTTTAAATAAACTGATCGGGTTTTACGATTTAAAAGGTTTGGGCAGCATCGATTTTATCGTGCTTGACGGACAGTGTTACATACTGGAAATCAACGCCCGTCCGCCGGCCAGCGCCCAGTTATACGGCAAAACCGTATTTAGCGCGCATGTACGGGCTTGCTTGGGGAATTTAGCGGATAACGAGCTTGTACATTTAGAGCCGATGGCTTATCAAATAATTTATGCCCGGGATCGGCTCCGTATTCCGGAGGCTATGCATTGGCCGGATTGGGCGCGGGATATACCGGACAACGGCGTAAATATTAGCCCAGGCCTGCCGATATGCAGTATCATTGCCCGCGGAAACTCGTCCGGACAATTATTCGAGCTTCTTGAACAGCGCCGGCGATTTATTGAAAATATTTTGAATATAGGTTCCTGACAATATGCAATATTCAGCCAGCGTTAACAAACACTCCCAGCCTTTGGTCGACCATCTGCTTAATAACGCCGACGTGCTGCGGTTAGCGGTTGAAAAACTGGAAAACGGCTGCACCATTATTGACGCCGGCATCAATGCGCCGGGCGGCTTGGAAGCCGGGCGCATTATCACCGAAATCTGCATGGGGGGATTAGGGACGGCCACGTTGCTGCATAGCTGTTATACCGCGCATTGGCCCATGACTATTCATGTCCATGCCGGCAATCCGGTATTGTCCTGCCTGGGCAGCCAATACGCGGGCTGGAGCCTCTCGCACGGCAAATATTACGCCCTGGGCTCCGGACCGGCGCGCTCGCTGGCTACCAAGCTGAAAGACGGCCAAGTCGAGCCGGTGGAGGAGCTTTACAAGGAGCTGGATTACCGGGATAGCGCCGCACAAACCGTGCTGGTTATAGAAAACGACGCCGCGCCGCCGCTTGAAATTATCGAAAAAGTGGCCGCCGCTTGCGGGCTGCCGGCCAGCCGGCTGACGGTTATCGTAACGCCGACCAGTAGTCTGGCGGGCGGCGTACAGGTGGTGGGCCGGGTGCTGGAAGTGGCGCTGCATAAAGCGCACGCCCTGCACTTTCCGCTGGAAAATATTCTCGACGGCAGCGGCAGTGCGCCGATCTGCCCGCCGCATCCGAATTTTGTCAAAGCCATGGGGCGCACCAACGACGCGATATTGTTCGCCGGCAAAGCGCATCTGTTCGTCAAAGGCGGCGACGCCGACGCCGAGCAATTGGCGAATAGCTTACCCAGCTCCACATCCAAAGATTACGGCAAGCCGTTTGCCGAAATCTTTAAAGCTTACGAGTACGATTTCTTTAAAGTCGACGCCATGTTGTTCAGCCCGGCCAGCGTGATCGTCACCGCCGTGGAATCCGGAAAAAGCTTCCACGCCGGCAAGCTGGATAATGAATTACTGGATTTATCTTTTGGGTTTAAATAACACCGCCGCGAAACATATCAATAATGATAGATACGCTGCCAGCGTATTGTGTATCCGCATATCGCCATTTGATTGAAATAAAAAAATCCTTTGCTGAATATCGCTATTATTACCGATGACCCCGGTTGGCACGGCGCCCAGCTGCGCCGCGCTTTCGCGGAAAGGGATTGTCAAACTTGTTATATTTCGTTGACTGATTGCCGTTTGCAAATCAATGCCGCCGACCCGCCGGTCTTATTGCCTGGGTATCGACGGCGATTGCCGGACGCCGTGTTTGTGCGGGGCGTACCGGGCGGTTCGCTGGAAGAGGTGGTGTTTTATCTGGACATACTCCACGCCTTAAAAATATCAGGCGTAGCGGTATACAACGACGCCCACGCCATTGAACGTAGCGTCGATAAGGGCATGACCAGTTTTTTGATGCAAAACGCCGGTTTACCGACGCCTTTTACCTGGGTGGCGAGAGATGCGGACGCCGCGCGGCGGATTGGCGCGCAACAGTTGGAGCAAGGTCATTATCTAATCAGCAAACCTCTATTCGGTTCGCAGGGCGAAGGCATACGGCGGATTGAAAAATCCACCGATCTGCTTTGGTTAACCAGCAGCCACGGCATTTATTATCTGCAACGTTTTATCGAATGCGATGGCCAAGGCTTTTACGACATCCGGGTTTTTGTCATTAATGGCCGCGTTATCGCCGCCATGCTCAGACGCGGGATTTCCTGGCTGAATAATGTGGCGCGCGGCGCACGCTGCGAAGCGCTTGAAGTTGACGAAGAACTGGCGAATCTGGCGATCCGGTCTTGCGCGGCTTTGCACATGGATTACGCCGGCGTCGATATTATCAAAACCGCCAGCGGCGAGTACATGATTATAGAAGTCAACAGCGTGCCGGCCTGGAAAGGCTTGCAAAGCGTAACACATGCCGATATCGCCGCCGCGCTCGCCGATGATTTAATCGGCCGGCATATAAGACGGGATGTTACATGATAAACGCGGATGCGTTTGCCGAAGCTTACCGGCAAGCTTGCGAAGTGGAGTTGCAAGCTTTTAAGCCCGGTAATGTCAGCATTTACAGTAATGCGCACGATATGACGGTGGAAGATTTCCGCATCAGCGCCCAGGTGAGCGCTCCGGCGTTGACTAATCCTGATTTTACGCTGGGCGAAAAAATCTATTACGCGGTTGCGGCCACCCAGCAAGCCGTGACCTGCAATACCAATTTAGGCATTATTTTATTGTGCGCGCCGCTGCTGCAGGCGGCCATGCAGCGAAAGGAAACGGAAAATCTGCGCGATGCGTTGGGCAAAATTTTGGCGGCAACCACGGTAACGGACGCGGACTGGGCGTTTAAAGCCATTTGTCTCGCGGCGCCCGGCGGTTTGGGAGACGCCGGGCGGCACGATGTAAGGCAAACCGCTTCGGTCACATTAACGGAAGCGATGGCGATGGCCAGCGATAAAGACCGAATT
>JBEKBU010000350.1:0-3063 GCA_050015235.1 Methylomonas sp. | reverse complement strand
CCGAAACACGGGACGCCGGCGCGAGTCTTGCTGCTGGTTCGGTTCCATAGGTCGGTATTGCACACCGCCTGGGTCATCGGCCCTTGACAGCCAAGGTTGAAAAATAGACAAGCTCGTCCGCCCGGCGCTGTTTCTTCGATATCGTATTCATGATATTCGTTGCGCGTACAACCCTGATGGACCATGGTGCTGAAAAAAGCTTGGGGGCGGTTCAATGCGTCCAACGGCAACGGCAAACCGGAAGCCAGCCAGGCCAGGGTTTGCGTCATTGCATGCGGATGGGCCGGGCATCCCGCAATGTTAATGACCGGTAAGCCGCTACGTGAACGCCACTCCGGAGGAAACAAGCCTCCCGCCAAACTACGGTTGTATTGCAGACCCATGCAATCGCTAGGATTGGGGGTGGCGGCGTGGACGCCGCCGAAAGCGGCGCAGGTGCCCATGGCCACGACAAAGCCGGCGTGTTGCGCCAAGTCCCGCACCATGTCCATTCTCGCCTTGCCCCGATAACTGTCATACAGGCCCGTGCCGCGCGGCGCGGTGACGATACTCCCCTCTATGCAAAGGATGTCCAAGGTTTGAGCGCCTTTGACTATGCCTTCGAAAATTGCGTCGTGTTTACGCATGGGTTCGTGGGAAAGCGATGGATGCCAGAGCAGATCAATGTTGTGCGTGGATAAAAGTTGCTCCAGGCTGGGAGAATCAGCGCTAAGCATGGCTAGAGAGTCGCCGCCACAAGCCCCTGTTTGAAGCCAAAATAAGGTTTTAATGATACGCGCCCCCCATTCGATCAGTAACCGTGCATTTTTCTAATAAACCCACGCTGTTAATTCTAAGTGTTAAATTTCAAAAACCAACCCACATTTATCGATTTTGCTTAGTCGACCCTAAAAAAAATTAATAATTCAGCTATCGCTCCACCCTGGGTCAATAAAACGATCATTTTATCGAACTTCCCCGTTTTAATTGAAACGCGCCGCTAGGCGCGGTTGCCCTCTCCGCGAATGCGCACATTTGGGTAATGCTGAAAAGAACGCGCACCCGCGTGTTTTAATTTTAAGCCGATGCTCCGCTTTTGAATCATTTTGTGGTTCCGGTTGAGCGAAAATCTTTGCCAAGCAACAAAGCCTTTTGAGCCGTGGCAAGCGGAAGGAACAAAACACGCGGCATGTATGCTAGATTTAGAAAGCCATGTTTTTGATAGAAACTCTCGGCTTTATTGTCTTTTGCATCGACAAGCAAAGCGTAGCATGCTGGCGCGGCGCTCAAGGTTTTTGCGGCTGCGTCCATAATTAAAATCCGGCCAAGGCCAAGATTTCGGTGTTTCATGTCCACGGCTAGTCGTCCTATCCGTGCAGCAGGCATGGTTGGATAACGCGGCAAGCGTTTACGTTCTTCTGGCGGAAGGTCCGGCGTTGGTATGCTGGCCGAAGCCAACGTGTAGTAGGCGGCAACGTCTCCGGTTTCCGTGGATATCGCGACAAAACAATTCGCGATGCGGCGGCGAATGTCTTGTGTGACTTGGGTTTGAAAGTATCTGTCCAGCGGATCAACGCCGCAGGAAAAAGCGGCGCGGTTATGGCCGCTGTTTAATGCTTCTATACGGTAAGGCGGTGCTTTGGTCACTTAATCCCAATAAGTTCGTAGTATTTTGCGGCGGCTTGGATTAGGGCGTCGGTTGGTTCAGGCGGATTGATGATTGATTCCGCAAATAGCCGTTGGTCTTCGATGGAAAGGCGGATGATTTCGGTTGTTTCTATGATTTCCTTGGCGGCTTCACAAGATGCGGTTACCACAAAATCGGTGATTGTCCGGCCTTGGATTTCGGCGGCGCGTTTCAGCATCGCGTAGGCGTCGGCGGGCAAACGCGCTTCAAGGCGGGCGGTTGGCGGCGTGGTTTGTTTAATGTTTTTCATACTTGGATATATACGGCAATATGCCGTAAAAATCAAGTTTTAAATTTTAAAGGCAACGTGACCGCCTGCCTTTACATATCATGGCTCAACAACTTGCGGTTTTGCGTTTAATCGGCAACCGGAATTAATTGGTCGGCAACAGCCTGAGTGGTCGGCTATCGGCGGGTGTTTGAAGGCGCCTCTTTTCTAAGGAGCTGGACGGGATATTTATCCCGTCCGTAACGTTTTTATTTTCTTGACACTTAGCCGTAGTATGTTTGAAACGTCAAGGACGGGGTATCAAACCCTGTCCCGCTGGAACAATGGTTGCGTTAATGTGCATAACTTATTTTTTCAATATAAATTTTAATGTGTCCGCCCTGAACAATTTGCTTTTCTCAAACTATAGTTTAAAATATTAATTAAAGCTGTGAACAAAATTCGGCCCCGTGCCGTGAGAGTCTTTTAGGCTCCTATATTCACGGCTTTTTCTTTTTCTGATTGCCTTCAAAGCGGCTTTCTATTGTCAGTGGTTGTTGCTTGTTAAAGAATGTTCCACGCTCCGGTCCGTAATCAAGGTCATGAACTTCCGCCATTTGCGGCCAAAGCAAATTCAAATAGCGATGTTCCCTGGGTAATTCCGCACCCGTTTCCGGGTTGAATCGCTGTTCATAAAATCGTTGTAATGCCCAAAGGAAATAATCGACGGCTTGTAAGCAGGCTTCTGTTCCTGGGTCTGAAACAGTAATGTTCCATGCATCTGTGCCGCCACGGGAAAAGCCAAATTTTTCTTCAAAATCTCTTTCTGCATGTTCGATAGCTTGCGTTAGCGCATGATTGCGATCTTTATGGCCGCGTCTAGCAATACACAAGTCATAAGAGTCAGCTAGTCGATGGAATTTGGAAAACAGGGAGCGCACCAGCGAGTCATAAAGAGCATTTGGTTGATAACGGTAAGTTTCATCAGATTGCCGTTTAGCCGATTCCCGGTCTGATAATTTTGTTTTGTCGCAGATCACGGCATGAAAACGCAGAGCTGAACCTTCCGCTCGTAGCAGGTTAAAAACACGATAACGCACTTCCGGTAGATCGTCTTTAGCGTGGAAAGCATGAGCAGTTTTTTTACGCTCAGGCCGAAAAGATTCCACCCCAGCGAAATAGGGGTCGT
>JBEKBU010000349.1:0-3083 GCA_050015235.1 Methylomonas sp. | reverse complement strand
TATCGAAACCATGGGCGGCGTCATGACCAAGCTGATTGAGAAAAATACCACTATCCCTACTAACGCTTCGCAGGTTTTTTCAACAGCCGATGACAATCAGACCGCTGTCACCATCCATGTTCTGCAAGGCGAACGCGAAGTGGCGACCGGCAACAAATCCCTAGGGCGTTTCGATTTGCAGGATATTCCTCCCGCTCCGCGCGGCATTCCACAAATTGAAGTATCGTTTGACATAGACGCTAACGGTATTTTGAATGTTTCGGCTAAGGATAAAGCGACCGGCAAAAAACAATCGATAGTCATCAAAGCTTCCAGCGGTTTGTCCGATGATGAAGTGGAGCGCATGATTAAGGATGCGGAGGCGCACGCCGACGAAGATAGAAAAATAGCTGCTTTAGTCAGCGCGCGCAACACAGCTGAAGGGATGATACACGCTACGGAAAAATCCCTGAAAGATTTGGGCGATCAGGTATCCGGCGACGAACGCGCTTCGATTGAGTCGGCCATAAAGGATCTGCACGCGGTCATAAAAGGCGACGACAAAGCGGCGATTGAGGAAAAAACCCATACTTTAACCGAGTTATCCGGTAAACTGGCGGAACGAGTTTATGCGCAAAAAGGCGGCAGCGGCGATACGGGCGGACACGCGCATGCCGAAAGCGGCTCCGAGCATAAAGCGGCCGATCATGATCACAATGTGGTCGACGCCGAGTTTGAAGAAGTTAAAAACGACAAACACTAGTGCGAATCATGTGATAGGCGGCTCACCTATTTCTTAACTCAATTTTTTAATTAACCGCTGGTTTACCCCAGCGGTTTTCTACGTTATGGCAAAAGAAGACTTTTATAAACTATTGGATGTCGATAAAACCGCCAGCGAAGCCGAAATCAAAAAAAGCTACAAGCGGCTGGCGATGAAATTTCATCCTGATAGAAACAATGATAATCCCGAAGAAGCCGAGAAAAAATTTAAAGCGATCAAAGAGGCTTACGAGATATTATCCGACTCCAAAAAGCGCGCCGCCTATGATCAATTCGGCCATGCCGGCGTAGATTCGTCTTTCGGCGCCGGCCGCGGGCCCGCTGACGCCGGTTTCTCGGATATATTCAGTGAAATGTTCGGCGATTTCTTCGGCGGCGCGACCGGGCGCGGCGGGGCGCGCTCCAACGTACAGCGCGGCGCCGATTTACGCTATAACCTGGAATTAACGCTTGAAGAAGCGGTAGGCGGTACGGAAGCCACCGTTAAGGTGCCGGTTTTGGTCGGCTGCGGCGAATGTAACGGCAGCGGCGCTAAAAAAGGCAGCAGTCCGGTCATTTGCAGCACTTGTCACGGCCACGGTCAAATCAGGATGCAGCAAGGCATATTCTCGGTTCAACAGACCTGTCCAACCTGCCGGGGCAACGGAAAACAAATAAAAGACCCGTGTCCGAAATGTTATGGGCAAGGGCGTGTTCAGGAAACCAAAACCCTGAATGTCAAAGTTCCCGCTGGCGTGGATACCGGCGACCGGATTCGGCTGGGCGGCGAAGGCGAAGCCGGCTTGAACGGGGGGCCGTCCGGTGATTTATATGTTCAGGTGCAGGTCAAGGAACATAATATTTTTACCCGTGACGGCGCCAATCTGTTCTGCGAGATGCCGATCAGCTTTCCTACCGCCTGCCTGGGCGGCGAATTGGAAGTGCCGACCCTGGACGGCAAAGTTAAATTGAAAATTCCGCCGGAAACGCAAACCGGAAAGTTATTCCGATTGCGGGGCAAAGGCGTAAAGCCGGTCCGCGGCGGCATTACCGGCGATTTGTTATGCCGGGTGCAACTGGAAACGCCTGTTCATTTGACCAAGGAACAAAAAAACTTGATTGAAAAGCTGAGCGAATCGCTATCCGGCGGCGGCAAACACCATAGCCCGCAGGAACATGGCTGGCTGGACGGCGTTAAAAACTTTTTCGATAAATTAACGGGTTAAAAATGCTGCGCATTGCATTAGTCGGCGTATCCGGACGTATGGGTTTAAGTTTGATCAAGGCGGTCGCTCTATCGCCGCAAACCGAACTGACAACCGCTATTTCAAGACCGGAAAGCCTATCCATCGGAAAGGACGCCGGGGAACTGGCCGGCATATCGGCGTTAGGCGTAACAGTCACCGATAATTTAGCGGATCGCGTCGATGATTTTGACGTATTAATCGACTTTACCCGCCCCGAAGCAACCCTGAGCTACCTGGATATTTGCCGTCAAGCCGGTAAAAAGCTGGTCATAGGCTCCACCGGTTTCAGCGAACCGGATAAAGCCTTAATTTCCGCCGCCGCTCTGGAAATACCCATAGTTATGGCCCCAAATATGAGCGTAGGCGTCAATCTGTCGCTCAAATTATTGGAATTGGCGGCGAAAGTGATGGGTAGCTATACCGATATCGAAATCATTGAAGCTCATCACCGCCACAAAATTGACGCGCCCTCCGGGACGGCGTTGCGTATGGGCGAAGTGGTAGCGAAAACGCTAGGCCGTAATCTTGAGGATAACGCCTTATACGGACGGCAGGGCAATACCGGCGCCCGTGAGCGTAATACCATCGGTTTTTCCACTATCCGCGCCGGCGATATAGTTGGCGAACATACCGTAATGTTTGCCGATGAAGGCGAACGCCTGGAAATTACTCATAAAGCCACCAGCCGCATGACGTTCGCCAACGGAGCGGTACGGGCGGCGCAGTGGCTTGCCGAGAAACAGAGTGGACTGTTCGATATGCAGGACGTACTGGGTTTAAACAATTGTTAAAATTCAGGTAACTATTCAGCGAATTTTAAGCTAGCGTCAGCTACACGGCTTTTGGCGCCGGAGAGCCTAGCGGAGGACGCCGCGAATACATCCATGTAGCTTTCGCCCGGCAGGCCGACATGTTGGGTTACGGCTAGCGCCTGACCCAACTACATTTTTGATTTTAAATTAAACTATTTCAAACAAACGCTATTCTATTCAAAACATTTATTCAAAATAATTTACGGCCATAACCATCAACCTTTTGGTTGTAAACAGCCATATTTTTCAAAGTGTGCTATCTTTTGCTTTTATGCACAAGGGG
>JBEKBU010000348.1:0-3090 GCA_050015235.1 Methylomonas sp. | reverse complement strand
TCCGCCACAGATCCAGGTCGGGATAAAGCTGGCGGCCCAAACCTTCGATGTTTAACAGGGTTTTTTGTAATAACACCAGTTGCGGCTGCACGACCATGTCGAAGCGGCGGGCGGTTTGAAAAAGGCGCAGCAGCAATAAGCCGAAGGAAATATCTTTCAAAGGCTTCTCGAAGATCGGTTCGCAGACGCTGCGGATGGCGGCTTCGAACTCCTCCACCCGCGTCGTGCTGGGCACCCAGCCCGATTCGATGTGCATTTGCGCGACGCGGCGGTAATCGTGATTGAAGAAAGCCAGAAAGTTTTCGGCCAGATAACGCTGATCGGAATCGGAAAGACTGCCGACGATGCCGAAATCGACGGCTAAATACTTATCCGGCAGTTCGACGAATATATTGCCGGGGTGCATATCGGCATGGAAAAAATTGTCCCGGAACACCTGGGTAAAAAATATTTCCACGCCGCGTTCGGCCAGTTTTTTAAAATCGGCGTTTCCGTCCCGCAACGCCTGGATGTCGCCGACCGGAATGCCGCGTATCCGCTCCATTACCAGTACTTTGCGGCGCGTCAGCGGCCAATGGATTTCCGGTATGTAGAGTAATTTGGAATTTTTGAAATTACTGCGGATCGCGCTGGCGTTAGCGGCTTCCCTGATCAGATCGAGTTCATCAATCAGTGTTTTCTCGAATTCGGCCACCACTTCAATCGCGCGTAAGCGTCTAGCGTCCAGCCAGAATTTTTCCGCCAGTCTGGCTATTTCGTAGATAAGGCCGAGATCGGAATTAATTTTGTCTTCGATATTCGGGCGCAGCACTTTGACGATGACTTCCTCGCCGCTATGCAAAGTGGCGGTATGCACCTGAGCGATGGAAGCGGACGCCAATGGCGTGTGATCGAACTTGGCGAACGCCTCGTTAATGGTCATACCCAGCTGTTGTTCGATAGTTTGCATCGCGGTTTCGACCGCGAAAGGCTGGACGCGATCCTGTAATTTGACAAGTTCTTCGGCGATGTCTTCCGGAAGCAAATCTTTGCGGGTGGAAAGGGCTTGACCGAATTTTACGTAAATAGGCCCCAGATCTTCCAGGGTGCGGCGAATTCTGACGCCACGCGGATCGCGGGTGTTGCGGAACCAATAGTTAGGCGAAAAAAACGTCAGATAACGGATAGGACGGAACAAATGCGTTTTCAGGATAATTTCATCCAGACCGTGAAACATCATCACCCAGTTTATGTAAACAAGGCGCATCAGATATTTGGGGCGTATCACGGGGTATTCCTTGACTGGCTATTGTTTAAAGCCGCATTTAATCTTTCGACGCGTACGCTCAGACGGTCGTAATCGCTCCGGCAGTCGTCGACTTTTTGAAAAAAAAGCTCCGCTTCCGGTTTAGCGGGCAGGTCGCGGGTTTCTTCCTGCAGAAATTCGAGCAAATTCCGTTGCAGGGCGCTGAAACTGCCGCGCCCCCAGTCTAAACTACCGCGCACTAGAGTAGTTAAGCGTTGGGCGAATGGGTCGCCGGTATATTTCGCCAATTTGCCCTGCAAATCGATATTCAGTTTGGCGAACAGATTTTGCAATCCGCGCGCGGCTTCCGTGTCGCCGGTAATACGGACTTCGCCTTTGAATAAAGCGCGCATGGGTCTGGCGCTGACGCCCATCAAGCCGAGCGCGGCGAGAGAACCGCTGAGCATGGCGTCTACGCCGGCGCCGGGATTATCCGCTAATACCTCGATTTTTTTAAAGCCAGGCCGCAAATAGATCGTTTCTTCGAAAGGCATAATATGAATAGCAATCACTTTACCGGCAATAGGGGTTAGCAAATCCGGCGAGCGGGCGTCCAAACCGAGATAGCTGTTTAGAACGGAATCCAAGATTCCAATTAACAACGGTTTAATTTGCAATGTCGCCGGCATAAAAGCGCCCGAGAGTTTAAAATTTATAGGCTCTATGTATCGCTACTATGCCCTGGGTCAAATTGAAATACTCACAGCGCTCCAGTCCCGCATTTTCCATCATCTGTTTAAGTTCGTTCTGCTTTGGATGCATCCGGATCGATTCGGCCAGATAACGGTAACTGTTCTCGTCCTTGGCGACCAGCCCGCCGATTTTGGGCAGCACATTGAAGGAATAGAAATCGTAGATTTTTTCGGTCAGCGGATCGATAGGGTGGGAAAACTCCAGAACGATCACCCGGCCGCCCGGTTTTAATACCCGGAACATGGAGCGCAACGCGGCGTCCTTATCGGTGACGTTTCTCAGTCCGAAACCGATGCAGACGCAATCGAAACTGTTATCGGCAAAAGGCAGGCATTCGGCGTTGACCTGAGCATAATGAATATTGGCCGCCAAGCCATGGTTAATTAACCTGTCCCGACCTAAACGCAGCATTTCGGAATTGATATCGGCGAGTATCACCTGTCCGGTGGGACCGACGCGTTTTTCAAACAGCAGACTCAGATCGCCGGTACCGCCGGCAAGATCCAGCACCTGTTCGCCGGCCCGGATATTCGCCAGCTCCACCGCTACCCGTTTCCAGATGCGGTGTATGCCGAAAGACATAAGATCGTTCATGATATCGTATTGGCTGGCGACCGAATCGAACACATCGCGCACCAGCGCGGCTTTTTCCTGTCTGGGCACCTGTTTGAAACCAAAATGAGTTGAGTGGTTATTTGTCATAATGAGCAAGATCAATTAGATAAAGGCGAATGATAGCTAATGCCGGCCGCTTTTAAGTTATCCAGATAATTCGACCAAAGTTGCGGATATTCGGCGCCGAGTTTATACAGCAAGTCCCAGGAATAAATACCGCTATCGTGGCCGTCGCTAAAAGTAAGCGCGATGGCGTAATTACCGACCGGCCGGATGTCGGTAATCGTGACGTTTTGCTTATCGACTTGCAGCACGCCTTCATTCGGGCCGTGGCCGACAGCCTCGGCGGACTGGGTATAGACGCGTAAGTATTCAGGGGTCAATTTAAAAATGCTGCCGTCATCGAAGCGCAGTTCTAATATATTGGAAACTTTATGTAGTTTAATTTCGGTCGGCAAGCTATGGCAAGGGGTAATATTTAATCGCATAGGTTAGAG
>JBEKBU010000347.1:0-3098 GCA_050015235.1 Methylomonas sp. | reverse complement strand
ATATTTACCGGAACAATGCGGATATCAGCTTGGCCGACGCTATTATCGAAGCAGGCGCAACGCGGTTGAATCCGATTTTCTTAACGGCGGCGTCGGCGGTGCTGGGTTCGATGATGATCGTTCTCGATCCTATATTTTCAGGGTTGGCCTGGAGTTTTATCTTCGGTATTATCGCTTCAACGCTGTTCTCGCTAGTCGTGATACCGGTGGTGTATTTTCTGATCAACCGGCGTATGCCGAAACAGGAGGTAGTTGAAGAATAATGGGCGGTTATTCCGCCGCAAATAATATAAAATTCGTCGAGGGTGCTGAAGGGTAATTAAACTAGCCGGCCGCTTGGATAAACAGGCTCTTATGCTATTATTGAAATGATTGATGCTCGTGTGTTGCCCGATTCGAACAACGCATTTTTTCGTATATTAATTAAAATGCTTAAGTATGTTGTCATTTTTCAAAGCAAAGCAAGAATTGGAAATCCAGAGTCTGGAATTAGCAAAGTTAAAACAGCTTAACCGGCAGCAGGCCGAAGAACTGGAAGAGTTGCGTAAGCAGCTACAGGATGAAAAGCATATGTCGGCTTTACATGCCGAACAATTAAGGGTCAATACAAGCGCAATCAGTCTTCTTCAGACTTTTAGCCGCTCAATGCTGGACATGCAATCCAGTTTATTTACCTTGGCGCACCGTTTACGGGAAGAAAAAGGCAACGCCGTGGCGGCGCAAGGTATTTCTTTGAGCAGCAGTAACGCCATTAAGCATATTTCCAAAAATCTGGCTAATCTGTCGGAAACTTCAAATTACGCCGCCAATCAGGCCGGTACGCTCGATCAATCTTCCAAGGAAATTATAGGCGTGGTCAAGCTGATTAAGGAAATTGCGGATCAAACCAATTTATTAGCGTTAAACGCCTCAATCGAATCCGCCCGGGCCGGTGAGCACGGCCGCGGCTTCGCGGTGGTTGCCGATGAGGTAAGGACGCTGGCGCAAAGAACCGCCGAGGCCACCAATAAAATTTCAACTTTAGCCGAATCGATACGGGTGAGCAGCGGCGGAACCCGAGATCAAATGGCGGCGCTGGCCGAGCAGGCGCGCTCCTCCAGTGACGATGGCCAGCGGGCCACTGGCGCCATGAAGGAATTATTGTCGTTTTCCGAAAAAATGGAGCAAGTGGTTGCTGCTTCAGCTTTAAGAAGTTTTTGCGAATTGGCGAAACTAGATCATTTGATTTTTAAATTTGAAGTGTATATGGTGTTATTTAATTTATCTAAAAAATCCGTGCACGATTTTACTAATCATACGCAATGCCGGCTCGGTAAGTGGTATTATGAAGGAGAAGGTCATAGTTGTTTTTCTCAGCTGCCGGGTTTTCGGGATATTGAACAGCCGCATGCTTTGGTTCATCAATCTGCGACCAAAGTAATCAATGCATACACGGATCGCGATTCCGCGATTATGTTGAAAGAAGCCGGAAAAATGGAGGAAGCGAGTTTACAAGTGCTGAGTAATCTGGAAAAAATGGCCAAAAGCGCTGAGTCAAACGCGGATCTGTTGCACCAGACTTAGATGTAAATTTGCGTATGCATGATAAAAAAAAGAAGAAGAAGGAAAAAATTTCGATATTTAAGAAAAATCAGTTTTCTTCGGAAGCTTTTTTTCGTAGCTGTGATCGCGATTGCTCTGGTCATTAATTTTTTTTTCAATGTATCCCATGATGATTATTCGGATTTTTATGCGGATTACTACGAACAAATAAAAAATAAAGATGAAAAAATCTATACGACGGACTATTTCTGTGAGGGGGTTTGCAAAGCATTCTTAGAAGATTTTACCGATAATCTACACCCGGCTGAAGGTTATTTGTTAGATGAGTTTTTCAATCCGATTGATGCGCAAGTCAGTTTGGCGCCGGCTATGGCGCCTGAAGAGTTCGAAGATAATATCGATATGGAAATTAATCCCACCAGTTTGCCGGAAGTGTGGCAATTAAAGAATTACGGTAGTCAAACGAATAGTTTATTTGAAATAAGCACCCAGGACATTTTGCGCGATTATTTTTTGCCGGGAGAATGCGATGGAGTAGATTTAAGCAAGTCCGGATATGCTTCGTTTCTACAGTATTTGCCATTCAAACCTTGTTTATGAAAATTAATTGATTTCTAGCGCCGGCGGTTTGGATTTCCATCGGCTTCTGCTCCAGATGCTCAACCGGTCGAGATATAAATAGATGACCGGTGTCGTATACAAAGTCAGTAACTGACTGACCAGTAATCCGCCGACGATGGATATGCCCAAAGGTTGGCGTAATTCTGCGCCGTAACCCGATCCCAGCGCCAACGGCAACGCGCCCAACATAGCCGCCATGGTTGTCATCATGATAGGCCGGAAGCGTTGAATACAAGCGCTGAAAATAGCGTCTTCCGGACTTAGATTATTGGCGCGTTCCTCATGCAGGGCAAAATCTATCATCATTATGGCGTTCTTTTTGACGATGCCTATTAGTAAGACGATACCGATCAGCGCGATTATGCTGAATTCGGTTCCGCAGACCAATAACGCCAGTAAGGCGCCGACGCCGGCCGACGGCAATGTGGAAAGTATTGTCAACGGGTGGATATAGCTTTCATATAATACGCCGAGTACGATGTAGATACTGAATAGCGCCGCTAAAATCAGCATTGGTTGCGAGCTTAATGAATCCTGGAATGCTTTGGCCGAGCCTTGAAAACTGCCGCGTACGCTAGACGGAACCCCAATGTCCCGCATGGTTTGTTCGATGGTGCGGGTGGCGTCGGATAATGATTTGCCGGGTTTTAGATTAAAGGAAATAGTGGCGGATGGAAATTGGCCTTGATGATTGACGGTCAATGGGGTGTTGGTCGGCTTGAACTCGGCGATGGACGCCACCGGAATTTGGTAGCTGGCTGTGGTTGAAGTGGCGGTGGAGCTGACATAAAGCTGCTTTAAGGTTTGGGGATCGTTCCAGTATTTGGGCGCCACCTCCATCACGACATGGTATTGATTTAGCGGTTTATATATGACCGCAACCTGGCGCTGTCCGAAAGCGTTGTTCAAGGTATTGTCCATCGCCGCCTGATTGA
>JBEKBU010000346.1:0-3100 GCA_050015235.1 Methylomonas sp. | reverse complement strand
TCAGTATTTTTTCGTAGACGGGATTGTCCGTCGCTATCATGACGGAAACGCCGGATAAATCCAACTCTTCGGCCAATGGCTGTCCAGGCGCCGATTTTTCCAGCGGCAGTTCGATACAAAATTCCGAACCTTCCCCTAAAGTGCTGCGTACGCTAATCCGGCCATGCAGCAATTCCGCCAGACGATGCGTGATGCTGAGCCCCAGTCCGGTGCCGCCGAAGCGGCGCGTAGTCGTCTCATCGGCTTGGGTAAAAGGCCGGAACAAGGCGGCCACCGTCTGCTCGGACATGCCGATGCCGTTATCGCGCACGCTGATTTGCAATCCGGCCGCGCCGTCGCCGCGCGCGAAAGGCTCAACCCTTAGCGTGACCGCACCACGCCGTGTTTCGCTGGACGAGGTGAATTTCAACGCGTTGCCTAGCAGGTTGAACAAGATTTGGCGCAGCCGTAACGGGTCCAGCATGATCCAGACCGGCAATTCCGGGGCGACAAAGGTATGCAGTTCGACGCCCTTGTCGGCGGCCGTGGACATCATAATGTGCGCCACGCCTTCAACGATGTCGCGCACCAGGGTGGGAATATTTTCAACCACCATTTTCCCGGCCTCGATTTTGGAAAAATCCAATATGTCGTTCAGTATTTGCAGCATCGCAAGCGCGGAAGCGCGTGTCGCGCCCAGCATGCGGTTTTGTTCGCCGCTCAGCCCGCTTTGTTGCAATATGTCCAGCATGCCGATCATGCCGTTCATGGGCGTGCGGATTTCATGGCTCATGTTGGCCAAAAATTCCGACTTGGTGGCGTTGGCGTTCTTGGCTTCGATTTCGATCCGCTTCCGGTCGGTCATGTCGGTGCGGATGGCGAAATACTCCTGTAGTTTGTCATCATTATCCATCAGCGGGGCGATCGTGGTGTCGACCCAGTAGAGGCCGCCGTCCTTGGCGCGGTTGCACACTTCGGCGCGCCAGGCGCGGCCCGCCGCTAATGTACGGTACATGTCTCGCCAGAAACTCTTGGGATGATGGCCCGAATTCAGCAAACTATGATCCCGCCCCAACAATTCCTGGCGGCTATAACCGCTGATGGCGCAGAACTTGTCGTTGGCGTAAGTGATGCGCCCCTTCAGATCGGCAATGGCGACGATTGCGTGCTGGTCGACGGCAAACTGCCTATCCTGTAAGGATTTCAACATGCTTTTCGTCCCTTCCTGGAGCCGCAGCAGATTGGCGGTTAACGACCGGGTGTATATGAGCCCTTGAATACGCGCTTGCAGCAGCTCGTTTTCAATCGGGGCGGTCATCCAGTCGTCTATGGCTTTTCCTAATTGCCGGGCGGCTCGGCCCATGTTGTCCCGTTGGGTAATCAATAACACCGGGGCGAATTTGGGGTATTGAGATTTTTTGTAATGGACGATCGCCGTTTCCGAGCGGTTGAGTACGCCGTCATCGACTATGCACAAGACAACGTCGGCGGCGACATCCTGAAATGCGTCGCAACCCGCCACGTCGTATATATCGCCTAGCCAATCGGCCAGGAGGCGGCGGTTTTCTTGATCCTGAACGGCAAGCAGAACTTTATTCCTCGCCATGGCGACAACCCGGCAAAAAAGCCGCTAACGAGCCGCGCCGGCCATGCAAGCCGCCGGCCTTGATTCCATAACGAGTGATATCAAATTGCCGCATTAGGTTCATCAAAATTTTTCAATCGTTAAAGCATGGGGCCCAAAAAAATTATTTAGGATTTATAACCATTCAGCCTGATTTTAAAAAGCGGATGAATCAATGGCTGTAGCATGGGTTTCGCTTTCGCTCTAGCCATCGCAGAATAGTTACCCGGTTAAAATTCAATCGATTTCAGTATAGTAGAAATGCCGGGTTTAGTTAGTCGGCCCGCCGTAGCGCGGATAAACCGCAAATCGGCTCGGGGCGAACGGTTAAACCTTAACTTAACGGCATTGGTATATGGGCTACGCCTGCATTATCAAGAAAGTTGCCGTGCGTAACAGATTTAACTTAAATTCCACGCCCTCGGAAATTACTTGTTATCATTAACCTAATAATCCGCCGGACGATGCGTCCGTAAGCAGAGGCAAAAAGCATGACCGGGCGCGAGCCGAAACGTTTTGAAATACCGCATAAGCCTTTCAGCATTCTTGGGCTGGAGCCGTCAGGCGGCAAAAAAAAATAAAGCGATGAGTTTAATGTACGTTAGCGCGCAATCCTTGAGCGGCGCAAATACCGGCCCGGACATGCTGGGCTTTCTGCTGGCCATCGGTAACGGTCTGGGCTCGGGTTTTTCCGTATATTTGGCCTGTCTGCCGATTTTTTTGTTGCTGATCATTCTGACTTACGCCACCTTTACCCGCCGCCGCGTGACGATCTGGCAGCCGATAGCCATCGTCGGCCTCTCCCAACTGGTGATTATGTATTTATTGCCGGTCTTGGTGCCTTTCGACGCTTACAATAAATATAAAACGATTCTGGACGTGGGGCTGTTGATGCTCTTGATTTCGCCCATCGCCTGGCGTCTTAAACAAATCAGCGATCATTTGTATCAAGCCAAACGGGCGGTCGAAAAAAATCTTCAGACGCAGAACGCCATCAACAGCTTATCGGCGTTTCAATTGCCCCAGATGGATAAGGAAGACTTATTCAATCACGCCCTGGCGGTTTTTTTTGCCATCGACTGGCTGGAAATAAGGCCTAGCGGCGTGATTTTTCTGCTCGATCCGGCTACGCGCGCCTTGAAGATAGGCGCGTACGCCGGTTTGTCGCTCAAGTCGCTACGCGGTTGCGAAGACATGGTGCGCAACTATTGCTTGGACTCCGTCATGGCGGATACCGAGGTTAGTTGTTATTACTGCCGGCATGCCGGCGTGCGGCCGGGGGTAAAAAATAGCCGCGATATTTATGTCATCGCCTTAATATCGGAGCATCAGGTTAAAGGTATATTGTGTCTTTATCCGCAACCCGGACGCCACTACGATAAAGCGGAAACCGCCGCCTTAAAAATACTGGGCGCGACTTTAGCGGAGTTGATCCGCACAAAACAATTCCTGATCGACCTAAGCCTGGCCGAAACGGTGTTTAAACACAGCCTGACT
>JBEKBU010000345.1:0-3126 GCA_050015235.1 Methylomonas sp. | reverse complement strand
ATATAGTCGGAAGCGGCGACGACAGGGCCTTTGGTTTTAGCCATACTTTGCTCGACATGGGATATACGCGGCGGCTCGGTAGGATGCAGGCGGTTCCAGCGTTCGCAGCTTTGCCCTTCCCGGCTGAGTTCGGTAAAGCTTGGGCAACTCCATAGATCGGCGTCCACGCCCCAGTCTTCATGCAGCAATTTCGCGGCCGCGATCACTTCTAAAAATATTGTGCCGGAGCCTAATAATTGTACGCGCGGCTTTTTGGAACTGGGGCCTTTTTTAAACAGGTACATACCTTTCAGCACGGCGTTTTCCGCACCCTCCGGCAAGCTTGCCTGTTCGTAATTTTCATTCATCAGCGTGATGTAGTAGAAAATATCCTCCTGCTCCACATACATGCGGCGTAAACCGTCCTGTATGATGACCGCCAGTTCGCAGGCGAAGGTGGGATCATACGAATAACAGTTTGGCACGGTAGCCGAAATCAGATGGCTATGCCCATCTTCGTGCTGCAGCCCTTCGCCGTTCAGCGTCGTCCGGCCGGCCGTGCCGCCCATCAAAAAGCCGCGCGTGCGTTGATCGGCCGCCGCCCAGATCAGATCCCCGACCCGCTGAAATCCGAACATGGAGTAATAAATAAAGAACGGGATCATCGGTACGCCGTGCGTGGAGTAGGCCGTACCGGCGGCGATCCAGTCGCATAGTCCGCCGGCTTCGTTAATGCCTTCCTGTAAAACCTGACCGTGCTTATCTTCCTTGTAAAACATCAATTGTTCGGCGTCTTGCGGCGTATATAACTGTCCGACTTGCGACCAGATGCCTAATTGCCGGAACATGCCTTCCATACCAAACGTTCGCGATTCATCCGGCACGATAGGGACTATGCGCTTCCCGATCTGTTTGTCTTTCACCAAGATATTCAGAATACGGATGAACGCCATGGTCGTGGATATTTCGTGGCCTTCGCCGGTGCCTTCCAGCATGGATTTGAACACGGACAGCGGCGGTATTTCCAGCGGAAAAGCCTTGGTGCGCCGGGCCGGCAAATAGCCGCCCAAATCCACGCGCCGCTTGCGCAAATAATTTAATTCCTCGGAATCTTCGGCGAAGCGTATATAGGGTAAATTCAGTAATTCGTCGTCAGTGACGGGTAATTGATAGCGGTCGCGGATGCGGCGGATCGACTCCATACTCATCTTTTTCTGCTGATGGCTGGTATTTTGCGCTTGCCCGGAATCGCCCATACCATAACCTTTAATGGTTTTAGCCAGGATGACCGTGGGCTGCCCACTGTGGTTGACGGCGGCCTGATAAGCGGAAAATACCTTGATGGAGTCATGGCCGCCCCGATTCAGCTCCCATATATCATGATCGGTAAAATCCTTGACCAGCTCCTGCAATTCCGGCGTATCGAAAAAGTGCTCGCGCACATAGGCGCCGTCTTTGGATTTAAACGTCTGGTATTCGCCATCCACGCACTCCATCATGCGTTTAATCAACAAACCATTCTTATCGCGCGCCAGCAGCGGATCCCAACGCCGCCCCCAGATCACTTTTATGACATTCCAATTTGCGCCGCGGAAATTACTTTCCAGCTCCTGAATAATTTTACCGTTGCCGCGCACCGGCCCGTCCAGACGCTGCAAATTACAATTCACCACAAAAATCAGGTTATCCAATTTTTCGCGGCCGGCCATGCCGATGGCGCCCAAGGTTTCCGGCTCGTCCGATTCGCCATCGCCGAGAAAGGCCCAGACTTTACGCCCATCGGTATTCGCCAGGCCTCTACCCTGCATATAGCGCATAAAACGCGCTTGGTAAATAGCCATAATCGGCCCCAGGCCCATGGACACCGTGGGAAATTGCCAGAACTCCGGCATCAGCCACGGATGCGGATAAGAAGATAAACCGTTGCCGCCGACTTCCTGGCGGAAATTGTCCATCTGCCCTTCCGTCAAACGGCCGAGTAAAAATGCATGGGCGTATGTGCCCGGCGCCGAGTGGCCTTGCGAGAAAATCAGATCGCCGCTGTGTTTATCGTTGGGGGCATTCCAAAAATGGTTTTGGCCGACATCGTACAAAGTGATAGCCGATGCGAAACTGGCGATATGCCCGCCGACATTGGTATGCTTATTGGCGCGTAACACCATCATCATCGCATTCCAGCGCACATAGGAGCGGATGGTGCGTTCTATGTCGGTGTTGCCCGGATATTTGGGCTGCTTGTCGACCGGTATGGTGTTGATATAAGCGGTGGTAGCGGAAAAAGGAATGTCCGAACCGGACTGTCTGGCGGTGCTGACCAGTTTTTCAATCAAAAAGCTGGCGCGGTCGCTGCCTTCCTTGGCGATAACCGATTCCAGCGCCTCCATCCATTCCCGGGTTTCATCCGGATCGATATCTTGAATGCCAATAACGTCTTGGTTTGAGTTGTTGTTCATTAAAGCGCCTTGTTAAATCGTGGAACAAACTATAAAAAAGGATACCTGAAAAGACGGCTTTGAGCATGTTTTTTTCAATATTACGCCAGTCAAGGGGACTGTTTAAAAATCAGGTAAAAAGAATTCAAACTTTTTTCACAAACTCCGATTTCAGTTTCATTGCGCCTATACCATCAATTTTGCAATCAATATCATGATCGCCGCCGACCAGCCGGATATTTTTGACTTTGGTGCCAACTTTTACAACTAAGGAAGAGCCTTTCACTTTCAGGTCTTTAATCACGGTAATCGTATCGCCGTCTTGCAAAATGTTTCCGTTGGCGTCTTTAAAGACATCCGTTTGTTCGTCCGCCGGATTTCCCGCCGCCGCCCATTCATGCGAACATTCCGGGCAGATATACATTTCCGATTCCTGATAGGTGAATTCTGAGTTACATTTCGGACAGTTAGGGAAATCGCTCATGTTTGTTAAATGATTAAATTAGAATGGATACTTTGCGCATCGAATTTCCAGGCCGAGAAGTTTTTCTCCGGACATCAATCGCAAAACGGTTATAAAGCGCCATTATATCAAGCAAAGCGTCGGGCGGCGTATAGAAATCAAGGTTCCAGTCCCCTCTCCCTCCGGGAGAGGGTTAGGGTGAAGGGATCAAAAAGCATTTTCCTTAGCTTAAAACACCCTTTTGGATTGCAA
>JBEKBU010000344.1:0-3166 GCA_050015235.1 Methylomonas sp. | reverse complement strand
CGTAAATATGACGGAGAAAAATTGCTGCTTTACAACTTTGGGGCTTTGCCCCAAACCCCACACTCGCCGTGAGGCAGGAGGGCTGAAATGTGCTTACATTCCAGCCCTCCTGCTATAGCATACTGGTTTAGTTGCTGTATCAAGGGTTTGCTTCGCCGAGCCACAAAAAATAGACGCTATTTTGATTTTCGGTTGTGTCGATTTTTAGTGACTCGCCATTGACACAGCAACTAAACAAAAATCAATACCTTGTAAATTCTCCGTATTAGGCGGATTTTGAGCGGTATTTGTTGTGGCGCATCAAATTATTAGGGCGCCTTAAATGGAAATTCAGGAATAGCCCGATCAGTGCCTGGCGTCCATTGCCAACAAAGCACCTTATTTTCCAGATAATAGGCTATTTTTTGCGCCTTTCGCGCCTGATATTCCTCATTTCCGGCAATACCAAACACTTCAAGCACCCAATGATCAGGGCAGTCGTTCAGCAAGAAGTCCGGCAAATACTTTTCCCCGTCCAGGCGGAGCGGTTTGGTAAACGCCCGATGTTCAGCGATCAATTTATCGGCAACCTGAAGTTCATAGTTTGAATCAACCGGAATGAATTGCTTATTGGTGCGCATCAAGGCAATTTCGCCAATGGTATATTTATCGCGGGAGCGGAATACCGTGCCAATGGCGATGATGTATCGATCCGCTTTACCGATTTCCGATACAAGTTGGCCGAAACTGTGTTCGGTTGCAATTGCGGTTTCGGCTGGCATCCACAACAGATTATCAAGCAAATCCAGACTAATGCCTGCACCGCCATCTTCCCATTTGGATGGAATCCAGCGTTTAACAAGGCCGATGACAATGGCGGCATTGCCGGAACGCACTGTTTTTTCATGGAGTGTTTGCTGATTCTGATCCTGACTGTATTCTCTATCCTTTTCCCAGCGCGGCATGACTAATATTTCTGACAACTGGCGTTTGCCGATGACGATATCATCGGCGATGGCGGCGATATTTTTTTGCACGGTGTTAAAGCTGCGGTCATACTTCCGGTTTGGAAACCAGGTGTTTATTCTAGATTTTTGCAGGCACAAATTTAAAAATCCTAAGAGCGTCACTTCCGAACGGCTTTTGCCAGTTCTAGTGGTTGCCTGTCCGCCTTTGGTTTTTGATGGGTCTGAATGACTGACATTCAGATAGCAGTTGAGCTTGACATTCAATGTGTCGCCTTTTTCGATAATGGCAGGCAGCTTGCCATCGTGGGATAAGGTGAGTGTCTGTGTAACATACTGTTCGCACCATTCGGCATGGTGACCGCCAGTATGAGATATTTTCGCTAAAAAGAAATACCTGCGCTTTTTGATGACCAATTCCCGGTTTCTATGATCATTTAGGCACAGGCATCGTGGACGGACAAGGCCGTGATAATGTCGTTCCAGAAAACGTTGCGCCGCTATATTTTCGGCATCGGATAGCCAGTGGAAATCGACGATTTGATGGTTGATTTTAATTTTACTCATGAATTATTCCTGTGAATATGAGGTGGCGGCGTAATAATGGATCAAGGTGGCGACGTCGAGGTAACGGGTTTGCGCACTGCCGGCCTCAATAGCTGTAAGTACAGTCGGACTCAGACCGGATGCGAGGGAGACAGCTTCAATCTCTAGTGCTTTGGCCAACCGGTATGCTTTTAACGCTTGGCTGATTTCGATCAAGGATGGCAAAATGCTGATTTTGCCGGTGTTATCGAGTGACTCTTCCGCCGGAATTTCCGCGCTGACTGGTGCCGATTCTTGAGAATTTGTCTGAGCAAAAATGATAGGCTTGGGCGGTGTGCCGGGCTTGCCAGTCCATTGCCAGATTACGCACAACGCTAGCCAATAGGCATTAGCGGTTTTGGGGGCCATATTCCGGTTCGCTTTCCAGAACTGAATAACATGACGGCGGCCTATTTCATGCAGATTATGCAGACGCTCAGTTTGTTCGATGAATTCGACGAATTTAATCATTCTGCCTACCTGTAAACGCCGGTTAGCTTTGGAACCGCTACGCACATATTGGTGGGCGAGGGCTTGAACTTGATTAACCAATATAGACACTGACCACCTCCAGGCGATTGTGGCCAAGTTCGTTGGACAATGTTAATCGTGCCGATTGATCTATGGATTCAGCGGTTGCGGCATCCACTTTCAAGTAGTCTGACACAAATGTCAGCCAGTTTTTTCTGGAAACGCCCGTCGTAATCGGCGCCGGAACGCCGGTTAAGTCCTGATAGCGTTGCTGGGCGTAATGATGGCGTTGGGCATGGAAATTGAACTGATGCTGTTGAGCCTTGGCGTAACTTTCCTGACGGAATTTCACATAGCTCATGTCGTTTGGGATCATTGAGCGTCCGTCCTGTAATCTGGAAGCTTTTTCCAATGCTTGCCGTGCCGCTACGCTGACCGGGACTTCCCGGCGTTTGCCGCCTTTGGTGCCGGATAGTATGGTGACAATTCCGGATCGTTGGGCTTGACGTAATGCTTGTCCGACATCCAGCAAGGCGGATTCCTTAAAGCGCAGTCCCAGCGTCCTTTGTAGATTCAGCAAGACGGCTAAACGCCCATCAGACAATTCCGCTAATTTGCCCAATTCTGAAATCACCTGGTCGTGTTGAGACTGTGACATAGCTTTACTGGTTTCCGGCAGGTATTTCCGTTTCGGAATAGCGCAGTCCTTGGTCGGACTGACCGTTTTCCACTCACCCGCTGTGGCGGTTTTCAGAATGCTGTTGACCGCAGAGATATACAACTGGGCGGTAGAGGGCTTCAGTTCGTCTTGTTCGATTCGTCTCTTTAAATACTCGCCATAGGCCAGCAAGTGGGCAGGCGTGATGTTTTCCATTTTGGAAATGCCATATTCAGCTTCTAGCCATTTAGCAAATACCGTCCAGCGATCAGCCAAGGCGCCACGGGTAGAAAAGGACTTGGCGGATTGATGCGAACATATTTTTCCGGCGCGTAGCAGATTTCGGCTGCCGATGCCAAAGTTCCGGGTAGATTTAGTTTTTTTTCTGCAGTGTATCGGGGTTGAGTGTTCTCGTTTCATAGCGAGTTTCCTGTAAAAGTGAAATGGCAATAGGCTCCATCTTTCAAAACAGAAGCGTTCTGCGTTGAAAGATGGAGCCGGGTTGGCC
>JBEKBU010000343.1:0-3193 GCA_050015235.1 Methylomonas sp. | reverse complement strand
GTGCTGCTGACCGAGCCGCCGATCGTCCCGCCCTGACCGGTGGTGATGGCGCCGGTGGCGCTGGTGACGTTCCCGGTTACATCGGTTTCGTAGCCTAGCGTTAGACTGCCTGTCGTGGTGGATACGGAGCCGCCGATGGAAAGATAACCGCTCTGGTCGTTGATCGAGCCGGCCGTGAGGTTTGCATTAATCTTTAACGGCGAACTGGCGTTCGTCGCGCTGAGCGCGCCGGTTACGATTAGATTCAAGTTGGACGCCGAACCGGCGGCGTTAATCGGCGTGGTATTGATGGACATGTCGCCGTTAACGGTTATGGTCGCCGGCAAAGGCGCCGCCAGGGTGATGGTGTCGCTGGAGCCGAGGCTTAAAGCGCCGCAGGTATAGTTACCGTTACTGCCGCTACAACCGGAAGGCATTTTGCCGGGAAAAGTATAGGTAGCCAATGACCCCGAGCCTGAGTCAGTAGCTACTATGGCCGGCGCGTTCGCGGAAAACAGCAGGATGGCGAATAACAGAAAAAGAGATTGTACTTTCATGTTATTGCGATGTACTCAAATTTTGTTATAGGGGCTGGGCGGCTGAAAAGTTACCTTATATGAAGTATAGACACAACCTCGGAATCTGCATTTTGCTTTTTACTTTATCCCTATTCACATATTCAACTCCACCCACTAAACTAATATGCGATAGAATAACCGTTTTCGGCTTGAAATTTTGCCGGCGGTAATGAACCCGGCCGCATTTTCACGCCGTAAGATCCATTTATAATGGATTTAAAGTTTTAATATCCGTTTGGAGTCATGTATGTCTTGGAATGAACCTGGTGGCGATAAAAAAGATCCATGGAGCGGGCGCAACGATAAAAACCCGCCCGACCTGGATGAAGTTTTACGCTCGCTTCAGGAAAAATTAGCGAAAATTTTCGGCGGCGGCGGCGGCGGCGGTAAATCGCCTACCGATTTGTCTTCTCGGAGTGTCGGCTTCATCGTCTTGATCTTGCTGTTTATATGGGGCTTGACCGGTTTCTATACGGTGGACGAAGGCACCCGGAGCGTGGTCACGCGCTTCGGCGCCTATGTAGCCACCACGCAGCCCGGTTTAAACTGGCATATTCCCTACCCGGTTGAACAGCAGCAAAACATCAATGTCGAGCATCAAAGCTTTATTGAGGTAGGCTACCGTTCCGGCGGCCAGTCCTCCGGCTCCATCCCCAAGGAAGCCTTGATGTTAACCAAAGACGAAAATATCATCGACGTTAGGCTGGCCGTACAATACCAGATCAAGGACGCCAAGGATTTTGCGTTTAATGTGCTCGATCCGGCCTCGACGCTGAAACAAGTGACCGAAAGCGTGTTGCGCGGCGTCATTGGCCACAGCGACATGGATTTCGTGTTAACCGAAGGCCGCAGCAGCATCGCGCAGACGATTAAAAGCGAAATCCAGACGATCATGGACGCCTATAACGCCGGAATTCTGATTACCAGCGTCAATTTACAAGACGCGCAACCGCCCGAACAGGTACAAGGCTCGTTTGAAGACGCCATAAAAGCCCGCGAAGATAAACAACGGCTGATCAATGAAGCGGAATCCTATTCCAACGACGTTGTGCCGAACGCCCGCGGCGACGCTTCCCGCATTATGCAGGAAGGCGAAGGCTACAAACAAAGAGTGATTGCCCGTGCGGATGGCGATGTCAGCCGCTTCAGCCAATTGCTGGTCGAATATAAAAAAGCCCCGGCGGTTACCAGGCAGCGTTTGTATATAGAAACGATGGAATGGGTGTTCGCGCGCTCCAATGACATTATGATCGATGTTAAAAACGGCAATAACATACTTTACTTACCCATTGACAAACTGGCGGCTTCGAAAATGGACGATAACCAGCCGCCGCCCGCCAGCCATGAAACAACCTCCCCGCCTCCGCTGCCGCCTGTTAAAGAAGTGAAACCGGACTCGCGGATGAACAGCCGTGAACTTGATTTAAGAGGCCGCTACGATGCTAAATAAGATTATTGTGACTGTAGGCGTTTTATTGCTGTTGGCGGCGACATCGATGTTTACCGTCAATAATACCGAACGCGCGCTCAAATTTCAGTTAGGCGAAATCGTCGGCACGGACTTTGCGCCCGGCCTGCATTTTAAATGGCCGTTTATTAACGACATCAAAAAATTCGATGCCCGGATTTTGACGATGGACTCCACGCCGGAGCGGTTTTTGACCGCCGAAAAGAAAAACGTCATCGTCGATTCATTTGTAAAATGGAAAATTAACGATGTTAAAATGTTTTATACCACGGTAGGCGGCGACATTAATCAGGCGAACGTCCGGCTCGATCAGATCGTCAAGGATGCTTTCCGTAGCGAATTCAGCAAACGCGATATCAAGCAGTTGGTTTCCACCGACCGCAGCATCATCCGCGAAGCGCTGATTACCAACGTCTCGCCGCACGCCCAAAAAATGGGTATCGAGATTGTCGACGTGCAAGTTAAACGCATCGATCTGCCCAGCGAAGTCAGCAGTTCGGTGTTTGAACGTATGAAAGCGGAACGGGCTCGAGTAGCGCGTGAATTCCGCTCGCAAGGTTCCGAAGAAGCCAAGCGCATACGCGCCGACGCCGATAAACAACGGGAAATCATCCTGGCGAATGCTTACCGCGATTCCGAAGTTCTGCGCGGCGAAGGCGACGCCAAAGTAGCCGATATTTACGCTAATCACGCTAGCGAAGATCCTGAATTTTATGCGTTTTACCGTAGCATCATCGCCTATAGAAACAGTTTGGGCAAACCCGGTAATATCATGGTGATGGACCCTAATTCCGATTTTTTCAAATTTTTCAGAAATCAGAAATAACTCATAGTAAACACGAATAATCGAAAACCGTTTACTTCGGCTTACTTAAACAGCCGGTAAACGGTTGGGAAACACACATCATGCAAAACAAAGATACATGGCTGCTGCCGGAAGGTATTGACGAAGTCTTGCCTGAACAGGCCGCGCCTTTGGAACAGTTACGCCGGCTATTGCTGGATACCTACGCCTGCTGGGGCTACGATTTGGTTATTCCGCCGTTTGTGGATTTTCTCGATTCGCTGCTGACCGGCTCCGGACACGATCTGGATCTGCAAACCTTCAAGCTGACCGATCAAATCAGCGGTAAAATGCTGGGAGTGCGCGCCGATATGACGCCGCAAG
>JBEKBU010000342.1:0-3237 GCA_050015235.1 Methylomonas sp. | reverse complement strand
TGCGGTTAATGAATATATCGGCGGCTATGCCGACTGGTTGGCGCTGACCGAACAGCAGAAAAAAATCGCCGCTGATAAAGAAGCGGCGGAAACCGTTAAAAAGGAAAAACCCAAAAATCCGGCGGAGCAAAAAAAACTCAGCTATAAGGAACAGCGGGAACTGGAGCAATTGCCGGCCAAAATAGAGGAATTGGAAAATCGGATCGCCGCGTTGAACGAAAAAATCAACGCCGCCGATTTTTATAAACAACCCCAGCAGAACGTTGCCGACGCCATGGGCCACATGCAAGCCAGAGAGGAAGAATTGATACAGGCTTACGCGCGTTGGGAAGAGTTGGATAACAGATAATTATGCGGCAAGCCCACGCGGACGATTTCAAGACGTCCAAGGCTTGCCGCCGGAAGACAAATACGGCTTTAATTAGCCCCGCGTCTCCAACACCGCCACGGCGGGTAATTCCTTGCCTTCCAAAAACTCCAGAAACGCGCCGCCGCCGGTGGATGTATAGGATACCTTATCCGAAATCCGATATTTGTCGATCGCCGCCAGCGTATCGCCGCCGCCGGCGATTGAAAAGGCCGGGCTATCGGCAATCGCAAGCGCCAGCGCTTTAGTGCCTTCGCCAAACTGATCGATTTCAAATACCCCAACCGGGCCGTTCCAGACTATCGTGCCGGCGGTAGCCAAAAGTTCGGCATAGATCTTGGACGTTTCCGGTCCGATGTCCAGAATCATATCGTCATCCGCCACGTCAGCGACCGCTTTGATCGTAGCCGCCGCGGATTCGGAAAATTCCTTGGCGCAAACCACATCCACGGGAATCGGAATGGCTGCCCCGCGCTGTTTGGCGGAAGCGATCAGGCGTTTGGCTTCCGGCAATAAATCCGCTTCATACAAGGATTTGCCGACCGGGAAGCCGGAAGCGGCGAGAAAGGTATTCGCGATGCCGCCGCCCACTATCAATTGATCGACTTTGGCCGAAAGCGATTCCAACACGGTTAATTTTGTGGAAACTTTGGAGCCGCCCACTACGGCGACCAATGGATGCTGCGGATGTTCAAGCGCTTTGCCCAATGCATCCAGCTCGGCGGCTAGTAGCGGCCCTGCGCAGGCGATAGGCGCATGTTCGGCCACGCTATGGGTGGATGCTTCGGCGCGGTGAGCGGTGCCGAATGCGTCCATAACGAAAATATCGCATAAGGCCGCCATTTTTTTGCCCAATTCCGGACTATTTTTTTTCTCGCCTACGTTGAAACGGACATTTTCGCACAGCACAACTTCGCCGCGTTTGACGTTGACGCCGTCCAGCCAGTCTTTTACCAGCCGCACCGGCTGACCCAGCAACTGCGTATAGCGCTCGGCCACAGGCTGCAAACTGGCTTCCGGATCGTATTCGCCTTCCGTCGGGCGGCCCAGATGCGACATTAATATCACTGAAGCGCCGGCGGCTAAAGCGGCCTCCACGGTAGGCGCGCTGGCTTGAATACGTAAATCGCTGGTGACTTTGCCGTCTTGGACAGGCACATTCAAATCTTGGCGTATCAATACCCGTTTTCCTGCTAAATCCAGATCGAGCATTCTTTTTATCGACATAAAACCTCCTCAGATATTTAAATAGCGACATTATAAGCTGTTTACGGCAATTAATATATCCACCCAGCCTGGGCTGGATTGGCGACTGACATATGAAAATAAGGGACCGCCCGCCGGCTTTAGGCGGCGGGCGGCGAAACGACCTGACTATCATGGAGTTAATTAAACAAAAGAACGGTTTGTCCCGCGACACCCTTGGAGTCCTTGGTGTTAACGGTTTGTAACCGAAATATCGACATCAATTTCGTTATAAAGAACTTTTATATCCTATTGAATATTAGTGATATTCAATGAGCGACCAGCGCTTTACCGGCCAAACCAGCAAAATCGATCCTTCAATGACTAAAGGATCCGGGGCATGCAGTAAGTCAGCCGATGACTTCAGTTCTGTTTTAGGCGAAATGAAGTGACCTGCGTTAAGATAGATCAGGCGAAGCACCCAGGCAGATAATTCAATCGAATAATCAAGCTGGGAGCTTGTTCCGGCTTCATCGTCTTCATCACTGCCTTAAGCAGTGGGAACAGGCCTGAAAAAGCTCTTCTCAAGAATACCTGCAAATACCGGACATAACCATCCATGCCTATAAACATTTAAGACTCAGAAAAATCACGTCACGCCGGTTCATGGACCCTATTTGTCAAACCAAATGCCCACCACATAAAAAATATGCTACCTAGAATTACCATCAAGGAGGGTAATAAATAAACATGAATGAATATAAACCATTCAGGACGATGTGCAATTACAAAATATAAGACACAAATTCTTAGCAGGTTGATTAAGTACATCATTGAAACACCTAAGCATAAACCAATGAATTTTCTTTTTAATTTTACCGGGTAAGCCAGGATAGCCGAAGCTATCAGAAATAAAGCCCCAGCACCATCACAGCCACGAACAATTTCAAGATTTGCAGCTGAAGATATCTGAATATTCTTCGACGCTATGACCCTTTCTAATGGAGCGAAAAAATTAATCAACGCCGCACAAAATAAGCCAATCCCATCGTGATAAATCACCTTGAATGTTTCGTCTGGTATTTGAAAATAGGCGTACTGCATTGTCACATAAAATACTGGAAATACGGCGAATTGTAACCATGTAAAAAGTTTGGAAGTTTGAAGCATAACTACCTGATCCTTTCTTGTAGATATGAAAACAGAACGGATTAAACCTAATAATGAGATTTAATCCGATAACATCTAGATTAAGAATTATTTACTATTCTTTTTTTCACAGACCATAGATACGCCAGCGCCAAACATGCGCCAAATAATGCTTCTGCTAGCCATGGCAAGGCAGGAACTGGTGTTGGGGGTTGAGGTTGTATATTTAAAACAACTATAGCAGTTAAAGTATAATAACTGTTTGCTTGATAGGGTAATGGAATTTCAGTAGCATCAGCATAAGTTGTGAAAATATATGAATTACCGGCCGAAAGTGGAGCATTCGGATAATTAATAGTATAAGTCAATGTACTCCCAGAATTATTTAGATTGGCAGGTATGTATAATGTTGAGACAACCGTTTCACCGCCACTGCTTTTTTGATTCAAATAAAACCATGTCTGGGGTATGGAAGTACCAGCAAATTGTGACGATACTTGAATAGATATTGATGAAAGATTTGCACCTACTACATC
>JBEKBU010000341.1:0-3315 GCA_050015235.1 Methylomonas sp. | reverse complement strand
GGTGCTGGAAGCGGCTTTAAAGGCCACGCAGCCGATAGGGAACGGTTTTTACGGTGTGGATGTCAAGGAAATTAATGGCAAAGGTTATGTGATAGAAGTGAACGACAATCCGAATATCGACAGCGGCATAGAAGACAAATATCTGGGCGATGAATTGTACCGCGTCATCATGAGCGAATTTCTGCGCCGTATGGAAAACCGCAGCAAAGGCTTGGATGTTGAATAACTGATAGACATGATATCCACGCCGAACGCTAACCTTTATTTCGATGTTCTCTGTATCGGACACGCCAGTTATGATTTGATCCTATCGGTTCCGGAACATCCGCGGCCGGATGAAAAAGCCGTCGCCACCGGATTACTCGGCATAGGCGGCGGACCGGCCGCCAACGCCGCCGTGATGGTCGCTAAACTGGGCGGCGGCGCGGGGTTTTGCGGTTATCTGGGCGAAGACGTTTACGGGGAAAGCCATTTACTGGAGTTGCAGGCCGAGCATGTCGATACCCGGCTGCTGATGAGAGGCCAGGCGCCGACGCCGTTATCGATAGTGCTGGTTAAGCCGGACGGAAAGCGCGCTTTAATCAACTATAAAGGCGATACGCATAGTTTGCCCGGCAATAGCGTTGATTTTGGCGGCGTACGCGCGCGCGTACTGCTGTTCGATGGTCATGAGCCGCATTTAAGCCTGGAGGCGTTAAAAATTGCCAAACCCTATGCGACGCCCAGCGTTTTGGATGCCGGATCGTTACATGAAGGCGTCTTGCTCTTGATGGATAAAGTTGAATATATGGTTTGTTCGGAAAAATTCGCCAAGCAGTTTGCCGGATCGGCCCCAGAGGCTTTACAGCGTTTGGCGGAACGCAATCCGGTGGTGGTCATTACCTTGGGCGAGCAGGGATTGATTTGGAAACGCGGCGAAGAAAGCGGCGTTCTTGGCGCTCCGCCCTTGACAAACATCGTTGATACAACGGGGGCGGGGGACGCTTTTCATGGCGCTTTCGCCGCCGCTTTGGCCGAAAATATGGATTGGCTGGATATGTTACGCTTCGCCAGCGCCGCCGGCGGCTTATGCTGTACGCGGCTGGGCGCGAGAACGGGTTTGCCCGACCGCCGGCAAATTACCCGATTATTGGCTGACTGGCGGTAAAGCAATTATCTTCAACATTCATGCGTTCAGGAAAATGGTTCTATCAGCGTAGTACGCCGTGTTGTTTCAAGGCCGCATAAATCTCATCCAGGCCGTATTCGCCGCAATCGAAACTAAAATCCGCCGTTACGTTAACTTGTACGCATAAACATAATAGCCCGGTATTTTTTATCTCGTTAATCAGATGCTCATCCGCTAGTTCCAAAACGGTGCTGGCATGGCCGGTATCGAACAGCTTGCGTTCCAAGCGGTAAGCCGTCTGCCTGGCGTCATCGCCGTGCAAGACTATACTGCTCGGCGTTTGCGCAAAACGGGCGGCGCGCTCCGCCGCCGTTACCGGCAACCAATCCGCGTCATCCCCGGCATCCCCCATAATCATGCCGGCGCCGACCGTGACATTGGTCAGGCGGTCGATGACAATAAACGAGCCGCAGGTTTTGTTGCGGCGGTAAGGGTCGAACACGATCGGCGCATTCACCGCCAACGTGCAAACGCCGATTTCGTTAAGCTTAAGTTCCGAAGCGGGATGATGCTCCAGCGTATTGACGTCTATACGGTGGTGGATCGCCGATACCGAGCCGGAAACGCTACGGGTGGCCAATTTCAGAATATACTGCCGGCCTGGCGTCAGCGGCTGCTCGGCCATCCACACCACGGACGCATGAAAGGTATCGGCGATATGCGGGCTATGCTCCTGCCGGGCGATGAGTATGTCGCCGCGGCTGATGTCGATTTCATCGGTAAGCGTCAAAGTGACCGCCATGCCGGCGAAAGCCTGCTCCGGATTGCCGTCGTAAGTAACGATCGATTTTATGCGGCTGGTTTTGCCGGAAGGCTGGGCGGTAATTTCATCGCCTTGCCGAAATACCCCGGAGGCCACCGTCCCGCAGAAACCCCGGAAATTCAGGTCGGGGCGGTTAACATACTGTACCGGAAAACGGCTATCGGTAAAATTTTGATCGCTAGCGATTTCTATGGTGTTTAGCAACGCCATCATCGGCTTGCCGCTAAACCAGGGCATATGGGCGCTGGGGTTCACGACGTTGTCGCCGTCCAGCGCGGAAATCGGGAGAAAGTGAATATCGCGTAAATCCAGGGTATGCACAAACGCCAGATAATCGGTTTTAATTTTCTCGAAAACCGTTTCGCTGTAACCGACCAGATCCATTTTATTGATGGCGACCAAGATATGTTTTATCCCCAGCAAGGAAGCGATAAAACTATGCCGTTTGGTCTGGGTTTGCACGCCATAGCGGGCGTCTATCAATATCACCGCCAAATGGCAGGTGGAAGCGCCGGTCGCCATATTGCGGGTGTATTGTTCATGGCCCGGCGTATCGGCGATAATGAATTTTCGCGTGGAGGTGGAAAAATACCGGTAAGCCACGTCAATGGTAATGCCTTGTTCGCGCTCGGCCTGTAAACCGTCAACCAGCAAGGCCAGATCGATGTTACCGGCGCCGGTGGTGCCGGATTTTACGCTATCGGCCCGCACCGCCGCCAGTTGATCCTCGTATATCATTTTAGAATCATGCAGCAAGCGGCCGATGAGCGTGCTTTTGCCGTCGTCGACATTGCCGCAAGTCAGGAAGCGTAACAGCTCCTTACGTTCGTGTTGAGCCAGATAGGCGTTAATATCGGAGCTGATCAGGTCGGATTGATGAGACATGGCTAATGTTGAAAATTATGTATATTGATAAATGTGCGCCAAAAAGAGCCAATAACGCGGCTAAAAATAGCCTTCGCGTTTTTTCTGCTCCATGGAGCCGGCCTGATCGTGGTCGATAAGACGGCCTTGGCGTTCGGACGTGGTGGTCAGCAACATTTCCTGAATAATTTCCGGCAAGGTGGTAGCCGTCGACTCCACGGCGCCGGTCAAGGGATAACAGCCCAGCGTCCGGAACCGCACCATTTTCATTTCAATTTTATCTTCCGGGCCTATCGGCATACGGTCGTCATCCACCAAAATCAGCATGCCGTCCTTGTTAACCACCGGACGTTCCTTGGCGAAATACAAAGGCACTATCGGAATATTCTCCAGATGAATATATTGCCACACATCCAATTCCGTCCAGTTGGACAGCGGAAATACGCGGATGCTTTCGCCTTTATCGATTTTGCCGTTGTAGATGTTCCACAACTCGGGGCGTTGATTTTTCGGGTCCCAG
>JBEKBU010000340.1:0-3326 GCA_050015235.1 Methylomonas sp. | reverse complement strand
ATATTTGCCGCAATTTATCACGGCGGCGTCCGTTTAATTAAGCTGGCGGCTTCTCATGACCTAAAAGCAAAAGAAATCCGCATGGTAGACACACACAGCAATTGGTAAAAAGACTTAATATCAGGTTATGACCGCGTTGCCGGCACGGACGCCGGCGTCAAGCGCCCCAGGAAAAATGCGCCGCGTCCTCTCCGCGGCTTACCGGTTTTGAGTTCGCGTAAAATGTTTCACGCGAAACTTGTAACAAATTACTTTATATAACATTAACAATGTAATGTAACTGCATAATATTAAATACAATAATCAGAATAACCAACACTGTTTCACTGACTAAGCGCATATAACCGCCCTAAAAATATTTTGATATTTAATAGATTACCGTAATCAATTTAGTGTTATGCTATCCACGAGCCGTTAAGGCTTGGGGATCTGCTTTGTTCTTGCAACTTTTGATCAGGGCGGCGCACGTTCACCTAAATTATAATTAAAAAAATTCCATGAAAACAATCACCCATATTTTGCTATTAATAATTACGATATCCACCCTTGCCGCATGCGGACAACAAGGCGTTGGTCCAAGTAAACCCGCTCCAGCAAACGAAACGACTAAATAAAGGTTTTTTCCATTTGACGCCGTCTTCGCTTCCATTGCTAACCCGTTTGCAATCGATTTGAAGTGCGGCGTCTTAATAAAATCCGTTGCTTACCGATAATCTTTCTCGCTCCAACGCAAACGCTATCCCGCCGATTACTAAAAAACTTGCAAAGTTTGTTTCATTGGTAATAATGTTGAATAGAACGGCGAAAAATTTAACTCCGATTGGGTTTACGATTGTTTGTACAAACAACGGCTTTTTTCGAGATAATGACAATTCTTTGTAGATTGAAAACGCCGTTTTGAGCTTCACGCTCCGGTAACGAATGGCAGTGCGTTTGTTCGCATGTTTATAACAATAAATCCTTAGCTTGAGATATCACCATGTCCGCATTTCCAATTAACCTTGGCGCTTATCAGCGTATTACTTTAAATCCCAGCAACAGCACTTTAACCGCCGAGCAAAGGGCCAGCCTGAAAGCCAATATTCAGCTTTGCCGCGACGCCATCGTATTTTTTACGGCGACAGGCGCCGCCAGAGGCGTGGGCGGACATACCGGCGGACCCTATGATACCGTGCCGGAAGTCATGATTATGGACGCCTTATTCCGGGGATCGGCCGAACAATACGTACCGGTATTCTTTGACGAAGCCGGTCATCGCGTCGCGACTCAATATCTGATGTCGGTTCTGAACGGCGATTTAGCGGCGGAACGGCTGGTTGAGTATCGGGCGGCGCATTCGCATTTGCCCGGTCATCCCGAACTGGGTTTCACGCCCGGCGTGAAATTCAGCTCCGGCCGGCTAGGCCATATGTGGCCTTACGTCAACGGCGTAGCCATGGCCAATCCAGGCAAGATTTTATTCTGTCTCGGCTCCGACGGTTCGCAGCAGGAAGGTAACGATGCCGAAGCCGCGCGTCTGGCGGTCGCCCAAAATTTAAACGTAAAGCTGATCATCGATGACAATGACGTCACCATTGCCGGCCACCCTTCGCATTATTTGCCCGGCTGTACGACAGCCAAAGCGCTAGCCGGTCACGGACTCACCGTACTGGAGGGCGACGGCGAGGATCTGGACGATCTTTATAAACGCATCTGCATCGCCATCAATACGCCCGGCCCGGTAGCGGTCATTAATCACCGCCCCATGTGTCCGGGCATAGTCGGCCTGGAAGGCTCAACCCACGGACATGATGTGGTTTCCGTCAAAGTGGCGCTCGAGTATCTCGAATCGCACGGCCAACAGGCGGCGGCAGAATATCTGAAAAACGTAAAAGCGCCCAAGAATGACGCCGTGTTCCTGGGCTCCAGCGACAAATGGGACGCCAACCGGAATGTATTCGGCGACGCGGCCGTGGCGATACTCGGCCGCCTGAGCCCGGCGGAACGTCTCGAAAAAGTGCGGATCATCGATACCGATCTTGAAGGTTCATGCGGCTTAAAAAAAATTCACGACGCCTATCCGGAAATTTTTATTTCTTCCGGCATTATGGAGCGCGGCAATTTCTCGGCGGCGGCCGGTTTCGGCATGGAGCAAGGCAAACAAGGCATTTTCGGCACCTTTAGCGCCTTTTTGGAAATGTGTATTTCCGAAATCACCATGGCCCGCTTGAATAATTCCAACGTACTCTGCCATTTCTCCCACTCCGGGATAGACGACATGGCCGACAACACCTGCCATTTCGGCTTGAACAATATGTTCGCCGATAACGGCTTGAGCGACGGTTACGCTACCCATCTGTACTTCCCCGCCGACCCGCTGCAGATGAAAGCCTGTCTGGAAACTATTTTCTTCAATCCTGGATTGCGCTTTGTGTTCTCGACCCGCTCCAAAGTCCCGGCCATACTCGATGGTAACGGTCAGGAATTCTTTGGCGGCGATTACAAGTTCGTCTCCGGCAAGGACGAAGTAATACGCGAAGGCTCCCAGGGCTATATCGTCAGTTTCGGCGAATCCCTATACCGCGCCTTGGACGCCGTGGAGCGCCTAAAACAACAGGGCGTCGACGTGGGCTTGATCAACAAACCGACCCTAAACGCCGTCGATGAAGACATGCTGGCTAAAATCGGCAAATCTCCACGGGTGTTGGTCGTCGAATCATTTAACCGGAAAACCGGGCTGGGCAGCCGCATGGGCTCCTGGCTGTTGGAACGGGGTTATGCGCCGAAATACGGTTATATCGGCACACACAAGGAAGGCTGCGGCGGTCTGTGGGAACAATTCCCGCATCAAGGCATAGATCCGGCCGGCATTATGGCGAGCTTCTTAAAAAAATAGTCACTATTCAGCGTAGGATGGGTAGAGCGAAAGCGAAACCCATCTTTGTATGCTTATTGATGGGTTTCGCTTTCGCTCTACCCATCCTACAGCCATTGATTCATCCGCTTAATAACTCTCTCTTTCAATAACGCCCTATGCGCAAACGAATCATCCCTGGAATTGAACATAAAATTGAGCGATTAGCCGCGGACTGGCTGGATTTGGAGGCGCTCGCCGAGGTAGAAGTCACTTCCGAAGACCCCGAATATCCAATTGAAGCCGCTTTGTTGCCAGACATGGTTCAAGGCTGGCGGGCCGGCGCGCCGGGAAAACAACTGATACGCCTGCTATTTAAGCAGCCGCAACCGGTGCATGGCGTACAGTTAAGTTTCGTCGAAACCGCCGTATGTAGAACCCAGGAGTATGTCCTGCGTATATCTCATGACAATGGTTTATCTTACACGGAAGT
>JBEKBU010000339.1:0-3338 GCA_050015235.1 Methylomonas sp. | reverse complement strand
CGCGTTTCAGGAACTCAAACAATGCGAGGCGGCGCTGGCCAGTTTCGATGCGGCCGTCAGGATTAAGCCCGGCTTACCTGAAGCGCATAATAATCGCGGCCTGGCGCTGCATGAATTGAATCAATTCGAAGCCGCGCTGGCCAGCTACAACCAGGCCCTAGCCGTTAAGCCGGATTTTGCCGAAGCCTATAACTGCCGGGGACTGACGCTGAAGGCGTTGAAACAATTCGAAGCGTCGCTGGAGAGTTACGAGCAGGCCATCGCCTTAAAACCCGATTACGCCGAAGCTTACTTTAATTTCGGCATTGCTCTGCAGGAATTAAAACAATTCGATGCGGCGCTGGCCAGTTACGGCCATGCGCTAGCGATAAAGCCCGACTACGCGGAAACCTACATGAATCTGGGCATAGCGTTGCAGGACATGAAGCAATACGAAGCAGCGATAGGCAACTACGATTACGCCATAGAGGTTAATCCGGACTATGCGGAAGCTTTTCTGAATCGAGGGCTGGCGCTCCAGGAATTAAAGCAATTCGATCGGGCTTTAGCCAGTTACGACCGCGCAATCGCGGTAAAATCCGATTTTGCCGAAGCCTATAACAACAAGGGCGTATTGCTGCATCTATTAAAACAATTTCCGGCAGCCTTAGCCGCATTCGATCAGTCCATAGCGATCAAACCGGACTATGCGGAAGCGTGGCATAATCGCGGCCATGTTTTTCTGGACATGTTACGGATTGAACCGGCCATGGCCTGCTATGATGAGGCTATCCGCTTGCAACCCGATTTCGCCGGCGCCTATTGGGACAAAGCCTTGCTGAAAATCCTGCTGGGCGAATATGGGGAGGGTTGGCGGCTCTACGAATGGCGCTGGCAAGATCAGCAAAAAGATAACGTCCGCAACTTCGCGCAACCCTTATGGCTGGGTGAGACCGACATTAAGGATAAAACCCTGTTGATACACGCCGAACAAGGTTTGGGCGATTTTATTCAATTTTGCCGCTATGCATCCAAACTGGAAAGCCTGGCCGCCAAAGTCCTGCTGGAAGCTCCAAAATCCTTGACCGCTTTACTGTCCACGTTAAAAAACAGCGTAACTATTTTGGAGCAGGGTCAACCCATGCCGGATTTCGATGTCCATTGTCCGGTCATGAGTCTGGCTTTGGCTTGCAAGACCACCTTGGAAACCATACCCGCCGACACACCTTATCTGTATGCCGATAGCGAAAAATACAATATATGGCGAGAGCGTCTGGGCGTCAAACCCCGGTTAAGGATCGGACTGGTCTGGTCGGGTTCGACCGTGCATAAAAACGACCACAACCGCAGCATTCCGTTGCAATTGTTTGCGCCTCTGTTTGCGGCTACGGATTTTGAATTTCATGTTTTACAAAAGGAAATCCGGGCGGAGGACGGCGAAGAATTGAAGCTTTTGCAAAATATACGCGTTCATAGCGAGCATTTAACCGATTTTACCGAAACCGCCGCGTTAGCCGCATGCATGGATTTGATAATTTCCGTCGACACCTCGGTCGCCCATCTGGCCGGGGCCTTGGCTAAGCCGGTCTGGATATTGCTGCCGTTCCGGCCTGATTACCGTTGGAAGCTGGAGAGAACGGACAGCCCCTGGTATCCGAGCGCGACTTTGTTCCGGCAACCCGCCGCCGACGATTGGGACAGCGTGATAACGGCGTTGGCGGAAAAACTGCGGGTTATCCATGCAACCGGCGCGGACAGCGGAGCGGGCGATGATGCCTGTCTACAGGCGGCGCTGAAAAATCTCTAGATTAAACTGGCTCGCAAAAGTTGCTGATATTTCAACATCCAATCAGCAGGCTTTGCTAACTTACAGGCAGCATTTAGAGTGTCGCTCAAAATAATTGCTTATAAATCAAATAACTAACAATAGGCACGCATAGTGCTTATTAGTTTACGGGGTCATTGTCTTTTTCGGCCCCAATAACTTCACGATCTTTCTTTCAATTTTATTATCAAGGTAAAATGTATGAAAAAATTTTATAAACTCGCAGCGGCGATATCGCTGGCTTTAGCCGCTGGCAACGCGGCGGCCGACCTTGTCACGCCCCAGTCCGATAGCGCTTCGTCGATCCTGTTCACGGCGGTGGATGAAAATACGGCTTCCGCTAACTACGGCGCAACTTTTGTCCTGGACTTGGCGGTCGGCAATACCGGCCTGAATTACGCCAGCTTTCTGAACGGTGCCGAGACTAGTCAGCTAAGCTGGAATCTGGCTTCTTACGCGCCGTTTGCGGCTTTTGAAGCGGATAACAGCAAGTTGCAATGGTCGGTGTTAGGTGGTCAGGCATATGACGGATTAACTCCGGCCAGCCTTAGCACTTTCGGTCTATTAACGACTGAAACCGGCGTCGCTTCGTCTTTCGCTACAGGCTTTACCGCGCTAAATTCTGAAACGGCTACCGGTGGTAACGTCGCTGTCCAGTATGCTAATGTTAACACCTATTTCGATAGCAACGCCATTACTACCAACCAAGCCGCCATCCCATCTGGCAGCATACAAAACATCGCCAATCTTGGTAGTTTGCAAACCGATTCCAGCACGCTCTGGGCTAATACTGGCGGAATTGGCAGCAACACCATTAATTTTTGGTTGTTACAAAACGATAACGCTTCCACAAGGGCGGGACATACATCTCCGAATGTCGTTACCGACATAGGCAGTTGGACGCTGAACGGCAACACGCTTAGCTATGCTCCAGCCGGCAGCACGGCAGTGCCCGTACCCGGCGCGGTCTGGATGTTTCTGTCCGGCTTAGTAGGCGTGTTAGGCTTTAAACGCCGCCAACAATAAGCGCTTCTAGTATTCCTCACGCATTAGCGATTCCAGCAGGGCAGCCGGAATCGCCTACACAATCACATTTTCGGAGCTTAACAAATGAAAAATTCCAGCAATCTTAAAAAACTTGTGGCCGCGGTATCGCTATTGGCCGGTTCTCAATCGGCCATGGCGTTAACCCCGTGGGCTAACGGCGCGCCTTTTATCACCATCTGGACTTCCGGCGGTTCCGCGCAGACTAAAGCGGTTACCAATGCGGTAAACTCTACATTGGCGGCTTCCGGCTCCGTCGATATCTTCGAGGATTCCACGGTGTCGCCGCAACGCGTAGGCGGCGTGCTGACCACTGTCACCACCAACGGCGCTAATTTTACCGCTTATTACTTCACCGGCGCCAGCACATTGACCGATACCAGCCTGCGCGGCCAAAAAATCCTGCTGGTGGAGCGCACTCTCGGCTCCGCGGGTTATGGCGTGATTCCGTTATTGGAAAATATTCCGATAGACAACCTGAATATCGTCA
>JBEKBU010000338.1:0-3341 GCA_050015235.1 Methylomonas sp. | reverse complement strand
CCACCGCTCCGGCTATATTGCGATTACGTTGGCTTTTGCCGCACTATCGGCATTAAAAGGCAAAAAAATTCAGAATATCGGCATTTTACTGCTCGCCGGGATTGCCGTGATAGGCATGCTGACCTTGTTAGAAAAATTTACCAATATCAATATGTTGGAAAAGAACATAAACAGAGTCGAACAAACGTTCGAAAATACCGGCACCACAAAATCCCGGTTGGACGCAATGATGGAAGTGTTTAAAGAATTTGAGGAACGGCCTTTAACAGGCATCGATTATCAAGAGTCTTATCATTTGACCCTGGATTCCGCGCGCAGCATCCATGCATTTAATGTCATGCATCCGCATAATTTTGTGCTTGCCATTATTATGACTACCGGCATCGTTGGAACGACTTTAATGTTTACTTTGATTTTCCGCACATTGAGAACCTCCTATAAACTCAGCCAATTTCCGGAATCCAGTACCGCGGGGATATTTTTATTTAGCTCAGCCATATTTTTTGTTACTTATGCCGTCATGAACACCACCATGGAAACTTCCGGATACATTTTTTGGTATTTGAGCGGCATTACGGTGTGGATGTTCAATTACACCAAAAAAATACAGAGCCAGGAACAAAGCTAATCTTCGTTTTGCATTACTGTATCGCGGACAAATCTCTCCTCATCCGAACCGCGCCTTCTTAACGGCATACGCTATACAAAACAATAATTGTAACTATTCAGTGAATTTTATGCTGGCGTCAAAAGCCAAGGTGGTCAGCCATCGGCAAGCTTTTGAAAGTTTAGTCGCTCGGTGAATAGTTACCAGTAATTAAAGAATAAGCCATTTCCTAATAAATGTAAATCAATTGTCGCCTTCCCTACAATTCAATCTCGAAATCGTAATTATTTTTGTTGGCAAGCTAACCAAATTCCGTCCAAAACCCTGTTTTCTTTTAGCTTTAGCAGTTGGCAAGTGTTTTGCTTTAAAACAATTAAGACGCAATTCCCGAGGTTGATTAATTGTGAACACTGAAACACGCCGCATTATCATTGATGACACTACTCTCCGCGATGGCGAACAGTCCGCCGGAGTGGCGTTTTCGATTACCGAGAAACTGAGCATCGCCGAACAACTGGCGGCTTTGGGCGTACCAGAGCTGGAAATCGGCATTCCGGCCATGGGCGCACAGGAGCGGGAAGAAATTAAAGCCATCGCCGGCTTAAAATTGCCAAGCAATTTATTGGTTTGGTCGAGGATGCGTAGCGAAGATTTGCAGCTTTGCCTGAATTTAGGCGTCGGCATGGTGGATTTATCAATTTCCGCATCCGATCAGCATATATTGCATAAACTCAAACAAAGCCGGGCCTGGGTGCTGGCCAACATAGACCGTTGCGTAAAAACAGCCTTGGACGCCGGATTGCGGGTTTGCGTGGGCGCCGAAGACGCTTCCCGCGCGGACAGTAATTTTCTGGCGGAAATGGCGCAAACCGCCCAAGCAGCCGGCGCTTGCCGGTTCCGGTTCGCGGATACGGTAGGCGTCATGGAGCCATTCGGCGTATTGGATGCGATTCGAAGATTGCGCGCCATCACCGATCTGGATATAGAAATGCACGCCCACGACGATCTCGGCCTAGCGACCGCCAATACGCTGGCGGCGGCGGTTGCCGGCGCTACCCATGTCAACACCACGGTTAACGGTTTAGGCGAACGGGCCGGCAATGCCGCTTTGGAAGAGGTTGTGGTGGGTTTAAAACAATTGTACGGTCTGGAGACCGGAATAGATCTGCGTAATTTCACCCATTTATCACACCAGGTCGCGACTGCTTCGGGCGATACTATCGGCAGCCGAAAAAGCCTGATCGGCCGTGACGTGTTTAGCCACGAGGCTGGTATACATGTCGATGGCTTATTGAAAGACCCGAAGAATTATCAAGGCGTAGATCCCGCATTAGTGGGCCGTAGCCATAAACTGGTGCTGGGCAAGCATTCGGGCAGTCAAGGGGTAATCCATGCCTACCGGCAATTAGGCATAGCTATTAGCCGCGTTCAGGCCGGAAGGTTGTTACCCTTGATTCGCCAATTCGTCTGTTTTAATAAACGCGCGCCACAAGCCGCCGAATTAAATCAGTTTCTACATAGTCTGTCGTGAGGTATCCCATGCATAACCAGTTGTCTATAAGCTCAAGTTCGCCAGTTGCGCCAGCTACCGAAAAAACCGCTGCAAAACAGCTTCTTCCAGAAGCCAACTTGCCGGACGAACGCTATCCCGGTACTTTTTTCCGGATTCCGGGGTTGCCGATACCCGGTAAAACCACCTGGAGCCTGGTGAAATGATGTTTTTTTCGCCCAAGGGCCCAGGCCCCGCCGCCTTGCTCTGGCAAGCCTGGCGTCAGGATGTTGGTTGCGTATTCGCGCGTGATCCGGCGGCAAGAAATTTAGTCGAAGTTTTATTGGCCTATCCCGGCGTCCATGCCATCATTCTCTATCGGCTTAGCAATAAGTTATGGTTAGGCGGCTGGAAACTGGCGGCGCGCTTGCTGGCGGCATTTACCCGCTGGCTGACGAATATCGATATACACCCCGGCGCAACGATAGGGAAACGATTTTTTATCGACCACGGCGCCGGCGTTGTCATTGGCGAAACGGCCGAAATCGGTAATGACGTAACGCTTTATCATGGCGTCACATTAGGCGGGACGACCTGGAATAAAGAAAAACGCCATCCTACGCTAGGCGACAATGTCCTTGTCGGGGCTGGAGCGAAGATTTTGGGCGCTATTACGCTGGGCGATAACGTCCGCGTAGGCGCCAATTCGGTTGTAGTCAAGGATGTTCCGCCCTGTTGCACAGTGATCGGCATTCCAGGCCGCATTATTCAAAATAAGGGCTTAAAGATTAAGAGTAACCAAGGGATCGATTTGGATCACCATCTGCTATCCGATCCAGTGGGCAAGGCTCTAAATTGTCTGGTAGAGCGCATCGAAATTTTGGAAGACCAGCAAAAGCAATTTCTGACGGTTGCCGAGGAAACCTGCGGCAATTGCGAATCTGAAAGCGTTTGTCATGGGGAAGACCCGGAACACTTGAAAAGAGCGGCGGGCGGGCGCTGATGGATTTACTCGAATTTGAACCGAACGATCTGTATTTCATGCGGGAAGATCCTGAAGAAGTGCGGAATTTAATCCGATGCGCAGCGGAGTTGTACGGAACGGGTGAAGCGGAATTACCTTTATTGCAAGCCTTTTTAAGGGCGCCGGAATCGTTGAATGTGCTAGTGGCTTTGAATCGTTTTTATTATTATCAGCATCGTTTGTCCGAAGCGTTGCTGATATCCGAAAAAGCGCTGGCGTTA
>JBEKBU010000337.1:0-3392 GCA_050015235.1 Methylomonas sp. | reverse complement strand
AACGACGCCCAGCCGGGAAGAAATGGGCTTGCCGGCCAGCGGGTTTGTTTTTTGTTCGTTTAACCATGATTATAAAATCAATCCGCCTATTTTCGATGTCTGGATGCGCATACTTTCCGCCGCTCCCGGTAGCGTACTATGGCTGATGAAATTAAACGAGCCGGCGCAGTTGAATCTGCGTAAGGAAGCCGAGCGGCGCGGCGTCGACCCCGAGCGGCTGATTTTTGCTACCCGCGTTCCAGCCGTCGAAGATCATTTGGCCAGATACCGTCTGGCGGATTTATTTCTGGACACCACGCCCTATAACGCCCATACCACGGCTTGCGACGCCTTGTTCGTCGGCTTGCCGGTTCTAACTTATCTGGGCAATACGTTTTCCGGGCGGGTAGCCGGCAGTCTGCTGACGACGATAGGATTACCGGAATTGATTACCCATTCCTTGCCGGAGTATGAAGCTTTAGCCATCAAACTGGCCGGCGACGAACAATTACTGGCCGGAATTAAGACTAAGTTGCGGGCCAATAAAATCTCGTCGCCGCTATTTAATACCGATATGTTCTGTAAGGATCTAGAGCAGTTGTACATCAAAATGCATGCCGACCAACAGGCTGGGGCAAAATGACAAAAGGAATGCTAGGCCATTGGGTAGGGTAAATACTTGTAATCATTCAGCGAATGTTGAGGTTGCGTCAGCTACCCGGCTTTTGACGCCGGAGCGCCTGGCGGAGGACGCTGTGAATACGTCCGTGTAGCTTTCGTGCGGCATCCATGCCGCCCAAACCTCCGCCAGGCGCTCCGGCGCCAAAAGCCAAGGTGGTCGGTTACCGGCGGGTTTTGGAAAATTTAATTACTCTTTTGGAAAATTATCTTTATACAAAAATTAATTTATGAATGATAAAACCCAAGTAGGTGCTAAACAACCAAGTGCGGCGCATCAATCGCGATTATTCTATTTAAAGATCATGAGTTTTTAGGGACAGACTGAATTATGACGGATAACTCGTTAGAGCCGGCTTTATCCGAGGCGATAACTCTCCACCAATCCGGGCAATTGTCAAATGCCTTGGCGTGGTATTTAAGTATTTTACAAATCGATCCCAATCACGCCGATGTCCACCACAATCTGGGAATATTAGCCAGGCAAATCGGGCGCCCGGACGCCGCGCGCCACCATTTTAGCCGTGCATTAAATTCCCGGCCTCGGCAGGCCAAGTTCTGGTGTAGTTATATTCAATTTTTGCTGGAAACCCAGGCATTTTCCGAAGCCTTGCAAATATTGAATAAGGCTGAAACCACGCCAGGCATCCTGGGGGCCGATTTAGCGGAATTGAAACAAACCCTGATGCAAACCTGCGATCGGGTCTTGCACGAATTTTTAGACGGCTCCGAGCCGGCGTATTATCCGCAAGCCGAAAATTTGGCTTACCAAATCGTCAATTATTTTCCGGATCAAAATTTTGCCTGGAAAATGTTGGGCAAAGCTTTGGAAAAATCAGGCCGCCACGCCGAGGCCTTACATATCGTCCAAACCGCGTTAAGCCGTTGGCCTGCGGACGCCGAAGGCTGTTGCCACGCCGCCGGCCTGTTAAATCAAATCGGGCGCGCAACGGAAGCCATAGCCAATTACCAACGGGCGCTTGAGTTACAACCTGATTTTGTACTGGCTTTGAGTCATCTAGGCGTTTTACTGCACAACCTTGGACGATACCGGGAAGCCGAGCAATCGCTTTACCGGGCGGCGGCGTTAAAACCGCTTGGCATCGAAGAATTGACGAATCTGGCCGTCAATCTGCAAACGCAAGGCCGCGCCGGGGAGGCGGAAGCTTATTTTCGTCGGGCCATAGCGATCGACCCGTCACTAGCGCGGTTGCATTTCAGCTTAAGCGTGGCGTTAAAAATGCAAGGCCGGCTCGGGGAAGCCGAGGCCAGTTGTACTCAAGCCTTGTTGTTGGCGCCCGCTAATCCGCAAGCGCATAGCCATTTAGGGGCTATCCGTTTTGACCAGGGCTTGTTTAGCGAGGCGGAAGCTTGTTATGCGCGAGCCGTCCTTATCGAACCGAATGACGCTGAAGCCTATAATAATCTCGGTTCGGTTTTACAATTTCAGCGCGAATACGGCAAAGCGGAGACGAATTACCGGCAAGCCATAAAAATTAAACCTTTTTTCCCGCAAGCTCATGCCAATTTAGGCATAAATTTACAATCGCAAGGCCGTGTCGCGGAGGCGGAAGCGTGTTGGAGGATCAGTTTAAGTCAAGACCCGGAGCAACTGGCGACGCAAAGCGGTTTAACGTTTCATTTAAGTTATACCGCCGGCCTGGCCGGCTGTAACTATGTTGAAGAGGCGCGAAAATACGGACGGTTGGCGGCAAAACGCGCCCAGCCCTACCGTGTTTGGCGTTGCGGCGAACCAGCCACCCGTTTGCGCGTTGGCCTGGTGTCCGGGGATTTTAGAAATCATCCGGTCGGGCATTTTCTGCATGGCTTATTAAAACGGATAAACCCGGAAAAAATCGAGCTGATCGCCTATGCTAACCAGCCCGGCGCCGATAGTTTTACCGCCCGATTGCAACCTTATTTTTCCGGCTGGAAAAATATTTCCGGGCTGGATGACGCCGCCGCCGCCCAATTAATCCATGCTGACGGCGTACATATTTTGATCGATTTAAGCGGACACAGTTCTTATCACCGGTTGTCTATGTTTGCCTGGAAGCCCGCGCCTGTCCAGGTGAGCTGGCTGGGTTTTCTCGGCACTACCGGCGTTGCGGCGATGGATTATGTATTAAGCGATGCTTGTTCGCTCCGCGCGGCGGATGAGAAAAATTTCACGGAAAAAATCTGGCGGCTACCCGCCAGTAGTATCTGTTTTACTCCCGCTACGCCGCTAATAGAAGTAAATCCGTTACCCGCATTAACCCGGCGGCGCATTACTTTCGCAAGTTTTAACAATCTGGCGAAAATGGGCGATCAGGTGGTGGAGTTATGGGCCAGGGTCTTGCACGGCGTCCCGGGCTCCAGGCTGCTGCTCAAGGCCGGCCAATTGAATGACGCCGCGCTACAAACAGAAACCCTGGCCCGTTTCGCCGCGCGGCAAATAGCGTCCGAACGTATCATGCTATTCGGAACGCTGCCGGACCCGGCCGCGCATCTGGCGGTCTATCATCAAGTGGATATCGCCCTCGATACTTTCCCTTATCCGGGCGTGACCACCAGTATCGAAGCCCTATGGATGGGCGTGCCGGTGCTTACGCTGCAAGGCCCAGGCGTCCTGGCGCGCGCCGGGGAGTGCGTCAATATTAACGCCGGGCTGTCCGACTGGATAGCAACCGATGAAGAAAATTTTGTGGAAAGGGACGTCGGGTTCGCCAAGGATTTAAATAAACTGGCGTTGC
>JBEKBU010000336.1:0-3400 GCA_050015235.1 Methylomonas sp. | reverse complement strand
TGGCGCGGGCGAAATAGCCGGATTTTTGCACCAGGGTTTTTTCGGCGCCTATCATTTGCGCGAATTGCTCCCCAAACCACTTGCCTGGATTAATCGCATCCAGTTTGATATGCCCGAATGCGTCGAGGGGGACTTCTTGGCCTTTGGCCTGCATTTCGGCGACAATCGCCTCAACCCCGGCGCCTTCGGAAACGAATATATTTACGCAATCGATTTTATCCATGACCGCGCGCAGGCGGGTTGCTTCGGCTGTCAGGTCTATCGCCATTTCCGGAATAAATAACCCGTGGACTTCGTAAGATTCCCGCGACAAACCAAGTTCAGGCAGCCAGTCGCTGGCGGCCAGTAATTTCCGGTACGCCAACGCGGTCGCGGCGGTCAGCCAGCCGCAGTTACGGCCCATGACCTCATGGACTATCAGCATACGCGGGTTGGAATTATTTTCAGCCACCACGTTCCGGAAATAGCGTGCGCCCTGTTCCGCCGCCGTCCAGGCGCCCAGGGATTGCCGAATCGGGATGACGTCGTTATCAACCGTTTTAGGTAGGCCGATAACGGTCAAGCCAAAGTTGTTCCTAGCTAAAAATGCCGCCAAATCCGCGGCGGCCGTGTTGGTGTCGTCTCCGCCTATCGTATGCAGAATTTCAACGTTATCTCTTACCAATTGATCCGCCGCCACTTTTTGCGGATCTTCGCCTTCTTTAACCAAACCGCGTTTTACGCAATCTTTGACATTGGTGAGTTTAACGCGGCTGTTGCCGATGACGGAACCGCCGAAATTTTGCAGCAAGCCGGCTTTCCGGCGGATTTCGGCCGTCACCGGATAGGAGTCGCCAAGCAACAGACCTTTATAGCCTCCGCGGTAACAGATAATTTCTATGCTTGGGTCAATTTCGTTATAACGTTCGATTAGACTACCGATTGCAGAGTTAAGGCACGGCGCCAATCCGCCTGCCGTCAGAATTGCAACTTTTTTGGGTTTATTCATGAGCTCGTCAGTTTTAAGTTATTAATTAAAGAAAAATGTTTGCGGTTTGAATCAGTGTTGCCGGCAATATTTCGCCAAAAAGGTCTACGAATCGTTTTTTATTTTAACATAGGATTAAATCCCTTACCGGTTCAAGGCTACTTTATACAGACTCATCGGCGTCAATTTTACTCAGCTTCCAACCCCGCACAAAATTATCCACTAATAATCGAACCGCATTTTCATGATTGCCTACGCCAGCCCTGCCGAGATTGCCTTGTAACGCCAAAACACAGACGCCGTGAACGCCGCACCACAATGTTTTGGCGGCTAGGGCGGCCTGTTCTGGACTATTATGCGGGCTTAATTGCCTGAATAAGGTTTCGATAGGCGCAAACATTTGCGCTACTTTTTGCTCATACCATTCGGGATAATCCGGCTGGCCGGGTAAGCCTTGATCGAAAACGATGCGCCAGCGGTTAAAATTTCGGCTGGCGAATTTAAGATAACTGTCCGCGATTTGGCTGATATGTTGCTCGGTACCGGCGTCAGTGACAACCGCCCGTAATTCCCCGGTTAATTCATCCAGGGTTCCGGCGTTGATATGCATGATCAATTCCTGCATATTGGCGAAGACAATATAGATAGTTCCTACGGTATAACCGATTTCCAAGGCAATTTTACGTACGGTCAGCGCTTCTATGCCCTGTTCACTAACTATATTGTTGGCCGTATTCAGCACCATTTCCCGAATTTGTTCCAGGCTGTGTTCACTTCTTCTCGCCATGTTGCTCTCTGTGGAATCAAAAACGCTTTCCCACTAAATTAATTCCAAAACGGTTAATTATAAGTGCAATACCTTTACAACATTTAAAATTTCTGTTGCAAAGCGTCCGGATGAGCTAACGTCTTTCCGGTCTTTCAGAGCCGCCTTGTCCTCCTCTTGCAGGGGGAGCGTTTTCATAGCGAGTCTCTCTGGGCTCGAAAGCCGGCTGTTGCGGGCGAAACTCCGGTTCAACCCGTCCGTAATTCGGCTCACCGACCGGCGCCTGTAACCTTTCGGCCGGTGGTTGCATGCGCTCTTCTCGCGGACTTGCGGGAACAGTATTTTCATTGCGAAACTCCCTAGGCTCCATAGCCGGCTGTTGCGGGCGAAACTCCGGTTCAACCCGTCCGTAATTTGGCTGATTAACAGGCGCTTGCAACCTTTGGGCCGGTTGAGTTTGCTGTTCTCGGCTAGCTACGCCGTCTGGCTGGCGGAAGTAATTCGTCTGCCCCTGGATATTTCCCGGAGCAGACGAATTCTCGCCGGACTGAAAACGCTGCCCATTCAGCCAATTTCCGGGCGCGGCGGACAGCCGATTGTTTCTATCCGAGCCGTCAGAATAAGCTCCATCCGTTCTTCCCAAAGGATAGCGCTGTTCGGGCATGCCGTTGGCGCCCGGATTTTGCTGGTTGACGATGATATTTCTGGCCCCCGATTGAGATTGCGGCGTCGGATACCAGGAGCCGCCCGCGTTCGGATTATTCCCGTAAAACATCTTGACCGGTCCGGCATGATGCGCGACGGAATACGTTCTTTGGTTATAGATCACTTGCTGCTGAAAGTTGTTCAGGACAAAGTAACCCGGAAAATAATTGGCCCCGGACCAGAAAGGGTAATCGACCCACGAATAAAGATAATAATAGTCGTCCGGCGGCGGATAATAGGTGACTACTGGCGGCCCTTGATTCTGGTAGTAGCTATAGAGCACATTGGGATCTATGGCGTTGCTATTCTGCGGATAGTCCGCCGGAGGGGCCATGGAGTTTGGAGGCGGCGCGGGCGTCGTCGGCGCTGGGCTGACGATTTGCGCCTTCCCCTTGTATTCCGGAGGAATGGAATCGAAATTATCGGTAAAATATTGGGCGCCAGATTTATCGAAATAAGTATAAATCCTGCTGTCGGACGGCGGAGCATTCGGACTTAGCGGCTGCACAGGGCTCCGGCCCGACGTTTGGCCGCTATCGATGTGAAAACCCAGTCTGGCTTTCAGATCGCTAACCTGCTGTGTCGCCTGTTTCTTGGTCAACTGAATTTTACCCTGATCGCAAGCTATCGCTATATCGTTATCCAGTTCGCCCAGCACCGCCGGCGTAACCGGGTAATCGGAAATCCAGCCGTTTTTGGGTTCTATGCCATAGTTGCTCAACAATGTTTCGGCTTGCGCATCGTCATCTACGGCGCCCAGTTTTAAAGTTTTCAGCAATTGTATGGCGTAAACCCCTTCCGGCACTAAAGCCTGAGCCACCGGCACCGATCCGGGATTGGTCAAACTTCCGGCCGGATTCGGCGTGGGCGGCGGACTAACCGGCGTTTGCCCGTAAACATTTGCGGCGGCTAAAAGTGCGGACGTTAATACGTTAAATAAACGCATAAAACCATAAGCAAGC
>JBEKBU010000335.1:0-3852 GCA_050015235.1 Methylomonas sp. | reverse complement strand
TTTAACACTTTACTGAGTTGGATCGGTTGGGTTGCTCAGTAATTTTATAGGCCTAAGGTGACCGAAATGAAAACACGTAAAATATTCGTATTTACGTTTCTGGCATTTATTTGTGTGACTGTTTTTGCCGCGACCAGCGCCCATGCAGACTATCATCCTAATGTTGAACGTATAAAAGTCCAGCCTAGCGCGATCTATCAAGCCATCCTCGGTCAGTCTCTCGCTGACACGCTGGCTCATGTCGCGCAACGTTCCGGAATTTTTTTTAAAATCGACACCGAGCTTGGCAAGGATACCGTTTCGCAGTCGGTAAGCGCAAATAACTGGAATGAGGCTGTCAAATCCCTGTTAGTTAACTATAACTATACGGCTATTCAGGAGAACGATAATTACAGAACCGTTATCGTTACTGGCCGTAAAAACGCGGTATCGGCCTTTGGAACGCTAGAATCCGGCGGCGCCAAAGATATTATTGTTGTCGAACCGAAGTTCGGCCGATTGCCGGCGAAATATCATGAATTTCCGGCCGGCGCCGTTACAGCGGTCAATCTGCCGGTCAGCGAAATGATGAAAATTAAAGATCAAGCCGTCGTCGGATTGGACTTACCGATGGGACAATTTAATGTGGCGCATAATTATACCGTTACCGAACCCGATGGGAGCCAAACCTGGGTTGGCTATCTGGCCAATGAAGGCGAAGGATATAGGGTATTTCTATCCAAAGGCGCGGCGGGTATCATGGGCGACATCTCCACACCCGATGGAAGCTATACTATCGAATCCGATCGAAATGGGGTTTACTTGGTCGATACCAGTAAATTACAGCATTCCGGATTCGAAGGCGATTCAATGCTGCCTCCCGTCACATTGTTAAATAGAATCGCCAATGCGCAGACTTTACAAATCACCCAATTGCAAGCCTCGGTAGAGACCGCGGATACCGCGCTTAAAACGGCGCAAGCCATCGTTTCAAAATACGCCGCTTTGGTTAATATTTATCAAACCGAATTAAACAGCGTAGCAGCGGATTTGCTTTCCGCCGACACATCATTGACCAATGCGCAAAACTCTTTAAATAATTTTTCCCCGGTTAACAATGGGCAAGCGAATATTTCAAATACGGCGGCTCTTGTTGCGGTTTCAAGCGCAGTCGCGGAAGCAAGAAACAACTATACGGCGTTTGCTTTTACCTACCAAACAGCCCTCAATAACTTTAATGCGGCGAATAATGATTTGACCGTGGCTAATACCGCGGCGGCGGCGGCCCTTGCAAATTACAACCAGGCCGTTAACGCATTGGCCGCCGCGCAAACGGCGGCCTCGGCATCGACAGTTCCCGCAACGGCGGCTACTACCGAATCAGGCTCTACAACCACCGATACCCCGGTCGTTGATTTGATGGTGGTATATACGACCGATGCGCAAACGCGAGCCCATGCCTTACAACGGATCAGCTATCTGGTAACCGTCAGCAATCAGGCTTACGCCGATTCGAATTTCAATATGACGTTAAGACTGGTGCACACCGAGCCTACTAGCTATGTCGAAAATAACAGTAACGGCCAAGCTTTACAGGATTTATCGAATAATAGCGGCGCGTTTGCTAATATCAGCCAAACGCGCGCTCAATATGGCGCGGATCTGGTCTTTCTGTTCAGACCCTTATATGCGAACAGCGCCGGCTCTTGCGGTACTACCTATGTCGAGTTTGCAAGCGGGGCTCCGGCGAACGCGGAATTAGCATACGGTACGATTAGCGATGGGAACGCCGTCGATGCTTCCGGTTACTTCTGCGCCGGCAATACCTTTACCCATGAGATAGGCCATAGCCTGGGTTTAGTGCATGATCGTGAGTTCACCAGCTTTCCCGGCGCGTTCGATTATTCATATGCTTGGGGCGTACAAAATTCTTTCGGTACGATCATGAGTTACAAAACGCCGGTGTTAATGTACTTCAGCACCCCAACATTGCCGACGCAGTGCGCCGGTCAAGCATGCGGGTATCCAAGTTCTAACGCCACGCAAAGTTCGGATCAAACGACTTCCGTTAATTACACGGCGCCAATAGTAGCCAATTTTATGCCGACTACGACAACTATACCGATTTTGAATTAATTTGCCGCGACTATTTCCAGTGTAAAGTTTATAGCCTTTTAAGAAAAAAGCCCGGCTTTCGGAATCGAAAGCCGGGCTTTCCGGTTTTCTGACAATGCACTATCGCTTACATTTTTTAATCGACCAGCCAAGCGTGGTAGTTCAAAAAATGCTTACAGGGAATGTTTAGCCGAAAAACCCCGTATGGCACAATCCGATATTCGCGTTAAAGTATTGTTCGCCGCCGGTTAAATTAATCGCGCCGCTGCATCCCGTGTTTTCTACGCAGGAATTCGCTTGATTACCGTTGCAGGCCGTATTTTCGGTGGCATATGTGTAGCCGTTGGCGCATTCCGCGACAACTTCGTATTTACCGGCTTCCAGATTGTTAAACGCATAACAGCCGTTGTTATCGGTAGTGGTAGTGGCTATGGTCTGGAAGACATTGTTAATGCATTCTTCAATTTTTACGGTAATGCCGGCCAAACCGCAATCCGACGAGGTCTCGACGCCGCAATGGCTGTTATCGACCCACACTTGACTGCTGATCGAGCAATTGTCGCCGCCAGATGAATTTGAACCGGAACCTGGATAGCCGTTTGAACAATTGTCGCCGCCTGTTGAGGGAGAACCGCCGCATGAATTGCCGTTACCGCCCTGAAGGCCGCCGCAGTCGGAATGGCCCGTCAACCCGCCGTCAACGTTATCGACGGATTGGCCGCTAGCCAGAACGATAGTATTGGTGTCGCCGGTCGCTTGATTGGCGTCGCTTACTAGCGTGTTTGGATTGCCGTTAGGAACAAATGTCGATGCGCCCACATTGTTCGCGGCTTCCGTAGTTAATGACTCGCCGTGCGGCGCCACGAATTGAACCGTGTAGTTGCCGGCGGCGAGGCCGGAAAATTCATAATAACCGCCTTGCTGAGTACTGCTGCTATAGTCTATTCCGGTAGTAGTGGTCTCGACTATTTTTCCTTGAGAATTTAGCAAATCTACAGTAACGCCATTATCCAGCTGAGCGCCGCTGACCGGCGTGCTGCCGGAATTGCCGGAACAAGTTGGAGTCTGCCAGACTAAACCATCGATCTTGCCGGATTCAACCTGGGTAATAAGCGCTTGCTGGTCTTGAACCAGCGAGGGTTGAACCAGCGCCGTGGCGTTTGTGGGCAGCTGGCTGGCGTCGCCGTTGGCGATTGCGCTGATGGAGGCGTTCTCTATAAAGGTGGAGGCGGTTGTGTTAACCGTGCCTAAATAAGGTTGATTGGCGTTTTAAAATTCTGATCTACTATCCAGTTGATTTCCTGTATCTGCTGTTGGTTGAGCGGAACGGTTTCGGACACCACGGTAGAGCCGCTAAAAGTTGCGCCATAAGCTCCCAGGTTTTGGTAATCGGCGGTGTCCGTACCGGCTACGCCCGTATATCCGGAGTCTACCGTCGGGCTGGTATAAGAAAAGCCGGGACTAAGCCCGGCAAAGAAATTTAGACAGTAGGCGCTATAATTGCCGTCAGGAAGTATGGAGCTGGTGCTGCCGGAAACCGCCATATAGGCATAACTCGGATCGTCTCCGGGTGGTACTGGATTTATTCCGGATGTAACAATAATGCTCATGGTGCTCATGTTGTATATTCCTCGTATGTATTACAGTTAAATTCTAATGGGGGGTGTTCGCGAAAAATTCTGACCATACTCTATGTTCTGTATACTAGAGTCGCCTTAATACTCAAGGGTAATGTTAATATTGGAAGGTAATTTAACG
>JBEKBU010000334.1:0-3486 GCA_050015235.1 Methylomonas sp. | reverse complement strand
GACGCCCTGGACAGGACCACTGTTGAGAACGCTCTCTCCAGTGGGGGTACTGCCAATGTTCACTACGGTTAATTGCGCTTGGGCGTTGATAGTAGTTAAGCTGAACAGCGCGCCGGCCGCCAGCAAGGCATTTGAATATTTCATAAGAAACTCCTATAGGCTGTTGATCTAATTCGGGTATAAGCTTAAGCAGATTTTTTTAATGAATTTTCGCAAATTTTCAAATAATTAAAATTTGAAACTAAGCGCCCCACTGCTCTGCATACACTTGGAATCATTCTATATACTAAATTTGGAAAAGAAAATACGTATAAATACCTATACGCTTCATCCATAAGCGGCGAAGATAGCTGCTAGATCACATAGGGAGCGGCCCCTGAGCTATTCCGATAAAATTATATTTATTAACAATAATTTATAGCATATCCTTTATATAAAACCCTAGGTATTTGAAATTTTACCTTATAATTCATAATCATAATGATAAATTTGATCTACTCTCGAAACAAGGTTTTATCCGTTATTATCGGTTTGCGGTTTATATCGCCAAGCTACATGCCGGCTAAGCGGCATGATAGTTAGGCGCGGCAGTTGCCAAGCTTGCCAGTAATTTACTATTTATACAGACGATAAACTTAAAAATATGCAAATAACGCCACCCGCAAAAACCGGTAAGTTCATCTCCTGGAATCGTATTGCCGGCGTTTTGCATTTTTTGCCGCAGGTTGTCGACCTGTAGCTGTAGCGGCCCGAGAACATAAATTACAGGAACCAATAACATTGGTTTTTCGGGACCACATTAAATTCATGTTTTCTCTTAAAAGTATTTAATTATTTCAAGATCAGTTAAGCTCAATATATGATAAAGGTTATACCGAAGAATGTTCCTTCAACCACTCTTTTAAAGCACTGTCAATTCGTGCTTGCCAACCATCACCACTTGCCCTGAATTGGTCAATTACATCGCGCGAAAGGCGGATAGAAATTTTTTCTTTAGTTATCTCCGATGGAGGTCGCCCACGTCGAACCAACGGTTTTACTGTTTCCCATTCTTCATCAGTATACGGCATCGAATCAGCATCAGAATTAGCCGCAGCGGTGATAGCCGCATCTTCTCCCAATGTAGGCAATTTAATTTTACGGCCTGATTTAGTTTTCAGAAACATAGCGTTTCACCTCTCGTATATTTGCTTTACGCAGACTGATAACACGGCGGCTATCGTCGCGATCTGTAAAAACCACACAATACAGTCTTGAATCAATAAGAGCGAGTCCTGTCATTCGTTCTTCACCGTAATCGTAACGTGTATCTGGCCAAATCAGGGCGCTTTCCCATTCCAATTCGGTGCAAAGAGCTAAAGATATCCCGTGTTTTGCAATATTGGAATCGTCCTTTTTAAGGTCGAAAGTAATTCTCATTTTTTTATTGTATAGACAAAAAATAATACAAGCAAATTTAACGACCCGATGCGCGAAAAACGGCTTTAAAAATCCGGCGCACATTACTACAAATTTTGAGTTCTATGATTTTTGAAAACTACAGTAAAAACTACAGTGGTTTATATTGCTTCTTACTACTTTTAACGACTTTGCACAGCTTCTATTATCTGTTAAGCTGTTGTTTATATGGAGTTATAAGTAGTATGCAGTTGCACGATATACATTTGATTCGAACTTTTATCGCGGCGATCAATTCGCAATACTGTTCCAACTGTTCTGCCGATCGTTTTCAGACAGTTGCCCGGATGTCCAGAACCAGTCGAATACCTGATGAATGTTCTCCGCGTCCAAGAGTTTTGTTTTCACGTTCTCAAGCCTATAAAATAATATTTTGGCGTATTGAATATCGCAATTAGGGTTCGACCAGGTTTTATTTTAGTAAGGACTGATTGGGCCAAGGCCGTTGTTGTTTTTCTCATCGAAGCGCAACACATCCTCGTCAGGAACATTACCGTCATGGATCAAATAATTCCGCCTCGATAGGTATGCATTTTTGAAAAACTCGTACCTATCGATTGCGGCTTCCGTGATGACTTTTTCCAGGCCGAGGTTATTGGCGCGGCTATCGATGGCTTTCAATGCGCCCATTCCGCCCGAAACGGCGTAAGATACATACGAAGAAGTCCCAAAATAAACGCCCGTATAACTGATAGGATTCAATGCCGCATCGCTTAATAGACCGGCAACGCCGCGAGGCGAACTGGGTCCAAGGAACGGCAATACCAGATAGGGGCCGGATGGCATCCCCCAAAAACCAAGGGTCTGATCGAAATCTTCATTATGCTTGGTAAGATCGATCATTGCGCCTATATCAAATAAACCGCCAATACCAACCGTGGAATTCACTAAAAATCGCGCGCTATCCAGACCTGATTGCGAAAATTTACCCTGTAGGGCATCGTTTGCAATCACATCAATATCGTCAAGATTACTAAAAAAATTGGTCACCGCCCGATGGGCAAATGTTGGCGTCACCCTTTCATAACCTTTGGCGACAGGTTTCATAACATAATCATCCACGCCGTCATTAAATGATTGCGCGCCTCTGTTCCAACTCTCCCAAGGGTCTTTCGGATCTGAACCATGCGTCGTCGCGCAAGCGTTTAAAAAAGCGAACATAACGGCGGCAATTAGGATGCCCGGCATTTTAATTTTCTTATTTGGCATGATATTTAACTTTAATCCGGAGAGTTTGCTCATAACTAATTCCTGTCTGTTATAAAGAAAGGTTGCCTGGATGAATCATATAATTCATTAGTTCAGCATTATGGTACTAATAAACTACATTGTCAAGCGGCGCCAATCAACGAGCCGCCCACCTACCCGCGGCTTACCGGGTCGGGGACGAGCCGCAAAAGCGTAATCTCGGATGGCGCGCCAAAGCGTTTGGGCGGCCCCCAATAGCCGGTTCCTCGGCTGGTATAAATCCAGAGCCGGCCAAGCCAAAGACAAACAGATTCCACGGCCAGAATTGCCCGCCATGGGTATGTCCCGACAGTTGCAGATCGAAGCCCGCCAATGCCGCCGCGGGCGCCGTACGCGGCTGGTGGGCCAGCAATATCCTGGGGATACCCGCCGGACTGCCGGCTAGCGCTGCAAGAGGGTCGCTGCGTTGCGCAAGGTCAAACAATTGAGCGCTGTAGCCGTGGCGAATCGACCGGCGCCGGGTCTCGCGGCGCTTCGTGCCGCGCCGCCAAATTCCCACTATTCGTCATGAGGCGCCGGGCCGCCTGCCGTTTTATCTTCAGCCTTATCCGAGCAGCACCAGTGGCCCCAGCGGCTTTTGAAACGGTCTTTCAGTTGCGCCCGTTCTTCCGGGGTCATGCTTTCCCAGCGTTGGCGGCGTTCTTTCCAGCGGCCATGAGCGTGGCAGCCGCCAAACAGGATTTTGCTCAGCAGCAAAATACCCAGCGCCTGAAAATAGCCGATTTGCCGCGCCCCGGCAAACAGCTCGGGCATCAGCCAGTTCCACAGCAGCATCACCAG
>JBEKBU010000333.1:0-3506 GCA_050015235.1 Methylomonas sp. | reverse complement strand
CGGCGCGGTGCTGAATCCGTTTATTATCGCGCAAGCCGGCGTACGAAACAGCAGCGCCGATTATTTCACCTCCTACACCGGCCAATCCGGCATTTCCCTGCAAAGCCTGGCCGGCGACATTAATCTGAATAACAATATCGGCTTAATCGAAAATATCGTCAGCACCTGTTCCAATTTAAGCTGTACGAATCCTATATCCGTTTATTCTCCACCGAATGGAAGCGCCGGCATCGGCAACCCAATCCTTCTGGCCTTGTATCCAGGCAATCTAAACGCATACGCGCTGAGCGGGAATTTATACGTTAACAATAACTTCAGTTTATCCCCGGCCGCCGGCAGCAGTTTGAATCTGGCCGCCTACAATAACATCTCGCTGGCGGATGGTGTGTCGGTCACGCAACTAGACGTAAACCAACAACAATTTTTGCCGGTAAATCAGCCGGTAACGGATTTTAGCAGCGGTTACTCTTATTTGAGTAATAGCAGTGACAACCCCTATGCGCATTCCGCCCAGCCGGTGCATAACGCCGACGCCACGCCTAACCGGATTATCGCCGCGCAAGGCGGCATAATCGGCGTAGGCACGGACGCTACTCTAATTACCGCTAAAGCCACCGACATCAGCGCCGGCCAAAATTTCAGCAATTTAAACCTTTACCTGCAGAATTTGAACAGTCCCTATCAGGATGTCAGCAGCATCAACGTCGGCGGCAGCCTTGTTTATACGGCGGCGCCCGACCCGGTTAGCGGTTCGTTTTCAGAATCCGTATCGGCCGGCATCCAGATCGCCGGCCCCGGCGCGTTGAACGTCTGGACCGGCGGCGGCGTCGATTTGGGCATCTCCGGTGGCGTCACCAGCACCGGCAACATATATAATAGCGCCCTGCCCGCCGCCGGGGCCGGCATCACCGTGCTGGCCGGCCAATACGCCGCGCAAACCGCCCAGCCGCTAACTAATTATTTACAAACCTATGTGCTGGATACCAATGGGAACAATTACCAGAATAGCTTATTGACGCAATTGCAAAACAGCCAATCCGGCGCCGGCGGTAATCAGGCCTTAACAGGCGCTCTGCAAAATCTGATCAACGCCATCGCCGCCGCCCGGCTGATTCAGGCCCAGACCGACGCTAGCGGCAATAACCGTTTACAAGCCGCCATCGGCGTCTTGTTCGCCCAGTTCCAGCTGGCCGCCGTCGAAGCCAACACCAGCGTCGGCAACGCCGCCTATCAAATCGGTTACGATGCCGTCAACACCTTATTTCCGGCTCGGCCCGCCGCCGATATCACGCTGGATTTCAGCCAGATTCAGACCCTGGCCGGCGGCGACATCAATTTGCTCGCTCCCGGCGGTAATTTAAACGTGGGATTGGCGGCGTCCGACCTAGCGATCAATAAATTAGCGTCGCAATTGGGCATTGTGGCGCAGGGAGCGGGGAACGTAAACATACTGACCAACGGCAATGTGCAGGTCAACCAATCGCGCATTTTTACGCTGGACGCCGGCAATATTACTGTTTGGTCATCCAACGGCGATATCGACGCCGGGCGCGGCGCCAAATCATCTCTGGCTACACCTTTGCCTCTAGCCAGTTACGACGCCTACGGCAATACGACTTTAATTTATCCGGCCACTGTCTCCGGCAGCGGCATCCGCGCCCAATCGGGCTATGACAGCAACGCCATCGGTAATGTCAGCCTGTCGGCGCCGCACGGCGTCGTCAACGCCGACGAAGCCGGCATCGGCGGTTACGATGTAACCATAGCCGCCGCCGCCATTGTCGGGGCCAGCAACATCCAGGCGCTTGGAACTACAATAGGCGTTCCGCAAGCGGCCGTCGCCATCGTCATTCCCGACACCGCCAGCGCGGCGGCGTCCATGGTCGGCAAACTGGCGAACTCTAATCTGTATGAAATGGAAAACGCCGCGAACGGCGCCGCGTCCAGTTACGGAAAAATGGTGATTTTAGAAACACAGCTGCTGGGCTTCGGTACTTGCAGCGTCTCCGACGTCAAGCACGGCAAACCGGGTTGCGGGAGTTGAGCCGGGTTAGATTTCCTCTACCTGGAAATCGCGCAGCATACCCAGATATTTCGATTCAATCTCCAGCGTAAGCTCGCAATCGCCGTATTCATCGACGCGTTCGTCGATAATCCGCGCCAGACCGAATAGCTTGGCTTTCAAGCCGGCTTGGCCGGCCGGCAAATGACATTTGCGCCGCACTTTGTTGCCGGAAAAGACTTCAGCCAAGGCTTTTAGCAACAGATCGCAGCCCGCGCCGCTACGCGCGGAAATCCAGACTTGCCGGGGCTGGCCGGCGTCGTCGTAATCGATATGCGGCGCCACGCCGTCCAGCAGGTCGATTTTGTTGAAGACTTTTAATTGCCGAATACCGCCGGCCTCGATCTCGTCGAGCACTTGATTGACTTGATAGACGGTGTCGTCCCGGTCGGCGGCGGCGGCGTCGATAATATGCAGCAATAAATCCGCTTCGCTGGCTTCCTGCAACGTGGAGCGGAACGCCGCCACTAATTCATGCGGCAAATGGCGGATAAATCCCACCGTATCGGCCAGGATAATGTCGCCGCCGTTGCTCAGCGTTAATTGCCGCAAAGTCGGATCAAGCGTCGCGAATAATTGATCGGCGGCGTAAATATCGGCGCCGGTGAGCATATTGAACAGCGTCGATTTTCCGGCGTTGGTATAGCCAACCAGCGACACGGCGGGGATTTCGGCTTTCTTGCGTTTGCTGCGCCCTTGGCTACGCTGTTTTTCCACTTTCGCCAAACGCTGCTGTATTTGTTTGATGCGCACCGCGAGTAGCCGCCGGTCGGTTTCGAGCTGGGTTTCACCTGGCCCGCGCAAGCCTATGCCGCCCTTTTGGCGCTCCAAATGCGTCCAGCCGCGGATCAAACGGGTGGATAAATGCCGGAGTTGAGCCAGTTCGACTTGCAGTTTGCCTTCGAACGTCTGGGCGCGTTGCGCGAAAATATCCAGAATCAACCCATTTCTATCCACTACCCGTACTTCCAGCGCTTTTTCCAGATTCCGTTCCTGGCTAGGCGTTAAAGCATGATTGAAAATGATAAGATCGGCGGCGTATTCGGCGACGGCTTGCCTGATTTCCTCGACTTTGCCGCTTCCGGCAAAAAACTTGGGGTCCGGACGCTGCCGGGCGCCGGTCACCACATACACAGGCTCGGCGCCGGCGGATTTGGTCAGCTCCCTAAGTTCGTCGATATCTTCCTGACCGTCGTACAAATTCAGGTGAACGAGTATCGCCCGTTCACCCGCACCGGGACGTTCAAACAAACAACCGCCTCACGATATTAGCTGTCACCGGAGCCTGATGAGCCGGCGCCGTCGGACTCCCGGCTCATGGTGACGTTTTTGCCGGGGACTATCGTTGAAATGGCGTGCTTGTAAACCATCTGATTGACGGTGTTTTTCAGCATAACCACATATTGGTCGAACGAATCGACCCGGCCTTGTAATTTAATGCCGT
>JBEKBU010000332.1:0-3530 GCA_050015235.1 Methylomonas sp. | reverse complement strand
TGGCGAAAGAAGAATCTTATGATTTGCTGATAACGGATGTCCTTTATGTTAATGAACAACTTGACGTGACCAACAGGGTATTGCAAAAATTGGAAACTATCGCCCAATAACAGCAATGACCGGAACACTCGATATTTTACAGATACAGGAGTTTCTGCCGCACCGCTATCCGTTTTTACTGGTGGATAAGGTCATTGAATGTGAACCTCGCGGTCGCTTGCTTGCGGTAAAAAACGTAACTTATAACGAACCTTTTTTTCAGGGGCATTTTCCGCATTTACCCATTTTTCCTGGCGTTTTGATTTTGGAGGCGCTAGCGCAAGCTACCGCCTTATTGGCCGCGCAAAGCGACGAAACGCTCGGTAAAGGTAGGACATATTATCTGGCGGCGATAGACAATGCCCGGTTTAAAAGGCCGGTCGTACCGGGCGACAGATTAATGCTGGAAATTAAATATCTGAAAAACAAACGTAACATCTGGTCTTTCGATTGCCGCGCCGAAGTTGAAGGCGAATTGGCGGCGAGCGCTGAAATCATGTGCGCGGCGGCGGTGAGTTAAATGATCGATCCTAAAGCCGTAGTGCATATTAACGCGGACTTAGCCGACGATGTAAAGGTTGGACCGTTCTCGATAATAGGCGCCGACGTGCAGATCGATTCCGGTACTGAAATTGGTCCGCATGTTGTGATTAAAGGTCCGACAACTATCGGTAAAGACAATATCATTTATCAATTTTCTTCCATAGGCGAAGATCCGCAAGATAAAAAATACGCCGATGAAATTACCCGTCTGCAAATCGGCGACCGCAATGTTATCCGCGAGTTTTGCACCATGCATAGAGGCACTAAGCAGGATAAGGGTTTAACTCGGATAGGAAACGATAATCTATTCATGGCTTACACGCATGTCGCGCACGATTGCGACGTAGGCGATAATGTTATCATGGCTAATGGAGCTTCCATTGCCGGCCATGTGCATATAGGCGATCATGCTATTTTGGGCGGTTTTACGCTGGTGCATCAATTTACCAAAATCGGCGAATACAGTTTTTCCGCCATGGGAAGCGCCATAACCCAAGATATTCCGCCGTATGTCATGGTAGGCGGCAGACCGACCCGCCCGCATGGCATCAACTCCATAGGTATGGAGCGTAATGGCGTTGCGCCGGAAGTGATTCGGCAAATCCGTAAAGCCTACAAAATTCTCTACAAAAATAATTTGCGTCTGGAAGACGCTATTGAAGAAATGGAAGACATGGCCGGAGAAAGCAATGAGTTATCCAATATGGTCAGCTTTCTGCGCAATGTCACCCGAGGGATACTCCGATAACAAACGGCGTCGCAGGCATAGATGAAGTCGGGCGCGGCTGCATTGCCGGCCCGGTGATCGCCGCCGCGGTAATACTCGATCCGGCGATCAGCATACCCGGACTTGCCGATTCCAAAAAACTCAGCGAAAAACAGCGCGGTTTGCTTGCCGAAAAAATCAAGGACTCGGCTTTATGCTGGGCAACGGCGCGGGCCGAAGTCAGCGAAATAGACCGTATAAATATTTTGCAAGCCAGCTTGCTTGCCATGCAAAGAGCCGTATCTCAATTGAAATATCCGCCCTCGTTCGTTAAAGTCGATGGGAACCGCTTGCCTAAGCTGCCCTGTCCGGCGGAAGCCATCGTCAAAGGCGATCAGCTGATAGCGGAAATTTCAGCCGCCTCTATATTGGCGAAAGTGGCGCGGGATGAGGAAATGCTGATTTTAGACCGGCTTTATCCGGGCTATGATTTCGCCGTACACAAAGGCTATCCTACCCCAAGGCATCTATTAAAATTACAGCAATTAGGCGTGACTCCGCAACATCGCAAAACTTTTGCTCCGGTAAAAAAATATCTTGCTTAAGAAATGCAGCCGACATTCATCCATCTCAGAATTCATACCGAATTTTCACTGATAGACGGCATAGTCAGAATTAAGCCGCTGGTCAAAAAACTTGCGGCTTATGGCATGCCCGCCGTTGCGATTACCGAACAGAACAATCTGTTTTCACTGGTTAAGTTTTACAAGGCGGCGCAAAATGTCGGCATCAAACCCATAATCGGCGCCGATGTTCTTATTTACAACGATGAAGAACCCAATTCGCCGCATAAACTTACCCTGTTAGCCCGCAATAAAACCGGCTACATCGCATTAACCGAATTAATTTCGAAAGCCTATCAACAAGGCCAGCATCAAGGCGTCGCCATGCTGCAAAAAAACTGGATAGCCGAAAATCATCAGGGCTTGATCGCATTATCGGCCGCTATGGACGGCGATGTCGGTAAGGCGTTATTGGCGGAAAATGGAGAACTGGCTAAACAATACGCGGAATTCTGGCGGTCCATGTTCGATAAAAATTTTTACATCGAACTGCAAAGAGTAGGTAAAACTAATGAGGAAAACTATATCGGACTGGCGGTCAATCTGGCTGCCGAACTTGATTTGCCGGTTGTGGCGACCAATGACGTCCGCTTTATAGATAAAAGCGAATTTCAAGCGCATGAAGTGCGGGTATGTATCCATCAAGGCCGGGTTTTGGATGATAACCGCCGGCCCAGACGTTACACCAAGCAACAATATTTGCGCAGCGCCGAAGAAATGGCCGAATTGTTTGCGGATATACCCGAAGCGTTGGCGAATAGCGTGGAAATCGCCAAACGTTGTAATGTGGAATTAAAACTGGGGGAAAATTATTTACCTGACTTTCCGGTGCCGGCCGGTAAAACATTGGACAGTTATTTTAGAGAAGCGTCCAGGCAAGGCTTGGAAGAAAGAATGCGGCAATATCCGCCGGTTGGTGCGGGCAGTTTTGAAGAAAGAAGTAAAACTTACTTTGAACGCTTGGAAACGGAGCTCAATGTCATTATCCAAATGGGGTTTCCCGGCTATTTCATGATCGTAGCCGATTTTATCCAGTGGGCGAAAAACAATGGCATACCGGTAGGGCCGGGCAGAGGTTCGGGCGCGGGTTCGCTGGTCGCATATGCGTTAAAAATAACCGATCTGGATCCGATTGAGTTTGATTTGCTGTTCGAACGTTTTCTTAATCCTGAACGGATATCCATGCCGGATTTTGACATAGATTTCTGTATGGAGCGGCGCGACGAAGTCATCGATTATGTCGCCGGCTATTATGGCCGCGATCATGTTTCTCAAATTATTACTTATGGAACGATGGCCGCCAAGGCTGTCATCCGTGATGTTGGCCGGGTTCTATCCTATTCCTACGGTTTTGTCGATAGGCTGGCGAAACTGATTCCGTTTGAAATAGGCATGACGCTCGAAAAAGCCTTAAATGACAGCGCCGAGCTAAAAGCCTTATACGAGAGCGAAGAAGATGTAAAAACGTTGGTTGATATGGGCCGCTCATTGGAAGGGATTTGCAGAAACGCCGGCAAGCATGCGGGGGGCGTAGTCATTTCTCCTTCCAAATTAACCGATTTTACCCCCTTGTATTGCGAACAAGGGGGCGGAAATTTTGTCACGCAATTCGATAAAGA
>JBEKBU010000331.1:0-3545 GCA_050015235.1 Methylomonas sp. | reverse complement strand
ACCAAGGCCCCGCTAAGCAGCGGATACCAGAATTCCAGAGTCAGATGATTAGTGGCTTTCATACTCTCGGCGCCGTAAATGATGCATTGCGAACCGAGTAGGCAAAAAAATACATACAAGCACTGCTGTATCCTCGGAAATTGCCGTAAGCGCCGATGTTCCTTGATACAGAAATAAGCAATTAACGCATAAATCAGCGCATATTGTCCAAGCAGGCGGCCGGTTAGCACATCCGTTAACAAGCCGATGCTCCATGCGGAAAAGACTCCGAATCGATCAGGCAAGGCCATGGTCCAGTATATCAACACGAGTGCAATCCAGTCCGGATTCCAGACGTCCAGCCAAAGCGACACTGAAGTAATCCGCAGTATCATTGCGGCGGCTATCGTCAGTAGAAAATAAAAAATCGAAAGAGGGCTTTGATCGGGCATTGATTATCTGTGTTTGACGCGCAGGTCGGGTTTTTCCTGTTCCTTGATTTGAATGTTGTCAGATTTTTTACTTTTATCGTCAAGCACTACCGGTGTGGAATCACTCCATACGATCAGAAATTGACGGCTTTTTTCCAGATCCGCTTTTGGTGTGGCGTAAATATTAGCAAAAGACTTGTCCGGCCTAGCTTCAAACTTATCGACTACCGCTACCGGATAACCCGCCGGAAAATTGCCTCCCAGCCCGGAAGTGACCAGTAAATCGCCCGGCACAACATCGGCGTTATTAGCCAAAAACGGCAATTGTAAGCGATTGGGCTGGCCGGTGCCAAAAGCAATAGTGCGTAAACCGTTACGGTTAACTTCCACGGGGATCGCATGATCGGGGTCGGTAATCAGCATTACCTCGGCGCTGTTAGGCAAAACACGCACGACTTGGCCGACTATGCCGTTGGCGTCGAGCACGGGTTGTCTCGGATGCACGCCAAACCGTGCGCCTTTATTTACGACTACGGTGTGTTCGTAAGGCGCCAGCGTCACCGATAAAAGTTCCGCCACTAATACCTGTTCGCCCAATTGAAAGGAGTTTTCCAATAACAGGCGTAAGCGGATATTTTCTTTTTCCAATGCCGCCAGTTTTAATAGTTTACCTTCATCAATCAGTTGCTGTTCTTTTAATAAACGATTCTGCTTCTGTAAATTCGCATAAGAAATAACATTATCGGAAATATTATGCAGGGTATCGGCGGGTAGACTGGCAAGGGATTGCAATGGATAGACCGCAAACGACAGCAGTGATCGCAAATAACTTAGGCGCATACCTCGATAATCGATTACCAGCAAAGCAATTGAGGCCAAAACTGCCACTAACAGACGGGTGTTGAGCGAAGGGCCGGTAGCAAATAACAGTTTTATGGGATAACCTCAAAAAAAAACCGATGGAAATGACTGAATAACCGAGCGCCGGAATTTACCGTGAATGATATATTCTAAAACAAACCGGTTAAAAATTCGCCAAATATTGATGATGGGGCCGAAATCATATTTCGGCCGCAAAAACCGGGTAGCCGGTTCTATGTTATTTACACTTCAAATTATACTTCTGCACCCGATAACGTAAGGTTTCGCGGGTAGTGCCAAGCATTCTGGCGGCGGCGGTTACATTCTCATCCGTTCGGTTTAACACTTCCTGTATTAAAAACTTTTCCATGTCATGTAAACTAAGGCTGCCGTCCAATGGTAAAAATATGCCGTTTTCATGTGGCGGAGCCGGCGCCTTACTGGTTGGGTTGGCAAGTTGTAGCCATTGTTCCGGAAAATTGTCATCGGTAGCTAATAGGACGCAGCGTTCCAGGACATTGCGTAATTCGCGAATATTGCCCGGCCAGTCGTAAGCTTTTAAATTTTCCCAGACGCGATGGGAAATATTGCGTACGTTTTTTGCTGATTTGAGGTTGCTATCCGAAATAAATAACGGCACGAGTTCATTAAGATCTTCCTTGCGCTCCCGTAAAGCCGGTACGCGTAAGCTCATGACATTTAAACGATGATATAAATCGCTACGGAATAGACCTTGCTGCACTTTTTCAATGAGATTAAGATTGGTTGCGGCGATAATCTGCACATCCACTGAAATCTCCGTTTCGCCGCCCAGTCTGCGGATACGAAAGTCTTCAACCGCTTTTAACAGCTTGGTTTGCAGATCCAGATCCATTTCGCCGATTTCGTCCAGAAACAAGGTGCCGGTATGCGCTTGTTCAAACAAACCGCGATGGCGCTTTTTAGCGCCGGTAAATGCGCCGGCTTCGTAGCCGAATAATTCGGATTCCAGCAATTCCCGTGGTAAAGCCGCGCAATTAATCTCAATCAACGGCGCCAGCGCCCGGCTGCCGGTTGAATGAAGAATTCTAGCGACCAAGCCTTTGCCTGTACCGGTTTCGCCGCTAATGATCAAGCTGGAAAAAGGCACTTTCGCCATCTGCAAAATCATGTTGCGGAGGTTTGAAGCTTGGGCGCTGCCGCCTATCAATGCGTCCACCGTGTGCCGGCTATTCTGAACCGCTGCTTGCTGTTGTAAGCGCCGTTGCGCTCTGGCGCTGCGGGCGGCCCCTTCCACCAAAAGATTTAGGCGCTCCAGTTCGCAGGGTTTTTCTACAAAATCATAAGCGCCCAGCCTGACGGCGCGTACCGAGTCGGCGACACTGCCGTAGCCGGTCAAAAATACCCATTCGCTACTATTGATTTTGTTTTTGATATTTTCCAATAGATCCAAAGCATTGCCGTCGGGAAGATTCATATCCGACAAAACCACCAGCGGGTCGATATCCTGCTTGGATAAATGTGTTTCCGCTTCGCGTATGCTTTTGGCGATGGTTACTTCCCAGTCGCGTTTGCTGAAAAATCGGGCAATTTCCGAACCCAGCAATGCTTCGTCTTCAATGATTAATAATGTGTCGGTCATGAATATACTCAGTGACGCCAGGAGGCAAGGTCTTCAATGGGTTCCAGATGCGTATCGATATCGATGTTGGCATAAAGGGATATGATACTCAGTTCAATTTTTTCTACAAGATCATGCCCTTGTTGGACAGTCCAATGTCCGGGTACTAAAATATGCACGGACATAAAACGCCTCGCTCCGGCGTAGCGCGTGCGGAGGGCGTGGTAAGCAATTTCATCGGATTTACGGAATTTTTCTAAAATATTGATAATCGAATTGCGTTCTTCGGCAGGCAGCGCGGCGTCCATTAGTCCGGATACGGTGCGGCGGAGCAGGCGCAATCCAGACCAGATAATGTTGATAGCCACCAGAAAGGCGATGATGGGATCAAGAATTTCCCAGCCGCGCATCCCCAGGCGCTGAGCCATTTCCAAACATGCGGGTATATGATTGCCTATGGCGATTAAAGTAATGCCGCTAATGACGCCGATAGTGGTCCAGACATCGGTCATTAAATGATAGCCATCCGCTTCGAGTGGAATAGAATTGCGCTGCTTACCAACCTTAATCAGAATTTTCGCCAGGATTAAATTTATAAACGCCGCGCAAACCGAAACGGCGACGCCTATATTCAATTGTTGCAAAGGTTGGGGATTATCGAGTCTTTCCCATGC
>JBEKBU010000330.1:0-3551 GCA_050015235.1 Methylomonas sp. | reverse complement strand
CTGGAAGGCCGCGACCTGGGCGGCGCGATTGCCGACATCCAGGCGATTTTGCAACAGGACAAAACCATGCCGCCGGGCGTTCTGGAGTTTGGCGGGCTATACCGTCAGCAACAAGCCTCGTTCCATAACCTGCTAAGAGTCCTGTGCATGGCGGTTTTCCTGGTGTTTACCGTATTGCTGGTCGAATTCCGTTCTTTTTACGCCCCTATCGCCATTGTTTCCGGAGCTTTGCTCGCTATGTCCGGCGCCGTTCTGGCCTTAGCGCTGACCGGTACGTCTTTGAATATCGTCTCCTTGTTGGGCGCTATCATCGGTATCGGCATAGTGGCCAAGAACGGCATCCTGATGCTGGATTTTGTCGATCGGCTAACCAGCCAAGGCATGGACCCGGCGGAAGCCCTGGTCAATTCCGGCCGCCGCCGGTTGCGCCCGGTGTTGATGACTTCGCTAGCAGCGGCAATGGGGCTGTTTCCACTGGCGTTCGGCTTCGGTTCCGGCTCCGAAATGCTGAAACCCCTGGCCATTGGCGTCATCGGCTCGCTAACCATGTCGGTTTTGCTGTCCTTGGTCGCCACGCCGGTGATCTTCTGGCGTCTACAGCGTCACGGCGCGAAGAAAGCCTAGGCTTAGTCTCATGACTAGCGCCACTTTCCAAATCGGAAAAATTACTAATTTCGACCACGCCATCCGGGAAACGGGCTACAATTTCCAGTCCGTCGCCCGTTGCCTCAATTCTGACTTATGCTGATCCATACGCTATTTGGGCTGTTATTTTTTTCGTTAGCCGCCGCGGCGCCCGCACCCTCATCGAGGGAAGTTCTACTTTCGGCGGGAGTTTCCTCACACAAAATAAGCCAGCTTGATCAGGGAGAAATCATTACCCATGGCGTCAAGGAAGGCTTCGATAAAGAACTTGCCATGAGCGTCGCAATCTATCTGCCGGCTCATCCGGATAAAGTCATGGATTACATCAAAAGCGTAGAGCTGTTTGCCATCGACTCCGACGTTACCGCCTATGGCGCCATTCCTAAAAATGCGAACGCCAACGACTTCAAGGGCTTTGCTTTTTCTCCAAAACAAATCGATGAAGTATTGGATCTGCTGGATACGGAAGAAAGCGATCGGTTTAACTTATCGAGTCACGAAATTTCAAGCTTTTCAGCGCTACAAAACGCTTCTGAAGATACGGATAATACTATTTTGGTAAAAAAAGTTTCACAAAAATACCGCGAGATTCTCCAGCAACGTTGGCAGGCGTATAGAAATAGCGGACTGAAAGGTATCGCGGATTATTCACGAGCCGATGGAGTGGCAAGTCCATCCGCCGAGCTCAATATTTCAGCTGAAAGCTGTAAAGTGTTAACCCATTTTTTTCCGGAACTTTCCCATGGCTGGAATAATTATCCGGCCGCGCTGCCCTCGGGCGCCGAAGAGCGTTTTTATTGGATTAATCGTCTGGTTGAAAACCGGCCGACAGCAATTTTAGCGCATAGTGTTTTTCAAGTTACCAACTTTGGGTCGCTAATTCTTGGACGGCAATTTTATGTTGGGCATTCATACAATTCAAATCATATGTGCGCCGGCGTCTTGCCTTATCGTGACGGCGCCCTGGTCTTCTACATCGAAAGCACATCCACGGATCAGGTTGCCGGCATAGCCAACGGTTTAAGACATATCATTGGACGGGAACAGTTGAAATATCAGATGATCAAGCACTTGGAAAAATTAAGCCAAACATTTGGAATTGCATCTAAACATGACTAATTCCGGTAATCTGGGCCGGTTCCGGCTCTAAAAACTTAGCCTATGCGCATTGCAGGCGCCTCAAAAATAATTACTAATTAATCAAAATGCAATTTTCGCTTCGGCTAATTCGGCTTAGCCGGAGAATGGGTTTTAAGCCAATCTTTTAAGGCTGAATTCATACGCGTTTGCCAGCCCTTGCCAGTCGCCTTAAAAGCAGGCGTCATAGCGTACCGTAAGCGCCAGTTTCGGATTTTCCTGTTGAGCCGGCAAAACCCAGCCAGCCATCGCCTTCCGGAACTCCATGACGTCGAGCATGCGCTTCAGTAGAGCCAATCCACCCCATGCCGTTACTTCCCGATCAGAAAAACTTACTGAAAACCCGTCGCCGACTAGCGTCATCTTCATCTCCTATCCAATTGATTCGAAAGTATTTTCTCTAATGGTAACCATTAGAGCCGGTTCGGCTACCGATTTTATCCGAGTATCTAAAAGTTGTCTCAAAATATAGGAAAATGGCTAACGGATTATCTGGGTTTAATAAAACCATCCACTCTGTTTGCGCTCAAGAATTCATTATTATGTAATATGCGTTAATTAGAATTTGAACTCCCACAAAAATTTTATGGAGTGTCCATGAATCTTACTAAAAAAATTTTGCCGTTCGCCATCGGTTTAGCCCTAACCGCATCCATTTCAAATGTCAGCGCAACCCAAGATCATGATGACGGCCAACATGTGCTGTTGATCTCGGTCGACGGCATGCACCAGCAAGATATGGATTGGTGTCTGACCAAAGTTAACGGCGTCGCCAACTGCCCTAACATAGCGCATTTGGCAAAACATGGCGTCGAATTCAACAATGCCCTTACTCCGTTCCCATCCGATTCTTTCCCTGGCATGGTCGGCCAAGTCACGGGTGGCAACCCCAAAACCACTGGCGTCTATTATGACGACGAATACAGCCGTTCCTTGGTTGCAGCCCCTTCCTTGGTTAATAACGCTACCTGTACACCGAACGGCGGCAACCAAACAGGCGCTGAAGTGTATTATGCGGAAGTGATAGAACCTACCATTAATGGCAATATTTCCCTAGATGGCGGTCAAGGCATCCCTGATTTGTATCCTGCATCGCCTTTATTGATCGATACCTTGGTGGCTGGCGATACAACCAGTGTACCCGGTTCTATTTTTAAAATGGCCAGCAGCCCCAACGATGTCCGTAACATTCAAATCAACGCGGACTTCACCTTGCCTAAGGATCCTACTACTTGCGCCAATATCTATCCGCACCAATATTTGCGCGTCAATACCATATTCGAAGTCGCCAGGGAGCACGGTTTACATACCGCATGGGTGGACAAACACCCAGCTTACGAAATCATGAACGGCCCTTCCGGCCATGGCATCGACGATCATTTCTCGCCTGAAATCAACAGCGTAATCGATCCTGTTACCGATACCAGCGATGACTGGACTAAAGACAACACCTTTACCCAAAAATACGACACCATCAAAGTCGCAGCCATCCTGAACGAAATCGCCGGCAAAGACCATGCAGGCGTCAATAACGCCCGCGTTCCAGCTATTTTCGGCATGAACTTTCAAGCGCTTTCCACCGCGCAAAAATTGAACACGTCTACTACTCCCGCCAGCAGCGGCGCCACGCTATTGGGCGGTTACGTCACAAATGCGAACGGAAGCGCCACTCCCGGTCCAGTCGTACAATCCGCGCTGCAGTTTGTCGATAACAGCCTGGGTCAAATGATGCAAGCCATCAACGCCAATCCGGATCTGCAAGATAGATT
>JBEKBU010000329.1:0-3584 GCA_050015235.1 Methylomonas sp. | reverse complement strand
CCCGGCGTCGATTGGGCGATTGAAAGCACCCCAATTATCGACCCGACCACCAATACCCTTTATCTGGTAACCCGCAAAACCAGTCCCAGCACGCCTTATGAGCATCAATTACACGCGCTCGATTTGGTTTCCGGCGCTGAAAAGTTCGGCGGGCCGGCGGTTATATCAGCAACCCGTAGCGTCGGCGGCGCTACATTGACCTTTAATAGCCAGCATATCCGCGCACATGCCGGGCTGGCGTTAGTTAAGGGTCAGTTAATATTGACTTTTGCCGGATTGGGCGAAGGTATCGGCGATAGCTATAATGGCTGGGTGTTGGCCTATAACGCCGGCTCCTTACAACAAACCGGCGTATTCACGTCGTTGATTACCCCGCCGGCTACCGGCGGCGGCATTTGGCAATCCGGTCGCGCGCCGGTGATTGACGATAACGGTTACATTTATCTGTTTGTCGGCAATGCTTTTCTTCCAAGCACCTATCAAGCGGCCTCAAACGGTTACGACGGGGTGAATAATTTCAGCGAAAGCCTGCTGAAGCTCGATTCCGGTTTAAGGTTAATCGACTGGTTCACACCAGGCGACTGGGCTACGCTTGACAATGAGGATAATGATCTCTCCAGCGCGGGCCCCATACTCATACCGGGAACGCACTTACTAACCGGCGGCGGAAAAGATGGTAATTTGTTTATTTGGCAAACCGGCAATCTAGGCAAATACAACGCTGACGATGCACAAGTGGTGCAGAAAATGAGTCCGCCGGTTTCTGACCCGCAACTCGTCTATAGCGGCCCGGTTTTTTGGACCAGGAACAGCGGACAAGGCGGCAGCTTGCTATTTAATGTATACAACAGTGCTCCAATTTACGCATACGCATTTAACGGCAACACCTTCAACACCCAGCCTGTATCCATTTCTTCCGCTAGCGAAGCGGCAAACACCGGCAATAAAAATGCGATAGCGCTTTCCGCCAATGGCGGCGAACCCGGTACAGGCATTATCTGGGAGCTACAAAATAACCCAACCGGCGGTAGTAGCGTATTGAGAGCTTTCGACGCTGGAAATCTCGGTAATGAGCTCTGGAATTCTCAAGCTTATCTGTCCGACAGCCTGGATGGCGCTACAACTTACATTCCGCCGACCATCAGCAACGGAAAAGTATATGCGCCTACGCTAGCAAATCAATTAGTGGTCTTTGGACTAAAAACTAATTAACCCATCATTATGACCAATCAAAACTCGGCGCTCGGCGGTACGCAGTGTCAATGGGGTAAGACCACGGTCTTCTTGCATATTTCAGCTTGTGAAAAAATCAAGAATTTTGTGGACGATTTTTCCATTATCATTTATGGTTAATAAGGTCGCAATAACAAGGAGCCGCCCATGCATGCATTTACACTAACAACTGTTGATGATTCCGTAGGACTTGTTTTGCCCAAGGAGGTTCTGGATAAACTTCATCTGGCAAAAGGCGATACCGTCTACCTGACAGAATCGCCGGAAGGCTACCGTTTAACGCCTTATAACCCGGAGTTTCACAAACAAATGACCGTGGCTCAGCAAATCATGAAAAAACGCCGTGATGTTCTGCATGAGCTAGCTAAATAATGCCGGTCATCTGGGTTGATAAATCCGTTATTTTTGCTTTACATGAGGAACATCTCGCGGAACATGGCGGAGCAACAGGCATACGTGACCGTGGCCTTCTAGAATCTGCGTTATTTCGTCCACTTAATCTTACAGTTTACGATGATCCTGACATTGCCGCTCTTGCCGCTGCCTATTGCTATGGTCTCGCGCGTAATCATCCTTTTTTTGATGGCGACAAACGAACAGCCTTCACGGTTATGGAGCTTTTTCTTGCTTTGAATGGCCTGGAATTAACGGCCGATGATTCATCATGTGTTGTTACCATGTTAAAGCTGGCGGAAGGCAGTTTGTCTGAAAATGAGTTAGTGAACTGGATTAGAGCAAACACTAGAACAGCTATCTTGTAACAAAGAAAAAAGGGTCTTGACTTTTGTCTTAGGCAAAAGTCAAGACCTGTCCCTATAAATTTCTTGATCATTCTCCGTAATAGTATTACGATTAGCCGATCAGTAATACCTAAAAATGATCCATGCATAAACTAACCACTAAAAGACAAGTAACACTGCCAAAAGCTATTTGCGAAGCGATTGCTTTGCAGCCCGGCGATTATGTCGATGTATTCGCGCGTGACGGCGTGGCGCATATCGTCAAGATTAATTCCGGCAACCTTGCCGGCAAATTTCATCATCTGATCAAAAATAAAGAGTATCCATCTAGCGAAGAAATAGATGAGGCCCTGAAAAAACGCGCGGCCGGCAAATTTCTGGCTAATGATTGCAATTGATACCAATGTTTTGTTGCGGTTTTTGTTTAAATCCATCGACGCAAAAAATCCGCAATGGCAAGTTGATCGCGCTGAATCGGCGATCAACCGGGCTGACAAGGTATTCGTTTCTTCAATCGTGATTGCGGAAACGGAATGGGTGTTGGAGAGCGTTTTTGGATGCAGCCGTATGGAAATCCATACCGTAATTCATGAACTAGCTTGCAATGCCAAATTTCATTTTGAAGATTGGTCAATTTTAAATTGTGCGCTGCTGGATTATCTTGAGTTTTCATCTGTTGATTTATCGGATTGCCTGATTGCTAGATCGGCCCAAAAAGCTGGCGCATCAACTCTCTATACCTTTGAGAATGAAAAAAAGCTGGGCGCATTGCCGATAGTCACCTGTCTAAAAAAAGATTTTAACGATTAGCTAAATAACTATAATCAAAAACGTTAGGGGCAATGACAAAATAGTGCAATGCTTGTTAATTGATTGTTTTTCACAAAGTGAGCCTAATGAACCGAACAGGTCGATAGTAAATTTTTCTTGACAGACCTTATCGAAAATTTATTTGGATATTGCACTTTGACATAGTCATCTCCTGAAGCAGGTAACAAGCTGTTTTCCAACTCGATGGGTTATAGTGCCCCCCTTTGACCAGACAATTTTGGGTCGAGTTTAAGAGAGGACAGCGGTTCTGAGTGACTCAACCACCTGTTTTGAGCGCTGTCGGGCTGATGCACATGCCACCCTTGTTTGACACCCAATTTTTACCGGCTGCGCATACGGTGACGTTAACTGTCTGCTTAGCCGATACGCCATTGGGGTCAGCAGCGATTACGGTATATTTAAAGGCGCCACTAACCGTTGGCGTCCAGGAAATTAATCCGTTAGCGCTGATTTGCATCCCTACCGGCTCGCCTTTAAGAGAATAAGTGATGGGAAGGCCGTCATTGTTGTTCGCAACAACCTGGTAGCTATAACTGCCCCCAAGATTCAATCCTGGTATGGCCGGTGTCGATGTAATGGTAATAGTGGGTTGAACGCCGGTTTTCAAAACAACCAGCTGATCCGGTGCGCCTAACCCGAAGTCCGCCACATAGATCTTTCCTCTGCTTGCATCAACCGCAATGCCCTGAGGAAGATTAATATTAACGAGATTTGGGTTGGCGTAACCGGTAGCGACAGAAATATCGTTGGCGACAATTTGATCCGTCAAGCCGTTAATGA
>JBEKBU010000328.1:0-3609 GCA_050015235.1 Methylomonas sp. | reverse complement strand
CTGGGTTTTCTAAAACCTCTTTTTTGTGCAGTTCTTCCACGGATAGATTGGGTTGAAAATACTGTTCCACGATATTCTTTATAGTTTGATCCGCGGCGTCTATGACCGAATCCGACGAAGTAAGCCGAATACGGTTCAGAAGCGCATAAGCATTCATCAGCGTCTCGGGATTCTCGAGCGTGCGATTCAAGGCCTCGATCGCCAACTTGGCGCATTCATTGATGAACTCGGTGTAGACCAGTTCGCGCCGTCGAATTTCAGCATTAACCGATTCGCGCCGGCTTTGGGATTTATGAGTAAACCACGCGGTCGCGATGGAAGAAGCCCCGCCGACCAAAGACCCGAGAACAGCGGCAAGTCCGCTAATGATTGATTGATCCATGACTGCTACCTCTTCTTTAAATTTTTGTATTAATTAAGAAATTCTGATCTGAATGGCGCTTAGTTAAGCGAGTAACGCAAATAAAAACAATGCTTTATATGGTTTGGAAGCTTAATATAGGATGATGAACTGCGTGAAGCGCATCAATCGCGACCGATGCGCCTCCTTGCGTCGGCCATACGCCCGATTTCCAAGCCTTCGGCATTTCGTATCGATAGCCAAACAAAATGACCGAACGGGCTATCCGAGGAAACTTTCTCAAAATCGTCAACCGCTTGCTGCACCAGGGTTTCCCAGGGGCGATGACTGATAGCCGCGATATCCAGGATCCGTAGCCTCAATAACTCGATGGAAAGATTCGTACGTTCGGCGATGACCGCCTCAAACCTGTTGCGCTCCGGAAAGAATACGCCGGCGCCTACCAGAATAGACACCACGGCCGACAAGGCTATCAACCGGAATATCAATATTTTCCGTAAAGAACGAATCCGTGATTGCATCGATACCTTCTCCTAATAGATCTAATCTATGCTAACAATTTTTATGACTCCCCAATATTTAAAATAAGCCACAAAACCGCAAAAAAATCAAGGTTTCAGTTCCCTTTCCCTCCGGGATATAACCCCGAACATATGACGCGGAATTTAAAATTAGTATAATTAGCTTATCGTTGATAAGAACAATCACATAACTTGGAAATGAATATGGGCTTTGCTGAATTGATTGAACATTTACAAACTCAACCTGAATCAAAGCAGGCGGAAGTTTTTGACTATGTAGAATTTTTAGTTCAAAAAAACCGGGAAAGTCCAGAAAACGGCAAAACGCTTGCCGATTATATATTACCCCGCCCCCGCCGTTTCAAACAACTTGCGGCTTGCGTATAGAATCAGGCGTGCGAAAACGTTACGGACGGGATAAATATCCCGTCCAGCATTGCCGTGTGGGCGATTATCGGTTAAGGCTTGTCTTTGCCGGTTAATAACGCTTTCAAGCGTTCAACTTCAGCTAGGGCGGCTTCTTTTGCTTGACGCTCTGTTTCCTTTTGCAGACGTTCGGCCTGTAACGCTCTCTCGGATTGGGTTAATTGCTCGGCGGTTTGTTGCAACCGGGCAGACATGCGCTCGAATTGTTCTCTATCCTGCTCGCGCTCGATTTCCCGTGTGCGCTGCTCGCGCAGATATTCCTGCCGCGCCTGGTATAAATGGTATTCGTGTTCTTTGTCGGAAAATACGCTTAAAGTTTTCATCGCTTGTTGCATCTCCGGGGTAATCATCCAGTCGGGTAAGGCGGCGGCGTCCAGATTTTCGCCGTCTTTGAAAAACTTTAGCCAGCGCTCTTCCTCGCTACTGATCTGACGGTTATTATACTTGTTAAGTTCAAGCAAATAAATCGTGCAATGTTCGTTTAAAAGCTGACCTTGCTCGTCGCGGAGCTTATAAACGTGTTCGTAGCGGCTGTCGCCGGTGATCAGATCTTCGGCCAATAACCAGATGCTGTAGGTCGGCTTGAGCAACACATAATCCTGGCCGCTTTTCAGTTGCTTGCTGTAAATATCCGCCCAGTTGTAAAGTATACGGGCTGGCAAATGGCGGAAATTGCTGATTTGGATTTCCACCTGGTAGAGTCGGTCCAGGCTATCCTTGGCTTTGACATCGACGATGCTGAGTTTGGCGTCCTGGAATTCCCGGTCGTTATAAGGGTTGAGTATATCTACCGAAACGATGGGTTGCTGGAGTTCCTTGCCTAATATCGCGTTCAAGAAATGCACAAGCAAGTTGCGGTTTTCTTCAGCGCCGAGTAGGGCTTTGAAGACGCAGTCAACTTGCGGATTGATCGGGTGGCGCATGGCGGCGGAGGGAGAAATTGGACGATATATTTTACAATGGATTTGGGTTGATGTCGTGTTTTTCTGGGTTTTGACGTGTTGCAACGCTGGGTGCTGTGTTACGGCGTAACGCAACGGGAAGCGCTCCTCTATTGGATGCGGCAAGCGGAACAAGCCGCGCTTAAGCAGGCGGCGGCTCTGCCGAACGGGCAGAACGATGATTATGACGGCAAGCTGCGTTTACGGCTTGACGGCGTCAACAGGCGTAGCCCGCAGGGTGGACACGGTTTATGTGTCCACGCGGGTTCAAAGCCCTAAACGCGTGGGCATTGTCATGCCCACACTACGCAGGCTGTCGCTTAGAAATGTTGGAAAGTTGGAACTGACCCCGTTTGTTCGCTGACCCCGTTTGTTCGCTGTTGCCCGGGGCGAGTGTATTAGAGTCTTGCCTATAGCCATGGCAAAAGGCAAGACCTGAAACCTTTGTTCGTTAAAGCCAAAAGCGCAGATCCGAACAATAAAATAGGTGAAGGTATAGGCACTTGAGCGGGTGTGCTGCCGACGATTACCTCAAAATTTTCTCCAGTGGTTGGCGTTGAAGAAATAAGGTTTAAAGTCAAATTGATGTTGAAATCATATCCATAGATTCTTCCAAGGCTGGCTAAATTCCCGGCATCTAATAGATTGTCAGCGAAGAAATTACCAGCCTGTTGAACATTAGCGGAATTAAAGGTAAAACTTTCTTCGAGTGGTGCTGGACCATAAAGCGTATTGTTGAGCGAGGAGATCGTGTAGGAAAAAGTCAGCGAATCGCCGTTCCCGCTCAATAACTGATTGTCAATTGCCAAATTCACTAAACCTATCTGCAAATCCTGATTTTTGGAATTAAGAATAGCCGGTATATCCGAATAAGTTAATGACAATTCACTCTTAAAATCGTGCGTAAAGGAATCTGTCGTCGTATTTTGTACACCCATTTCTCCAGCCAGCCACACTTGGCCGCCATTTCCAGAATTGAATTCTTGTTGCACCACTGCCGCCGATTGACCAGTAAGCAGGGAGTTGACATCGTTTGTTCCGGGAGCCGCTTCACCGTATGCGATTACTGATTGCGATACATTATCGGTCGGTATAGCCAGTTTTTGTCCGATGGTTGCGATTGACTCTCCCACACCTGCTGTCTGATTGTCTACCAGGGCCGCTGCATTGAGTTGCACGAATTGGGTATTGGCTGTGGCATTAGCAGAGAATCCGGCGCCTCCGGTTGCCAACGCATGGGCGATTAACTCATCAGGAGGATTTATGCTTGGTCCGGAGCTGGCGGTTGCCGACGCGGATGCTTTTCCCGCGTTGGTAGCTGAAGCATAGGAGCTGGCATTGCCACCGTAGGATGGTAATG
>JBEKBU010000327.1:0-3621 GCA_050015235.1 Methylomonas sp. | reverse complement strand
GCATAGGGTTTTCAACCTCCAGCTTACCGAGAATGAAATACCGCGAACAGCCAGGGGAGCCTACACGTAATGTTCCTCGCCTTGCTCCAAATAAATTAGGATCGCCCGCTTCGTCTACGAATAGAGACAAAACATCAGGTTCGCTAGTCAAAATCATTGGTTTTAAAGCGTTAATTCTCGTTAATTGCTTATATTTCGTCCAATGCAAGCAATATTGCGGCAAGTTGCTGTGTATTGACGCGACCAGTCGTGTTGTAAAGTACAGTAGATCCCGTACCTTTACGAATGTTATTCCCGCTAATATTGAATAACACCGTGGAAGTAGTGCCTTCCCGAATGTTATCCCCGCTAATATTTAGTAAAACTGTCGAACCTGTACCTTTACGAATGTTGTTTCCACTTAAGTTTAATATTGTTGTAGATCCTGTACCATTGCGAATGTTATTCCCGCTAATATTGAATAACACTGTGGAAGTAGTGCCTTCCCGAAGGTTATCCCCGCTGAAATTTAGTAAAACTGTCGAACCTGTACCCTTACGAATATCCATAATTTCGCCCTTAAAAATTATTTAACATAATGTTGAATCGTTAAAAACGTTACTTTTTCGAATGTTTAGTATTTTGAAGTTACGGTAATTATTCTTCCATGTCGCTTTCACCTTCTTCTTTTTGGTTGTATTGATAATACTGAGTAGCATTTCCCCATTTTCCACGTTGCAAGTTGAGACGTGGTTCGGCTATAGCGATAGATACGGCTTCAAGGATGTTTAGCGTGATATTTGTATCGGCACTTAATTTGGTAGTGTCTGTTGAAAGTAAACCAGAACGCAAAACCCATTGAGTTCCAAACCAAGAAAAACGATTCCATCGCTCCGACAAATGATCAATTTTGTGTGTTTTTAATCTTGTAAAAAGGCGAGCGTCACCAGCACCAGTCTGACCTAAGTAGACCAACTCATAATCTGCATAAAGCGCATAAATACCTCGTTGTTCTCTGAAATCAATATGATGAGCATTCCTACTGCGGCTTGCTACACCGATAAGGGTTCCAGCAACTCCATTTTTCCCCCAATTAACTCGATCAGTTCGCCAATGCAGCCCATAACTACGAATCATTGTAGTGTCACCGTTGAAATATGTTCTTGATACTTGATAAAAAAAGATTATGGCACATCTAAATATGTGTCTAAAATTTTTCGTATTGTCCTTAACAGCGCCGGGCGGGTTAGATATGCTTGTATTGTAACCAGCCAAGACTTTACGCATCCAGCGCCCATTCTTATAGTATCAAATGAAATTATCATTTGGAATAATCAAAGACCGTTATGTGCCATAGGCTATGGCGGGTTACGATGCGCGGGCGCATCTAACCCGCCCTACAGTTAATCGCGCGTAACTATTCACCTAGTAACTATACTTTCAAAAGCTTGCCGATAGCTGACCACCTTGGCTTTTGGCACCGGAGCCCCTAGCAGAGGTTTGACCGGCAGGGAGGCCGGGCGAAAGCTACAGGGGGGTATTCACGGCGTCCTCTGCTAGGGGCTCCGGCGCCAAAAGCCGGGCAGCTGACGCTACCTTAAAATTGGCTGAATAATTACAATCGCGCTAGATTCAACGCATCGCGGGTTTGCGCTGGCGGCTCGGTGGTTTGCCGGAATGCCCCGGCGGACTCTGGCGACGGGCATGCGGCTTCTGTTGCGTTTGTTGGGTTTTAGGCGGGATCCTGGCGTTTTTAACAGGAATTAGCGATACCCGTTCATAGCCGGTATCCGCGACTTGCGGAATCGATTTTTTTAGCAGTTTTTCTATCGCCGCCAGCAAATCGGCTTCATCCGCATCGACCAGAGAAATTGCCTGGCCCTGGGCGCCGGCGCGGCCGGTGCGGCCTATCCTATGCACGTAATCTTCGGCCACCTGCGGCAAATCATAATTCACCACATGCGGCAGCTGTTCGATGTCCAGGCCGCGCGCGGCGATATCGGTGGCTATCAGCGCTTCGACTTCCCCATTTTTAAAGCCTTCCAGAGCCTTGACGCGGGCGTTTTGGCTTTTGTCGCCATGCAAAGCCGCGCAGCGTATGCCGTCTTGGATTAATTGCTTGCATAAACGGTCGGCGCCGTGTTTGGTTCTGACGAAAACCAGCACTTGCCGCCAGCGGCCGTTGCTGATCAAATAGGCTAACAATTCCCGTTTATTTTCCCGCTTAACGCCGTAAACCAGCTGTGTGATGCTATCAGCGGCGGAATTGCGTTTAGCGACTGAAATTTCCACCGGATCGTTCAATATTTGTTCCGCTAATTGCATGACTTCCGGCGCATACGTCGCGGAAAACAACAGATTTTGGCGCTTACGCGGTAAAAAGCCGATTATTTTGCGGATATCGCGGATAAAGCCCATATCCAGCATTCTATCCGCTTCGTCCAGGACAAAATGTTCGACCTTGGATAAATCCAGATGCCGTTGCTGAATCAAATCCAATAGCCGGCCAGGCGTGGCGATGATGATGTCGGCGCCGCGTCTGAGCTTTTCTATTTGCGGGTTGGCGTTAACGCCGCCAAAAATGGATACCGCGAAGAAAGGCAAATGTTGTCCGTAAATTTTGACGCTTTCATATACCTGCATGCATAATTCGCGGGTTGGCGCTAAAATTAATACTCTAATCGGCCGGGGTTTTACCGGCATGGCTTGTTGATGCAATAACTGCAACAGGGGTAATGTAAAACCGGCTGTTTTGCCCGTGCCGGTTTGAGCGTCCGCAAGTACGTCGCGGCCTTGTAAAATAACGGGTATGGCCTTGGCCTGAATGGGCGTGGGGGTTTCATAACCTTGTTCGGAAACCGCTTGTAACAGAGGCGCCGATAAACCTAGATCTAAAAATTGCATGTGAACCTGCTAAAAATGCTGTATCTAATTGCCATGTTTGAAAAAGTATTGTACACAGCTACAATTGAATTGCGCTGCGTCAAATGTTTGTTTACCAAAATTTTGCCGGGTAAGCGTTACACCGCGGCGGCGTCCGCGTGGTTTTGTATTTAATGGAGATAGGCTCTATGCTTAAAGAAAAACGCGGTTACCGCCGGGTAAAAGCCAACGGTTTACAAGCGGGCGTGGTTTTTAATACACGCACCCAGGAAATTTCCCTGGATGCGGAAATTATCGACATTAGTTACAGCGGTATACGCGTCAGGCTTAAAAATCCTATTGTGGATGAAATTAGCGGGCCTATTAAAATTAATATGCTGCTGCCTGACTCGCAAACGCCGTTCAGCGTCCACGGCATCCTTAAACATCAACATAATGAACTGGACTGCGGCGTTCATTATGTAAATCATGTGGAAGGCTCTATCGACGATTTAATGTTCGAATGCATAGGGCTGGATGAAACAACGGTTTTAATCAAACCGCTCTGACCGCCCACCTTATGCGGTAATGACAAACCGGACCGCATCGAGCCGTAACTGGGCTTCCTGGATGCTCTCGTGCAATAGCATCACGGTTTCCTTAAGTTGTTCGATTTCCTGCTCCTTGATGCCTGGGTTTATCTGTTTCAAGCATACCAGCCGCTTAATTTCGCCGGTTAACGCCGCCACCATGGTATTGCTGCCGGAGGCGATCAATTTT
>JBEKBU010000326.1:0-3642 GCA_050015235.1 Methylomonas sp. | reverse complement strand
CGCGCAACAATCCAATGCATTTTTCGCCGGTCTTTTAGGGGAAGAGCGAACGGAAAGCATGCTCATACTGTTGTTCATTTTGGTTTTGTTACTGCATGTCTGGCTGATAATATTCTGGCGGGGCGCTAGCGAAAACGTTACTACCCCGCCGGTCCCCTTGATGCAAGTGTCCATGTTAACCGTGTCCGCGCCCAAATCTCCGGCTAGCGTAACACCTCCGCCGATTAAAGAAAAGACCCCGGAGCCGAAAAAAACGCCTGTAAAGCCGGCGGTCAAGAAACAGCCCGCTATCGTACAAAAACCGGCTGATTTAGCCCCAGCCGAAAAAGCGGTTGAAACGGAAAAAACCGTTTCGGAATCCGCCCCCGCACAGACAGCCGCGGCCAATAAACAACCGGCTACGGCGACAGAACAGACCATGGACGTCTACTCCGGAATTAAACCCCAATCTACTCCTAAGCCAAAATACCCGGCTGTTGCTAAAAACCGTGGCTGGGAAGGTGTAGTAAAATTAAAAATATATGTCTCAGCTCAAGGATTAGTCGACAAAGTTGAGATTGTGAGCAGTAGCGGACATGAGATGCTTGACGAAGCTGCAATGGAAGAAATTAAAACAACATGGCGGTTTGCGCCGGCCAAGCGCGGCGATACGCCTATAGCCGATTCGACGCAAATACCGATTAGATTTCGTTTAGATGATTCAGACCAGGAGTAATGCATGCCTTCATATGTAGCGCAGGATGTTGTAATCAATATAACCTTGTATACCTTGCTATTGTTTTCCTTAATAACCTGGACCTTGATTTTTTTCAAGATTTGGCAATTTGCAAAAAATAACTACTATAATAAACTTTATAACAAGGCTTTTTGGAATGCGGCGGATTTAACCGCCGCACGGCAATTACCCGCGGAAAAGGCCCGGGGGCCGAAAGCCCGGATTGCGGCGTGCGGTTTCAATTGGCTAGCTGAAATAAATCATCCGGAAACTGCTTCTAGTCTTAAATTTCGAGGCTCACATCAAGAATTGCTCGAACAGGTTTTACGCAAGCAAACCCAGGAAGAACAGCGGAAACTTGAAAGCGGTTTAACCATGCTGGCCAGTATTGGCAGTACGGCGCCATTCGTGGGATTATTCGGAACCGTTGTAGGTATTATGAACGCTCTGCACCATATTAGCGAAAGCGGCTCCGCCAGCCTTGACGTAGTGGCCGGACCGATTGGCGATGCGTTAATCGCCACCGCCATCGGTATTGCCGTTGCGGTGCCGGCCGTACTCGCCTATAACTTTTTCTTGCGCCGCGCGAAACATTTACGCGCTTCGATGGAAACTTTTGTTATGGGATTTTTACACATTGCTTTTGGCGATAATACGGATAAGGAGTAAAAAATATGGCTTTTAAGACCAATTCGGATGATGATGAGGCGGTGAGCGAAATTAACGTCACCCCACTGGTGGATGTCATGCTGGTGCTGGTGATTATTCTGCTGGTTACCGCGCCGTTATTGACGCAATCTGTCAATGTCGCTTTACCTAAAACGGCCAGCACCACGCCGGACACGCAAAAGCAGCCCTTTCAATTGGGCATTGATGCGCAAGGCGCGATTACGCTTAACAAAACCTCGATTCCCGATTTAAACGCGCTGGAAGAAAAATTGAAAACAGAATTAGCTCAAAATCCGGATTTGGCGGTGCACGTCTATGCGGACGAGGCCATTAATTACGGGAAAGTGGCCGAGCTGATGGCCGCCGTGCAACATGCCGGCATATCCAAACTGGCTTTCGTAACCGTTAAGAAGTAACGCTATATTTCACTACCACGCTTTCCGGCGGCAACAACCGTCTCAATCTCTGCAGCAGTTCATCACTGGGATGGACGCGCCAATCATCGCCCAGTTGCAGAACGGTTTTCGCATTTTCGCCTTTATATTCGATATTAATCGGACAAGCGCCGCCCCGGAAAGGGTCGAGAATAGACTTAAGTTCTTCGCTGAATACGCGGTGTCGCGGCCAGTCCCGGCTTGACCAATGCAGCAGGATATTTCTAGCGAACATTTCCCTGGCTTGCTCCATGTTATAAAGCTTTTCGGCCGTTAACCGCAAACTGTTGCTAAAGTCGTCAATATTGAGGGCGCCTTCGGCTATTAGAATATTATCCTTGCTGAGCAGGTTTTGATATTTATCATAGACCGCGCTGTACGCCGCCACCTCCAGACGGCCGGTGAGGTCGTCAAAAACCGCAAAGCCCATGATTTTTCCGCTTTTAGTTTGCCGGGTGCGCATTTCGACAATCAAACCGGCGACACGGCCTTCCATTTTACCTTTCGAGCGTTCAGCCTCCGCCTGCAGACCGGCAAGACTACCGTTAGTTATATGGATTAATTCCGGCAGGTATTCGGCTATGGGATGTCCGGTCAAAAACAGGCCCAGCGTTTGCTTTTCCGCTTCCAGTTTTTCTTTTTCGGTCCAGGGGTCAACCGGGTTTGCATAGGCTTCCGCCGCGTCTTCGCTGATTTCAATTTGTCCGCCCAACCCAAAAATATCATTTTGTCCGGTTTGAGACATTTTACCGTGCTGTTCCGCTATCCTGAGCGCAGTCGTCAATTCCGCAAAATGGGCGGCTCTATTATTGTCTATGGCGTCAAGAGCTCCGGCTTTGATCAAGGCTTCCAGCACCCGGCGATTGACTTTGCGCAAATCAACCCGTTTGCAAAGGTCATACAAATCGGTATAGGCGCCGTTGCTGTTCCGTTCGGCGAGTAAATCCACTATGGCCGATTCGCCAACGCCTTTAATAGCGCCCATACCGTATACGATTTGGTTTTTATCATTCACGGTAAAGCGAAAAGCCGAGGAATTCAGGTCGGGGGGACAGATTTCCAATTTCATTTCCCGGCATTCTTCAATCAGTACGACTATTTTATCGGTGTTATCCATATCCGCGGACATTACCGCCGCCATAAACGCCGCCGGGTAATGGGTTTTTAACCAAGCGGTTTGATAGGCGACTAATGCATAAGCGGCGGAATGGGATTTATTGAAACCGTAGCCGGCAAATTTCTCCATCAAATCGAAAATATAAGTGGCGATCGAAACATCAATATTATTTTTCAGAGCGCCTTCGGTAAAAATTTCCCTTTGTTTGGCCATTTCCTCGGGTTTTTTCTTGCCCATGGCCCGGCGCAGCATATCGGCGCCGCCTAGCGTATAGCCGGCCATTTCCCGGGCTATCTGCATGACTTGCTCCTGATACAAAATAACGCCGTTGGTGGGATTAAGAATCGGTTCCAAAATAGGATGGGCATATTCTGCTTTTGCGCCGTGTTTAACATTTATATAATCGTCAACCATTCCCGATTCCAGTGGACCGGGACGGAACAAAGCAACCAAGGCAATGATATCGTCAAAGCAATCCGGTTTTAATTTTTTGATCAGTTCTTTCATGCCGCGCGATTCGAGTTGAAAAACAGCAGTGGTTTGCGCATTTTTCAGCAACTCATAGCATTCCGCATCGTCACGGGGAATCTGGTTAACATCAATCGCGGCTTGACCCTGGCCGCGGCGGCGTTGGTTAATGGCTTGTAACGCCCAATCGATGATAGTCAGCGTCCTTAAGCCCAAAAAATCGAATTTGACTAAACCTA
>JBEKBU010000325.1:0-3677 GCA_050015235.1 Methylomonas sp. | reverse complement strand
GGCCCTAAACAAAACCGGGTAGAGCATAGCTCCACCCGGTTTTTAAATATAAGTTCGGATTTAAGCCCCATTTCCCGCCGCGGCCCATACCCCCCGTCCCGCCGAAGATTGCCGTAAATCAGGTTAAGTGTGAAAAATCTCACACAAAATGAGTTGCTTACTTAACAGACTTTTCGTATTTTTTATTTATAATCTTTTCAAACGGAGTGGGCTGTAACGCCTGCTTTTGCTGCTAAATTTCTTCTGCCATCCATCAGTTTTCAAGGATTGTATGAGTAAGGGGTCTAACAATCTAATAGTTTCAATGTTAGATTATTAGACCTGAGCCTGCGCCTCTTTCTTTTTGGTTACTCAAGCAAAAATCTGAAATTCAGTAGCCACGGCAATGGGCCTGACATGATTTTTCTCGCGCCGCATTTCCACCAAACCATAGTTGGACATGGTTTTAAGGGTACGGGAAAGATTGCTCGGTTTTCTTCCTGTAAGAATAGCCAAAGATGAAATTGATTCCGGATTGGCTTCTTCAATAATTTTCAGCAGAGCCCGGTTGTCGTCACTGAGCACTTCGGCCAGCGAGCGCATTGAGGTAAACCAAATTTTTGGCTCTGAGGCTGCCGGTTTGTATTCGCCTTTGGCAATAGCCAACACCCGCGCCCGCATTTTTTCTTGGGGTAGAATGCCAATTGTGACTGTTTTCATCGCTTTTTAATCTCCTCTAAAACCCTGTCAACTTCGGCAAAGAAGTCTGTCAAAAGTTGATAAGCATTTTGAAACTCATAAGGCGCACCCTGATCGCTAATATGCCGATGCTTGTGGTCATAAGGCAAACGCTGTCCGGCAAATTTGAATTTTTTGGACGGTTTGACGGCGTGAGCGTTGTCATAACCCAGGATACGTTTACCGTATGGTTCATGCAAGGTCAGAGAGTATCGTATACCATGTGGAATTTCCTTGGTATGCGTCACTCGTCTGGCCTCGATTTTTATCCACTAGCCACTCCCCTGATCAAGAATCTGTTGATCAAGCTCCAAAAGTGTATCAATTCCAGATTCTTGGCTCATAATTAATTATATCACCAGATGATAAAGTAAAGATGGATTTAGACGCAAAGCTGATTTTTGTCATTAGTCTAGAAGCAAATCTGCTTCAAACTCGGATTGTAACTGTATGACTGTATTCAACTTTGCGTTTTACTGTTAATAGCTGTTAATGGCGATCAAAATCCGAAGACAGATGGCGTAAACGAAGCACGGGGTCACCGGCTGGCTAATGGGTGACCCCACGCCGCCAAAGTTTGGGCATTGGTGATCCGAATGGGGATAATCAAACTTATAAGCTTAGGTTTAATGAGTGGTCAATCGCCGTTTGGTGGAATAGGGGTATAAATATCTGCTCTCTACTCGACTCATGCTGCGTCAGTAATGTTTTTCAACCTGATAAGCGATATCGATGGCTCCCAAGCGAAAAGCTGGGAGCCATAAAGGTATTATTGCAAAGCCCTACGGCCCTGGCAACGCGGGCACAATCCGCGTGGCCGGGCATTCCACGGAGCCGTGCGTACGGGTACTCACGGCTCCTCGCGCAAAATTCGCTGAATAGATGCTTTTAATCCAAGTTCGGGTTTAAGTAACTTCAGCCGGATTCTAAACAACCGCCGCTAAAGGCTTCCGGCCCCCAAAAAGGCGCCAGCCGGCTAGCGCGGTGGCGAACATCCAGATTATGGCTGGCTCCGGCACCGGCGTGATGGCGCCGAATAAACCGTTCGTCTCGCCCTCGGGCCCCGCCGTGAAATACAAGGTTTGACTGTTGCCCGCCGAACCGTTGTTGCCTACGCTTAAACCCCACAACCCGTCTATGATAAGCGGTTGGCCGTTGACGCCGGACAATTGGCCGATGTAATTGCCGGTGAGGCTAAATATATCGATAGCGCCGCTGCCGAAATTACCGACCAGCAGATCGCCGGCGTATGCGCCGAACGAGCTGGGCGCGATAGCCAGCCCCCAAGGCGCGTCCAGGGCTCCGCCGCTGCCGATGCGGCCCAGGAAGTTGCCCTGCGCATCGAACTCGTCAACAAAGCCCTTGCCCAAACCGTCCACCTCGTCTATCGAACCCGGCGTATGTTGGGCGTAAGTGACAAAAATATCGCCGTTTATATTCTGAACGTTAAACGGCGAGTAACCTGACGGCAAATTAGGATCGGTGAAATTACCGGTCAGACTGGGCGCGCTGGCGGAGCCCTTGATTACGTCAATCGCCCCGGTTCCGAAATTCGCCGCATACAGATAGCTGTTGCCGCTGGCCAGCGTGGCTTCCGTAATACCCTTGTACACGTTGCCGCCGCCGCCCGCCTGCAGCACTTGCGCGGAAGTTCCGCCATTCCAGCCGGAAATCGTGCCGTCTTCGTTGGCGAAGATGAATTTATCGCCGCCGAAATCCGCCGAATTGCCGTTGAATACCTGGCCGGTGACGCTGCCGTCGCCCGGTATGGACACGGTCAATGCAACTTTGGCGGTAACGTCGGTGGCGGGATTTACGCTGTATAAGGTTGCAACGCCGGCGCCGTTATCGGAAATCCAAAACGGCGAGGTTGGCGAGTAGGAAATACCCCAGGCGTTTACCAGGTTGGGATCGGTAATTTGCGCCGGATTTACGCTGGGATTGTTGGTGATCAGATTAGTCTGGTTGAAATCAGGCTGGGCGATAGCTGATCTGCTAGCCATTACAGCGATCGCGATCAGCGGCGCGGCGCTGGCCAGTTTTGATTTTAAGGGCGAAAATTTCGGGGTGTTCATAACGATAGTCTCCAATTATTTGACGGCGAGCCACGCATGCCCGCGGCAAGCAAAAATGCGCGGATAAAGATGCATTCGGTCGATCCGGGTTTGCCGCCGGCCATAAACAGGGCGGCTAAACCGTTCTCAGAGCGTTTATTCCCGGTTGCCGTGTTTAGGTTCAACTGTAAAGCAAAAAAATTTCAATTTCCGCAAATGCCGGAACTCAAGATACCCGGCAATAAGATAATTATCCTTTAACATTAATCCGGGCTTCAATTGGTACGAATACGTAAGGGTTTTTTAAATTTGTATTTAATGCGGCGGCGTTGTAGCATGAAAAACAGCTTCATTACGTCACAACGATTTCAATTAACCCTAGTCTTAGCCGCATGCCGCATCGAAGGCCGATCAACGGATTTTTACTGCCGGTAACCGGCTTGATAGGCTTATGCTGCCTGGCCGGCGGCGTTGACGCGGATTGGCGCGGAAACTTGAGGTTCCGCAGCGAATACGTCTATCGCGGTTACACAAAAAGCCTGGGCGACCCGGTGGGGCAAGCCGAACTCGATTATCTAAGTCCGGCCGGCTGGTTTGCCGGCTTGGGGCTATCGCAAGTGACCTTCGACCGTAATGCAGCCGAAACCCCGGTCATTGAAATAAAACCCGCTGTAGGCTGGAGCTTGCCGATCACGGCGGATTGGTCGGCCGATATAGCGGCCTACGGCTATGTTTACAACAGCAAAATCTTCCACCGGAATTCCGATTACGCGGAATTGAACGCCGCCCTGCATTTTAAGGACGCCGTTAGCCTAAACGTTTACCTGGCCCCGAACGCCTATCAACGCCAAGTCAACTGGTTCGACTACGAACTCGGCTACCGCCGCGACCTGACGGATACTCTGC
>JBEKBU010000324.1:0-3682 GCA_050015235.1 Methylomonas sp. | reverse complement strand
CGACGATCTGGGCTATTCGGATCTCAGCGCCTTTGGCGGCGAAATAAGCACGCCCAATATCGATAGTCTGGTGCAAACAGGACGCGTTCTGTCCAATCATCATGTCTCTACGGTGTGCGCCATTACCCGTTCCATGCTGTATACCGGGACAGATCACCATCTGGTGGGCGAAGGCACCATGGGCGCCCCCAACGACGAACGCGCCGGTCTGCCCGGATACGAGGGCTATTTGAATAATCAGGCGGTGACGGTTGCCCAGTTATTACACGATAACGGCTATCACACTTATATCGCCGGCAAGTGGCACCTGGGCTCCAATATCAACTCCACGACGAACAAAACACCCGATCAATGGGGATTCGAGAATTCGTTCACCATGCTGGGAGGAGCGGCCAGCAACCATTTCGGCCATGATACCGCCGCTCAAAAGACTTGGACTGAAAACGGCCAATATATTTCGTTGCCGGCTACCGACGCCAACGGTCAGCCTTGGTACGATCAAAATGTATACGCACAAAAACTGATCAGCTATATCGATGCCAACATTCAGGACGGCAAGCCGTTCGCTGCTTTCGCCACCTTTACGTCGCCGCATTGGCCGTTACAGGTTCCGCAACCATGGTTAAGCCAATATTCCGGCGTTTATAGCGCCGGTTATACCGCCATACGCAACCAGCGCTTACTGAACCAGCAAACTTTAGGTATCGTGCCGGCTGACTACACCACGCCAAGCCAACCGTTGCCGAACGCGCTAACCGCTTCCGCGGCCAGCGCTAATTACGGCAAGAGCAACGCCAGCTATATTAACGCCAATACCGAATTAGACGGGGCGCCCAATCGCGATTACAATCCAGGCCTTGTCGATCCGGTCTGGTCAAGTCTGACGCCGGCGCAGCAACAAACTCAGGCCAGATACATGGAAATCTATGCGGGCATGGTATCGAATCTGGATTACAACGTCGGCTTGTTGATTCAACATCTCAAGGATATCGGCCAGTACAACAACACCTATATCGTGTTTCATTCCGATAACGGCGCCGAAGGCTGGCCGATTTCCGCCGCTCAAGACACCACAAATTACAATAATTTCCAATACCTAGGCCAGGATCAGACGCTTAATCCCCACGGCGTTCCTAGTACCGATGTACAATACGGGCTGCGTTGGGCGGAAGTCAGCGCCACGCCGTTCAGGTTAAGCAAGGGCTATACCACCGAAGGCGGCACCTCATCGCCGACCATCATCCATTTGCCCGGCCAAACCGCGCAATTACCAACCTTACGCGATTTCATCCATATTCGCGACGCCACGCCGACGCTGCTTGATCTGGCCGGCATTCCGCAGCCGTCAACGCCGGCCGCGACTCCTAGCGCGAACGGTCTTCCTCAGGTGGTTTATAACGGCAATAACGTTTATCCCATTACCGGAAAATCTTTCCTGAGCGAATTGACTAGCGAAAGCTCAGGCCCTTTGCACACCGAACCTGTCGGCGAGGAAACCTATGGCCGCGCCTATTTGCGGAGCGGCCCTTGGAAAGCCTTGTGGATAGAACCCGGTTTCGCGGGTCCGCTTGACGGCCACTGGCAACTTTTCAACATCGAAGTCGACCGGGCGGAAACTAACGACGTTTCGGCAAGCAATCCAGGGGTAGTCTACCAACTGTATCTGGACTGGACTCAGTATTTAAACAATACCGGTGGCGTCGAACCGCTTCATCCGGTAGGTTATTACTAAGATTATGGTCTTAGGGCGAAAATCCTGGCGCAATGCGGGTATAACCCGCATTGCCTTGGCCGGCGCGCTTATTGTCGCCGTATATTTCATTTCAGACTCGCTTTCAGCGAAGCCTCGTGCAACCTTGTTAGGTACACCGGAACAATGCAGCCGGTTCTCCGGCTTACCCAGCAATTGGGGCCGGGATAAACATGCCGGCATGGCATATATACCGGCTGGCGATTTTATCATGGGAACTACGTTAGGTTATGAAGAAGAACGCCAAGAACTGCGGACTAAGGCGCAGGGATTTTGGATAGACCAGACCGAAGTCACTGTCGCTCAATTTGCGGCATTCGCCGCTGCAACCGGATATGTCACCGAGGCCGAACGCGAGGGCGGCGGTGTGGTGTTTCACAACCCCAGCGCCGAAGAACTCAACCAGCGGCCTTACGCCTGGTGGACTTACGTGAAGGGGGCTAATTGGCGGCGTCCAACCCAAGACGGTTCAGCTCCAAAAGATAATCAGCCGGCGACTTTGATCACTTTTAAAGACGCCTTGGCCTACGCCCAATGGCTGGGACGGGATTTACCGACTGAAGCCGAGTGGGAATACGCGGCGAAAGCCGGACATAACGGCGCCGATCTGGAAAAAGAACCCAGGGATAAACAAGGAAAACCTCAGGCAAATTTCTGGCAGGGTAGATTCCCTACTCAGAATATCCCGGAAGACGGTTATACAGGTTTAGCGCCGGTTGGCTGCTTTACCGCCAATGATTTTAATCTTTACGACATGGTCGGCAACGCCTGGGAACAGACCAAGGATATCTATACGCCAGCCCATGAAACATCGCCGCAACCGGCTTTTCCTGGAAGCGCCGTCAACGTCGCCCGCCCGGATCAGGCGATGGTTGTTAAAGGCGGTTCGCATCTGTGCGGGAGGAATTTTTGCGTGCGCTATCGGCCATCCGCCCGTGAAGCGCATGAAGCCAATCTACCCATTGCGCATATCGGTTTTCGCACCGTGATGCGGGATAACTCATCAAACCGGCTCCCGGAATTATCGGCATGGTAGTAAATTTAAACAAAAATGATTTATTCAATCCTGATAATCTATCTTTAAATGTAATGGAAAACGCAAATAGCGAAACCATTTCATTCAAATGCACTGTTTGCGGCAAATGCTGTAATAGCGCGCCGTTGATGAGCCTGCCTGAACTCTTTCACCACGAAAAATTATTTGTCGGCAGTCTTTCCCTTCGCCGGATAAGGCGTCACAAAATTGGAGAAACCTTGATTGCCCAAAGTTCGCGGCATATTGTTTCAGACGCCGATGCGCAACTATTGGCGGATATAGCGGAAGCTCAGTTATTTAATAACGGCGCGGTTAAAAATAAACTTGATTACGATTTTGCCGTCATGACTCAGGCTATGGACTACGAATCGCTTAACAAATGTCCAGCACTCGGCGAAGATTATCATTGTCTTATACAGGAAGATCGGAAACCGGCCGTATGCTCCATGGTCCCTTTCGATTCGCTGTACCCGGACAGTTTGCAGAACATAGTCTTGCTGAGTAGGGATTTTAAGGAAATTTGTATCGTAAACGGATTTCAAGACGACTACCCGATAGTCGTACGGGATAGACAGGTAGTAAACCCTCATTACCTGCAGGCTTTAAAGCAAAGACGCGACGATTTACGAATGGAAAAACAATACTGGGGAGAAGCCGTATTCGCCATGCTGCGCAAGGAAGGCTTTTGCAATCCTGGCGAAGCGGCAAAAATACCCATGGATAATGGGCTTATCTCTTTGTCGATTATCCCGGCATTAATGGTCATCGCGCAGGTCTCCAAAAAATGCAATGCCCGCTGTTTACAATACGTCGATAGCCAGATCGAGTTGATCGACGGCAAAATCAGTCAGGCCATTTCCAGAAAATCGACGCTGGATAAACAGACAACCAGGGAA
>JBEKBU010000323.1:0-3744 GCA_050015235.1 Methylomonas sp. | reverse complement strand
TGGGAAATTAAAAAGTGGTTCAAAGCCGCTCTATCTGTAGCATTGCAAAGAATTCCATGAAACAATTCTGTCGTTTGTTTAAACTCACCCTCTGGTGCGCGGGCGTCTATCCGGTTTCTCAACGGATCGATTGCTACGGTGTTTAATGTTGCTGGGTCAAGATGTGGAAATTGTTGTCAGAGATAAACCTATCGATCACCCCAAAGCCCACATCAGCGTGATTGGAGCCGTCAACACTGGCGGGCTCGCTCATTTGTCTAATTGATAAATTGGTCGAATTTTCTTACCATATACATCAACAACTAACTCTCATGGTTCGGTGCGGCTAGACCACCCGAGCTTAGGAAGAAAAAGCCGGTCTTGCGCCGGTTTTTTCTTTTATGTGGAACTGGTCATTGCATAAATGTAGGAAACTCAGGGCGTATGAGCCAAACATCACCAGATCAAACGCTTGCCGTTTCTTTTAGTGAGGTTCTCTAACTCATTGAGGCCGCGCGTCAAAAATAGTTTCAGGCGGTCAATACCGCGCTAAACTCACCCAAAGTATAATCCCGGTGGGAATATATATTAATAATTCTAGGAGTAACATTAATGAAAGACCTGTTTAGTCCACTGACTATCGGCCCGCTTACCCTGGCCAACCGCGTATTAATGGCGCCGCTTACCCGTTGCCGGGCCGACGCGGAACACGTTCCGACCGCGCTTATGGCCGAATATTACGCGCAACGGGCCGGGGCCGGCTTGATCATCGCGGAAGCGACAATGGCGATGGCGGGTCATTCCGCTTTTTGGATGGAGCCGGGTATTTATTCGGCGGCGCAAATCGAAGGCTGGCGCCGGGTTACCGAAGCCGTGCATGAAGCGGGCGGTAAAATTTTTTTGCAAATCTGGCACGGCGGCCGGGCTTGCCATCCGTTGTTGAACCAAGGCGCGCAGCCGGTAGCGCCTAGCGCCTTGCCCATAATCAACGACGAGGTTCTAACGCCGGAAGGCAAAAAACCTTATGTCACGCCGCGCGAATTAGGCGACGCCGAACTGCCGCAAATTGTGGCCGGATTCAAACAAGCCGCCGAAAACGCCAAACTAGCCGGTTTTGACGGCGTTGAAGTGCACGGCGCCAACGGTTATCTGCTGGATTCGTTTTTACGCGACGGCGCCAATAAGCGTACCGGCGCCTATGGCGGCGGAATTGCCGGCCGGGCCCGGTTGCTGCTGGAAGTCGTGGAAGCCGTCAGCGGCGTTTGGAGCGGCGGCGGGACCGGGCTGCGTATCTCGCCCTTGAACAGTTACAACAGCATGATAGACAGCGATCCGGTAATATTGGCGAGCTGGCTCGCCGAGCGCCTGAACGCCTACGATCTTGCCTATCTGCATGTCATGCGCGGCGATTTATTTAATTTGCAAAGCGGCGATGTGTTAACGCCGGTACGGGAGCACTATAACGGCGTACTGATCGCCAATATGGGCTACACGCCGGAAGAAGCACAATCGGCCATACAAGAAGGAAAAGTCGATGCGGTTGCGTTCGGGGCCGGCTTTTTAGCGAATCCCGACTTGCCGGCGCGGATCAAAACCGGCGCGCCTTTAAACGCAGCCGATCCACAGACTTTTTATACGCCGGGGCCTGTGGGATATACCGATTACCCTTTTATGCAGGCCTGAATATTTTTAGACACATCAGATTTCCCCATCGTCGCCGGGCAGGCGCAATCCTTCGCTAGCCGTCAGGATGGTCGCGATGATGCGCGTGCATCTGATACAGGCCTGCTCCCCTTCCTGGCGCCACCACAGGCATTCGGCGCGGATAGCGCATACCGGCAATTGATCCGCCGCCGGCGGCGTCAAGCGCACCACTTTTTCGGCAAACAGGCATTTGGATTCTCGTACCGCATAATGTACGCATCGCGTGCAGGGCGCCGAAAATCTGAATACGTCTTCCGGCCTCACCGGCTGCACGGCATCCAGCAGTTCTTTGGTAACGGCTTGGGTTTCAGTGAGATACGCCGTTTCCGGTTTCTCAGCCGTTCCTATATTCACGCCGATTATCATGCTGCCTTCGCTATCCGCCGGTACGCTTGGGCACAATAACGGATGATCCGAGTCCACAAAATTATCGGCCCGTGCTAACAGCGGTAATGCGCCGGATTTATTCTACCGATTATCCGGTAAACGGCGGCGCTCATGATTAGCCGGTTACCGGCAAACCACCGGTTACCGGTAAACAGCCGGTTACCGGCAAAGATCGTTAATTCCTTGCCCGAAATAAGCCGCGATTTAATTGACATTGGAGTTCTCCAAAAATTTTGCCTTTCAAGACTGCCGTTGCTTACCGTATAGATATTGGTAGGCACAAACCTTTAGTTTAATGATAGTGAAATATACCCATTAAATCCATGCGATATATCACTAGAAAATGGTGAGATTTATCACAACCACGTCATTCGGAATAATGGGGGCGTCGGCGTCGCCGCCTTGCAAATTGCCGGAAACCATCTTGTGGAAGCGCTGAAATTAGCGGAATTCAGTACATTTCATGCATGTAAATAATAAGCGGGCTAGTCGAATATTCGCCGAAGGTGGCGATGGCGGTCGGCGAAGTATTGCCGGCCCCGGCTTGATTCCAGTTATACAACAGCCACGGCAGCGCGGCGGAAAAACTGCTGATGACGCTTATATAACCGGTATTGCCGGCGCCGGGTGAGCTGAAAATCAAGTTAGCCTGCCCGGACGCCAGCGTCGCGCCGCTTAAACTGGCGCTGCTGGTTCCGGAGCCGACGTTCATGGTTGCGGCGCCGTTTTGGGCGGCGCCGCTGTTGGTGCCCGGATTCGTCAGCGAAAACATGCTGCTTAGATTCAGCGTGGTGCAATTATCGCTCTTGTTGGTAACAAAACCGTAGCCGGAATAATATTGCGCGGTTATCCCCATGTTTAAAGGAAATAACTCCGATCCGTTCACGTTAGTCAACGCCAACCGCCCCCACTGAAAGGCGTTATAGAGGTTGGTGAACGCGATGCCGGCGCCGGATGAGCCGAATTGCACCGGGTTGACGGCCGATACGCCGCCGACATTGCCGACCGTCACGCCATCGGTGTCCTGCATGGTAAAACTCATCACCAAATTGGCGGGATAAGAGGAGACCGGATTGGTTGGACGCGCCAGCGACAAAATATTGGAGGTCGTATTCGCAAACGTCAGCGTGGCGTTGCCGCCGCCGTTATTAGTGACGGCGGGCGCGGCGGCATTCTGAACCGACACGCTGTAGTTGGGTTCCGTGTAAGACGGAGTAATGCCGAAGCTGCCGCTGGTGGGGACTATATTAAACAAACTCCCGTAGTTTTGGGTAATGTTCCCGGCGGCGTTTTTGGCGGTCACGGTAACCACCGGATTAACGGCGTACATGATCGGTTGCCCGAAATAAGTAAACGTACCGCAGCCCGGCGTGAAAGAAGGCGTGTTTAGAATCAAATCGAAGTGATCCGGCACAAAACGGCCCACCGTCACGGCCGAAGAGCTGATGGTCAGTTGCGAGTCCGGCGTACCGTCTATAGCAGGGCCATCCACGGACGCATACGAGCTATCCGACAAAATCAGGCTGACCGCGCCGGCTTCGGTATAGTTAGCGGTGGTTGATGTCGCTACGCCGTTGCCGGCCGAAAAACTGCCAAGGTTAAACGTACCGGTGACGCATGATGAAGCAGGCAATACGCAAGAGTTAATTATGGCGGTCGGCGCGCCGCTATAGG
>JBEKBU010000322.1:0-6375 GCA_050015235.1 Methylomonas sp. | reverse complement strand
GCAATCGGCTCACCGGCCACGAAGGGGCGGTGCATATCGTGGCTTATGTGGTCTCCGGCATCGGTTTTCTGGGGGCCGGCGTCATCATGAAAAGCGAAGGCAACATCCGCGGCTTAAACACCGCCGCCACCCTATGGGGCGCCGCGGCGGTGGGCGCTTGCGCCGGCGCCGATCTGATCCCGGAAGCGCTTATGGCCGCGTTGTTCGTGCTGGCCGGCAATACCTTGCTCAGGCCGATCGTCAACGCCATCAACCGCCGGCCGATAGACGACCAGACCAGCGAAGTCACCTATTCGGTCTGCATCATCTGCAACCGGCAACAGCAAAAGGAAGCGCGCGACCGTCTGGAAGAGCTGCTGGAAGCCGCCAATTATCCGATCGGCGATTTTCATATTCATCCATTCTTGCAGACCGAGGTGCAGATATTCGCCACGCTGCTGCCCACCTCGGTGGACTCGCTGGAATTGGATAAAATCGTCGAACAACTGGTCGCCGTCGGCGCCATCAGCCAGGCTTACTGGAGTCCGAGCACCAGCGAATGACTTTGGATTTTTCCCGGCTCTTCCGCGCCGCGGCATTAAAATACCGCGCCAAATTTACACCTTTTTACGTGGGGTAAAATAGTTTATAATGCGGATGAGCTCTCTTACCGCACATTGAATACGCCATGCAAAAATCAAGACAGTTTTCCGGACTGACGCTCGGCAACTTTAAAGCCTATGCCGAAAGCCAATACATGCCGGTCAGACCCCTGACCTTGATTTATGGCCCCAACAGCGCCGGTAAATCCAGTCTGATTCAAAGCCTCGCCTTTGCGCATGAAGCGCAGTTCGGCCAGTGCAAGCGCAACTCTTCGCCACTGGACGTCCACCACACGCAGATCGGCGGCAGCGCTATCGATTTGGGCGGATTCCGCCAATACCAGCATCGCGGCCAGAGCGGACAGCGGATATGCTGGGGCGCGGAACTGAAAACCGCCGCGCTGGCCTCCAGCTATCTCGGCCAAGCCTGGGCCGCCGTGGAAACTTTAACGATCAAACTTGAGATCGGTTTGCCGGTGGATGAAAACGGCCAACCGAAAGCCGATGCGATCCCCAGAGTCGAGGTTATAGAATTGTTCGGCGACGGCGCCGAGTTGTTGCGTATGATTCCGCGCGACGCCGATCAGCAAAACAACATCATGCGTCTGGAGCGATTGACCAAGAAGCATCCGGTCATGTTGCGGTTTTTCATGGAAGTGATGCGTAAGGTCATGGTGCGGCAAGCGGACTTTTCCACGGCCAACGACGCCATTATCGCCGCGTTGCCGGACTTGGAAATTCATCTGGAGAATTTTTACCGGATGACGGTCAAGTTGCCGCGCGTCGATGATGCCGAGAATGGCGCTCTGCATGAGGAAGCGCAGGAAAATATACCCAAACGCGTCTGCCAACTGCTGCCTTATTGGTTCTCGATGCTGTTGAACAGCCTGACCGACGCGCTGGACGCCGAATTAAACAAACTTCAATATCTGGGCCCGGAGCGCGCGTTTCCATCCCGGCATTTGGTCTACAACGAACAAGAGCAGCCGAATTGGCAGGCCGGCGGCGGTTATACCTGGGAAATCGTGCGCAACAACGCGGCGGTGCGCGCCGCCATCAATGCCTGGCTGGGCGCCGGCAAGCTGTCTACCCCGTACGAATTAAGCGTACGCTCGTTTGTCGCCGTCGACCAGGATCGTAACGGTTTTCCGGAACATTATGTCAAAAGCCGCGAGATGGCCGCCGGCGCCGAGCAGGCCGGCCAGGAAATACAGACCATAAAAATCGGCGAGCCCGCCGCTTCCGAAAATATAACCGCCGAAGTAAAACGCGTGCTGAACTACATACTGGACAGCTATAGCGACGGCTTCCGCGAATTGGTGATCTACGACAAAAGCAAGCAGTTCGCCCTCAGCCACCGCGACATCGGCGTCGGCGTCTCCCAGTTGTTGCCGGTGCTGGCGCTCGCTTATGCGTCCACCGATAAAATCGTCGCCATCGAACATCCGGAACTTTACCTGCATCCGAATTTGCAGGCGGAATTGGCCGATGTGTTTATCGAATCGGCGCTCGGCGAACAGCAAAACACATTCATCCTGGAGACGCACAGCCAGCCGTTGCTGTTGCGCATTATGCGCCGTATTCGCGAAGGCAAGCTAAACCCTAGCGATGTGTCGGTCGTTTATGTCGACCCCAACCAGCCGGGCAGCCGTTTATACGAACTGCGCCTGGATGCCGAAGGCGATTTTATCGATGAATGGCCGCACGGTTTTTTTGAAGAATGTTTCGAAGAATTTTTTGCCGGCCGCTGATATGTTGACGCCCTTCGTTATCGACCCTGAAGCCCTGGAACAGCCGCAAGAACAGACGCCCGAGCAAATCCGCGACTGCTACGCCGCGCTGTTCGAATGCTGGGAGCAGGCCGGCTTGATCGTCTATGACGGCGATAGTCTGGAGCATTCCCGGCTTTATCAGGCCGTGCGGAAACTGCCGCAGCGGCAGCGTTTGACCTGGCTGTCCCACTTAGCCAAATTGCCGCGCCGCGCCGCCGGCGGCGCCTGGAGCGGCCAGGAGCTGGCGGAGCGGCTATCCGCCGCATCGGCGACGCCCGGCGCGCCGCCGTTTTTTTTAAAGCCAGGCAGGACGCCGCCAGCCCTATCCCGTCCGGCAGCCGCGCCGACGATATCTGGGAGCAGCGCTTCCGGACGCTGGCGCAAGCCGGTTTAAAACGCATCGCTATCGTTGACCGCTTGGCTTTGCAAATTCATTTCGATTCTCCCCGCCATTCCGGTTTGTTGAACTTTTTAACCCGGCTGGCGGCCGCGGCCGGCGGCCTGAAACACGTGACGGTATATTCGGCGGAAATCCCGTTGGCCGCCGCCGATATCGAAACCGAATTGCAGGCCGTTTGCGACGCGTTGCCTAACCGTAGCATCGATACGCTGAGCCTGAATATTATTCCCGATCCGGTCTTCGCCATCGCCGCTCCGGATAGTTTTATCCGTTTTGAAAACTATGTCTGGGACATCGGCTGCGGGTTGCGGCTGTTTTCCTATCCCGAAACGCACGCTTTGACATTGTGCGGTTTTAAAGGCGGCGCGGTGATAGAGGCTTACCGGCGAATCGAACGCCACCTCGATGCTCAACGTCTGGTAAAATTAAGCTGTCCCCCGTTAACGCGAAACATATGTAATGAAACACCACATCCCGTTTCCACTTGAAAACTTCGAAAACTACTGCAAAGGATTGCACCGTGTCGGCGTCGAACCCGGCTTTGTCATGTACACCAACAGCCATGCCGGCAACCACCTGCCCGCCGCCCGCATTCTGCCGGCCATCCATATGGAGGCGGCCCGCGCCTATATCGACAATCCGACCGACGCCGCTTTCAAAAAACTCGTCGCGGCCGGCGTACTGCTCGACACGGAATGGGACCGTAATTCCGAAAACTGGCGCCTGATCGCCTTTGAAGGCTGGGAAGTCCTGCACATGGCCTTCAGCCGTTTGCACGTGAAAGCCGCCGATATCCTGCAAGACCTGACTGGCGTCAACGACCTGGATATTCCGGAAGGGCAATAATACAACCTGAATTTTTTACATCAGTAATCGGATCAATATTAGGATGAGCTTCAGATTCTGATTCTAATAAAGTAAAGGGATTTGAATTTAATGACTCAGAAATACCGCCTGATCAATTTGAGAGTGTCAGATTGAGGTCAGCAAAAAGGTTAATGGTTCAGGTGGAATCTTACTATAATCGGCGGTAATGCGGCGGATAAAAATTTTGTGTCCATATTATAATAGTTTAATGCGTATACGATTTTAGCTTGAGATATTTGTGGTGATTACCGAACTCTGGATTAAGAATTGTGTGGAAGGTAATCATTATCGCTATACACGGCATGCAGATTGTGAACGGCAAAATGATGCGTTGCTGTTGTCCGAAGTAGAACAGGCATTGTTGTCAGGGCGGATAATTGAACAATATCCCGATTGCGGTCGTGGTAAGAGTTGTCTTGTCGCGGGGTTTACAGATTCAGGTATACCTGTTCATGTTGTTTGCGGTTTAATGGGTGAAACTTTGGTAATTATTACCATTTACATACCGAAACCGCCAAAGTTCAAGAATCCTTACGAGAGGGGATAATACGATGACTGAAATGTGTGCTTTTTGCGGTAACAAAAATCTGAGCAAAAAATTGACACGCTATATTCATCAGCGAGGAGAGAATTTATTGATTGTAGAAGACGCCCCTTGTCTTGAATGTGATTTTTGCGGTGAGCAGTATTTTGATGCTTTTGTTCTTAAAACAATAGAAGATGACCATCTCGCCATAATAAAGCATCAGAAACTTCCAAGCCGGATACAGACGGTTGCCGTTGAAAATTTTGCGTCATTATCTAGCTGAGATGTTTTCCAATCCTGACTTTACCATTCTTTAGTTTGAGGGTATTTTCTGGCGTCCCTGCCCCAGAATCCGACTAGCGTACATTGCGCCGAATAGTTATCTACAGGATAAAAAATGCAAACATTTTTTAATCGGAACGCCTATCTGCTGGCATTGCTCATCCCGACGGCAATCTATATATTGAGCCATGTTCTGTTTGAAATGAACGCCGAAAGCAGTCTGGAAATAAAAAATTTAATAGTAACCGCTATTCCCAAACAAACTAAATCGCCGGCTTCGGTAATCCTGGAATACCAGAGAAGAATCCTCTGGAGCGGCAGCACTTTGCTGCTGATTTTAACTTACCTGGGCGCATTGGTTTGGAGCGCCGGCATTATCCGCCATTGCTATTCCCGTGAACATATCTTGAAACTAGGCGCCATAGGGCTGCCTATTTTGACGTTGGCGCTGCTGCAAATCTACCGCGCCAACGATGAAAGCGCGTTATACAACAACATCTACCATACGACTGTACTCGCTCTGGAAAGCTCGCCATTGACCCATCCGCGCTCAATGGCGAATATTCTATTTATTATCCGCGCCATCAATATCCTGGCGGCGATTACGCCGGTTTTTATCATGTTTGCGATTAGCAGCTCGATAGCCATGCCCGCCGCGGTCCAGGAAACGGGATTTTTCATCCAACGCATGAATTATTTGAAACAAGGCGTTATCATAGGTTCGGCGGTGATGATCGTCGGCATTATCCACATGTTTGCATGGATGCAATTACCGGTAGCCATGTTAGGGGAGGGGGCGACTGTTTTGGCGAACCGGATACTCGATTTAGACTCCTCTTCCTGCCAATTTTGGGGCATAGTCGCCACGCTGTCTTTACTTTCCCTTTATGCATTTGCCGCGATTTATTGGCAAGCCCGCACGCAAGCCGCCTTAACAGCCATGCGCCCTGACTTCGATATTCCCAAATGGATGGAGGAAAACGGCATCGCCCTATCCTGGAAAGACGACGCATTCCGGTTCGGCGCCATGTTGACGCCGACTATAATCAGCGCGTTGAGTCATATACTTAAAATGGATTAGGATTATACGGCTATAGCGGATTGACGATATCCGCGCGCGCCGGCCAACCGAATCGAAACCCGGCAAGGATTCTAGTTGTATACCGCTAACGATATAGCAGATAATACCTCAACACATACAAGCCAACAGCCACTCAAGCGGAGTCATTAATGAATATTCATGAATATCAGGCCAAACTGCTTCTAAAGAATTATTCCGTGCCGATTCCGCGCGGCGACGTCGCGGTGACCTGGTCGCAGGCGGAACAAGTTTTGGAAAAGCTGGGCGGCGACGCCTGGGTAGTCAAGGCGCAGATCCACGCCGGCGCGCGCGGCAAGGCCGGCGGCGTAAAGGTCGCGCGCGGCAAGGCGGAAGTGGAGGCGTTTTGCCGCGAACGGCTCGGCAAGCGTCTGGTTACCCACCAGACTGACAGCGATGGCCTGCCGGTGGATGTGTTGCTGATCGAAGAAGCTTCCGCCATCAAACACGAGTTTTATGTGAGCCTGGTGCTGGATAGGGAAGCCGAATGCCTGATGTTTATCGCCTCGGCGGCGGGCGGCATGGATATCGAAGCGGTCGCCGAGGAAAGCCCGGAAAAAATCGTCCGCGTGCCCGTGCCGCCGGCCGCCGGCTACCAGCCTTACCAGGGACGGCTGATCGCCGCCGCCCTGGGGCTGGCGAAAGAACAGGAAAGCCAGTTGCAAGGCATTTTGCGCGGCGTCTACGATTTATGCGTCGCCAAGGACGCCAGCCAGATCGAAATCAATCCGCTCATCGAAAACGCCGCCGGCCAATTGATCGCGTTAGACGCCAAAATCAATTTCGACGATAACGCCGTGCCCAGCCATGCCGACATATCCGCGCTGCGCGACATCGTCCAGGAAAAT
>JBEKBU010000321.1:0-3796 GCA_050015235.1 Methylomonas sp. | reverse complement strand
TTACAGAAATTGCGGTAACCTTCGGTGCGGGCCAGGTCAAAACGGATATCCCGGCCCGTGGAGGCGAGCGAGGCGAAAGTAAAGCGTAACGCATCCGTCCCGTAAGACGGTATGCCGTCCGGAAATTGCTTGCGGGTGGCTTGTTCGATTTTTTTGGCGAGATGCGGCTGCATCATGCCGGAAATCCGTTTTTCCACTAAAGACTCCAGGTCGATACCGTCAATAATATCGATAGGGTCTAGCACATTGCCTTTGGATTTGGACATTTTCTGGCCTTCGGCGTCGCGCACCAGGCCGTGAATGTAAACTTCGCGAAACGGTACTTCACCCTGAAACTTAAGCCCCATCATAATCATGCGGGCAACCCAGAAAAAAATGATGTCGAAGCCGGTGACTAGGACGCTGGTTGGATAATGAAGCGCCAGTTCAGGCGTGGCTTGCGGCCAGCCGAGCGTGGAAAACGGCCACAAAGCCGAAGAAAACCAGGTATCGAGTACGTCCGTATCCTGAGTTAACGGATAATCGGCGGCAAGTCGGTGTTTGAGACGAATTTCGGCTTCGGACCGGCCGACATAAATATTGCCGAGTTCGTCATACCAAGCCGGAATCCGGTGCCCCCACCAGATTTGCCGGGAAATGCACCAATCCTGGATGTTGCGCATCCATTCGAAATAAGTGTTTTTCCAATTATCCGGCACAAATTTGATAGCCCCCGTTTCGACGGCGGTAATTGCGGGTTTAGCTAAAGGCGCAACCTTTACGTACCATTGGTTGGTAAGTAACGGTTCAATGACGGCGCCGGTTCTGTCGCCGCGCGGCGTCATCAGCTTGTGATCGGCGATTTTTTCCAATAAACCCAAAGCGTCCAGATCGGCCACTATTTTTTTTCTGGCCTCAAATCGGTCCAGACCGATATAGGCGGCCGGTAGCAGGGCGAATTCATCGTCATTATCGCGGATGGCGGCGTCGGCGGTGAAAATGTTAATCAGGCCGCCGTGGGGCAGGTCGGTTATGGCGGACTTGTGTTTATGCCGGCTCCAGACTTCGTAATCGTTAAAGTCGTGGGCCGGAGTAATTTTTACGCAGCCGGTGCCGAATTCAGGATCGACATAGTCGTCGGCAATAATCGGAATCAGGCGGCCGCATAACGGCAGTTGCACAAATTCACCGAGCAGATGTTTATAACGTTCGTCATTCGGGTGGATGGCCACCGCCGCGTCGCCGAGCAGCGTTTCCGGGCGGGTCGTCGCCACCGGCAAGTAGCCTTGACCGTTGCTTAAAGGATAACGCATATACCACATGGAGCCGTTTTCTTCTTCGGAAAGGACTTCCAGATCGGATACGGCGGTATGCAGCACTGGATCCCAGTTGACCAGGCGTTTGCCGCGATAAATCAAACCTTCTTCGTAGAGTTTGATAAACACTTCCCGAACTGCCGCCGACATGCCTTCATCCATCGTGAAGCGCTCTTTTTCCCAGTCCAGTGACGACCCCATGCGCCGTAATTGCCGGGTTATCGTATTTCCGGACTCCTGTTTCCATGCCCAGATTCTGTCGATAAAAGCTTCGCGCCCGAAATCATGGCGGTTTTTGCCTTCAGTATTGATTAGCCGTTCGACCACCATTTGCGTGGCGATACCGGCATGGTCCGTGCCGGGTTGCCAGAGGGTGTTGTAACCCAGCATACGATGATAGCGGGTCAAGGCGTCCATAATGGTATCCTGAAAGGCGTGACCCATGTGCAAACTGCCGGTGACGTTCGGCGGCGGGATCATGATGCAGTACGAGCGGCCCTGTTGTTTTGCGGCAAAATAGCCGTTTTGTTCCCAAATCCGGTACCAGCGTTGTTCAATGGTATGAGGGGAATAAGTTTTTTCCATGCGATTGATAGTGTGTTGTGATGCTTAAGGTTTAAATGGGCCGGCGCAAGGCTGGTTAAGGTTTAACGGTAGCATAAATGGCGCGCGTGGTCTTTTCAAAGGCCGCCAGCACCGGCGCGGCGCCGGTCAACGCCACCATGTCGACCAGACAATACCAAGCGGCCACGCCGCTCGGCGGATTGCCTTGCGGTAATTTGGAGGCCGGGTCTATACTGGCCCATGCCCAAGTGCCGGCGGAAGTGCCGACGATCTCCAGCCAGGAGGTGATAAAAAACGCCCCGAGATAAACCATGGGAGATCTGCCCTTGAACAAATAAAGCAGGAAAACACCGAATAATACCGCTCCTATCATATCCGGGCGGGCGCTGAAACCGAGTCCCCAAACCGTCCAGAGCCCGCAAATGATAATGACCGAAAGAGCGATATAACGGGCGTTACGCTGGAACAAGCCCGAGCGCCCTAACGCCACCGCCGTCAGATACACCAAACCGTGACCGGCCGGCACATAAGCCGGTAAATTGCCGAAACGGTATATATAGCCCTGCATATAAATAGAAGCGAAGTACTCGCCTATCACGGCGAACGCGACGGCAACCGCGACTTGGGTACGGACGTATTTACATTCGCGGCGCAAAAAAGTCAGCAGAAACAGCCAGCCGCATAAAGCCAGTACGTATTGCATATCCAGCGGCGCAAAACCGTCGGTGGTTAAACAGATCGTAGCGGCGACAAAGGTAAAAATGGCGATCCGGTAATCGCGCGAGCGGTGCATGCTGACGCAATTTTCGGGTGGGAAATTCGGCAAGGAAAAAAAACGCATGTTCTCGGCTAAAATCGCAATGCACAAATAAGATGCGCTTCTCTATGTTCGGCACATCCGTTATTAGGCATAAATTTTTATTTAAGTTGTTGTTTTTATAATGCCCGCCTTTTTGGGGGGCTTTAAATTGTCAACGTATAGATTATCATATTTGGTTGCGAATAATTACAATTCAGCTCAATGTCTAAAATGCCGCATTCCGGTTAAGATCATCGCCATGTCATGCTCATTTGCCGCGGCGACGACTTCTTCATCGCGTACGGAGCCGCCGGGATGAATCACGGCGGTGATTCCGGCCGCCGCCGCCGCGTCTATGGCGTCCCGGAAAGGAAAAAAAGCGTCGGAAGCCATTACCGAACCTGCTATGCTTAAACCCTCATCCGCCGCTTTCAGGCCGGCTATTTTCGCGGAATATACCCGGCTCATCTGGCCCGCGCCTATGCCTATGGTTTGTCCGTTTTTAGCATAGACGACCGCATTGGATTTGACAAACTTGGCTACTTTCCAGGCAAACAATAAATCGCCGATTTCCTGTTGAGTGGGCGTCCTGGCGCCGACGATTTTAATGTCGGCGGCCGTTATGGCGCCGGTATCGCAATCTTGAGCCAACAGACCGCCGGTTACCCGTTTGTAGTCCATGGCGGCTTGCCGGTTTTCCGGCCATTGCCCGCATGCCAAAACGCGGACATTCTGTTTTTTGCCGAATAAACTTAGCGCCTCTTTACTGATGGCGGGAGCGATGATGACTTCAACGAACTGCCGATTAACGATTTCGCCGGCGGCGCTGGCGTCCAGTTCGCGGTTAAAAGCTATAATGCCGCCGTACGCCGAAGTCGGATCGGTAGCGTACGCCAAATTGTAGGCTGACAGTAAATCTGCGCCGATAGCCACGCCGCAAGGATTTGCATGTTTAACGATGACGCAGGCCGGCTCGGCGAATGATTTGACGCATTCCAGCGCTGCATCGGCATCGGCGATATTGTTATAGGATAATTCCTTGCCTTGTAATTGCGCGGCCGCCGTAATACTGCCCGGCGGCGGATTTTTCTCCCGGTAGAATGCAGCGCGTTGGTGCGGGTTTTCGCCATAGCGCAGG
>JBEKBU010000320.1:0-3796 GCA_050015235.1 Methylomonas sp. | reverse complement strand
GTTACAAAGTTTGCTTCCGGCATAGGAGCCCCGTCAATCTGCCAAGTTGAAATACGGAAAGTATATACATTTCCTGAAGAGGGTGTTTAACCTTAAGATGACATACGCGCTATAGTTTATATAAGCCCAATTCAAACAACCATTTAAAAGAAATATAGATGGTTATTAGCATAAGGCAGACATAAACAACCAGTTGAATGGTTTTTTTTAAATTTTTTTTAAAAGGGCGACGAGGTTGTCCGGCCGTTTTTAATTGCTGATATAAACGCCTCTGCTCCACACGGCGTTGTTGCTGATAAGCGGCGAATTCCGGCCTGATTTTTTCCAGATCTTCTTCTTTGTATAACCAGATTGCGGGCATGGATAATCCCCAATTTCCCGCCGGCGTCTCGTAAAATTCGACATCATGCGCATTAAGCAGCGCGCGCACGTCTTCGGCTTCATCCGCTGGAACGCCGCGTAGTGAAAAAAATAGCACAGTCATATAAAAAATCTTCTGTTTCTAGAAATTAGCGGTTGAAGTTGCAATGCGAAAAAACCATGACTGAGTTCGTAAGTCGATTCATGGTTGGCAAACCGGGCAAAAAAAACTGCTGCGTTGTCCAATTTTAAGTTGAATTATCGGTGTGGCGCATAGGTTGCAAGGTTGGCCGGCGCGCCCGTAGACATTTAAATTCTGTGCGAAGTAACCGGGTTTGCCTTGCGGATTGATAAAATCGCGTATAGTCGTGCCGCCTTGGGTAATCGCTTGCCGCAAAACGGTTTTTATAGCCGCCGCCAGGGTTAGGTAAGATTGCGGTTCGATTTTTCCGGCGGGCCGGTTGGGATGTATGCCAGCTAAAAACAGTGATTCGCTGGCGTAAATATTCCCCACGCCAGCCACAATGTGGCTATCCATGATAAAAGATTTGATCGGCAAACTACGTTTTCCGGCTGATTTCAGCAAATATTCGCCGTCAAACTCATCCGATAAAGGCTCCGGACCTAGCTTGTCCAATAACGGATGGCTATCGATTGGCCCCTTATACCACAATACCGTTCCGAATCTACGTTGATCCTGCATACGCAGCATTATGCCGTCAGCAAAAATAAAATCGATATGATCATGTTTGCCGGGCGGCTGTCCGGAATCGGTGATACGCAAACTGCCTGACATGCCTAAATGCAGCAGTAAATTGCCGGCCGTGCTTTCCAGTAGCAGATATTTAGCGCGCCGCCTGACGTTAAGTAGTTTTGCGCCCCGCGCCTCTACAGCTAATTCCGGGGGGATAGGCCGGCGCAGTATGGGTTGGCGAATGATGACCGCTTGAAGGATTTTCCCTTCAATATGCGGCGCAATGCCGGCGCGGCAGGTTTCAACCTCGGGTAATTCCGGCATCTAGGTTTAAATCTGCGTGAGTAAAAAACGCGCTTCGTCCTGAATTTTTTTTCTTAAAAACAATAACTTCCAGCGGCTGCCTCCACATTGCCGCCATAAAAGCACTGATCGGACGCCGGCCAGCAAAAGCGCTCTGATCTTGTTAACGGTATTTTGCGTACTTAAAAAATTTTGATCGCCCATAACCATGATACGCGGCTGCATGGTGCTGATCGTGGAGTGGTATAAATCCGCAAGGCTGGCTATCACATTAACATGTGTAATACCGTATTGTTCGGTTTGGGCCTGGGCCTTGGCGATGCCGATGGCGATGGTATTTAACAAATCGTTACGTTTTTCGAGTTGTTTATGCAAAAACACCAATTGCGCGGCATAGCGGGCTTGTTCGGGACTTTTGAAAACATTGCCGCCCAGTTGTATTTCCAGCTGCTGTAAGCCATATTTTACGCCGGCCAAACCGCCGAAAACATCCGGGACGCTATCGGCGTCCACTTTCAGGATGCTGCCCAGGCTGGATTCTAAAAACGCGGAATCCGCGCTGCCCGTAGTGGCCAGTAGATGCACCAAGCCACATGCTTGAGATATGCCGGCTAAGGCGATGGTTTGATTGGTAAGATTCTTAAGTGACATAGGAGAGTAATAAATTTAGCCGTCAATCAGTTGGAGTTACGGTATGACCGGAATTAATCCAGGATAGAATTCCGCTTTAATACGGATATCGATCGCTAAAGCATGCTGATTTTTTTGCAGTGATTGTAGTTGTTCATTAGAAATTCCAGTTACGTTCTCGGCAAAAACAGAGAGACTAAAAAAGACGCGATCAGGATAAAAATTAATTTCAGCATCATGGTAAATTGTTTCTAGTGTAAAGCCCATAGCCTTATATTAAAAGTATTTTGATGAATGTTTCGAGTGAGTAAGCGGCCAACCCGAAGTTCTGGCGTTGCTAGGTATGGCGCGCATTGAATTATGATGAAAAGATAATGTCAAAAAAGTGTCGTTTCAGCAAAAAATCAGTTGCATAGTGGACCGGTTTGATTCATTTTATACCAAGCTTAGGAATTAGCCATTGATGACGCCGGCAAGGATTAACGCAATTCAATTTTATTTACATTTTTAGGAGCAACCTTATGTCTGAATCAATATCTTTATCGGTATCCGGAATGAAATGCGGCGGGTGTGAAAACACTATCACAACTAAACTTACCGCGTTAGCAGGCGTCGTAAGTGTGAAAGCATCATTTCAGGACAATCAAGTTGAAGTAGAGTATCTACCGGAACAAATCGGTCTGAACGAGATTGAAGACGCTATTGTCGACGCCGGTTTTAATGTCGATTAAGTATGGAATAAATTAAGCCCGCAAGCGAGATTTGACATGAATTCAGAACAAACTCATCAGCACCGGAGCGAACTTAGGCTGTCGGTACTCGGCATGCGTTGCGCCGGTTGTATAACCGCCGTGGATAACGCCTTGCGATCCGTAAACGGTGTTGACGAAGTCAGCGTCAATTTCGGCGATCATTCCGCTACCGTTATAGGCAATCCAGACCCTGAATTATTAAGAAAATCGCTTAGAGACGCTGGTTATGAAGGGGCGGTCATGGAAGGTTTTGAAGACCCGGCGGAAGAAGAACAGCTGGAAAATCAGCTTTACCATGATCTTTTAATAAAAGCGGCCGTCGCCGGCGGTCTTGGACTGCCCTTGATGCTGGGGGCTCACTTGGGCTGGTTTCCGCAGATAGGCACGGCAGAAGGCGGTACATTCTGGACTGTCATATCTTTAATTACGCTTGCGGTCATGTTTTATTCGGGCAAGCATTTTTTTGCCAGCGCGTTTAAATTGCTGAAAGTTAAACAGGCGAATATGGACACTCTGATAGCCCTGGGTACTGGCTCGGCTTGGCTGTATTCCAGCGTAGTCATCGATTACTCCCGGCATTTGCCGTCCTTATCCAACCATGCCTATTTCGAAGCGTCGGCAATCATCATCGCTTTTATCAATCTCGGCAATGCGCTGGAAACCCGCGCCCGCGGAAAAACGTCCTCGGCCATACGGGCGCTCATCGGTCTGCAACCGCGTACGGCGCGTGTAGTCAGAGAAGGCCAGGACCTTGATATCGCCATCGATCAGGTTGGGCTCGGTGAAACGCTGCGCATAAGGCCGGGTGAAAAAGTGGCTGTGGACGGGACGGTTTTGGAGGGGCATTCCAGCGTTGACGAATCCATGCTTACCGGTGAATCCATGCCGGTTGAGAAATTTCCGGGCAATAGCGTTGCCGCCGGCACGATTAATCTGCAAGGCAGTTTTTTGTATAAGGCTACCCGGATAGGCCGAGATACCGCTTTGGCGCAGATTATTCTCAGCGTCCGTCAGGCGCAGAACGCCAAACCGGCGATCGCCCGGCTGGCGGATAAAA
>JBEKBU010000319.1:0-3836 GCA_050015235.1 Methylomonas sp. | reverse complement strand
TTTTTTACTGCCGTGCGTGAACGGGCCTATGTTTTGCTCCACCCCATCCGGGTTAATATAGACAATTAAATCCCAGCCCAACTCTTTCGCCATTTTGTCTCGGAACGCGATCATTTCCTTGAATTTCCAGGTGGTGTCGACGTGGAGCAGGGGGAACGGCGGTTTGCCGGGAAAAAAGGCCTTTTTGGTCAGGTGCAGCATAACCGCCGAATCCTTGCCTATGGAGTACAACATTACCGGTTTTTCAAATTCGGCGGCGACTTCGCGAATAATATGGATGCTTTCTGCTTCAAGCTGTTTCAGATGAGTTAGTTTATAATCGGTCATTTAATCGGTTCCGGGCGGCAAAGGCGCGCTTGGCAATAGTCTATGGTGTTATTTTAAAGCTAAATCCTTAGTCACGCTATCAGGAAAAGCAAATGCGGCGAATACATGGCCTGGAAAGCATCCGGGCGCGGCATCCGGAACGTCTGAATGCGGCAGGGCTGGCCGCTATTTTACTGGACGATTTACAGGCGTGCCGCTGCCGGATATACGGTAGTTCCGGCGAGGACGCCCCGATTCTACTGGCGGAGTTACAGGTGCTGCCGGACACGCTGAACTATGCAAGCGCCGATCAACGCATCGATTTTACAGTATCCGGCCATATCCTCCGCGCCGATACCGTACCGTTGACCTATGGCCTGCAAGGCCGGCTATTCGGTTTAAGCGGCCGCTGTTCGATGATAGGCAAGGTGTGCGGAGTGGATTTATACCTGCAACGCAGTTATACCGGGATTGCCGGGGATATCGCCAGACAGAAGTTCTCCATACCGGTTAAGCCTTTGTTGGCGGAGTTGAATAGGGCAGGGTAGGCGGCCTGTTTATGAGTTTTTGTGAGCCGGTTTGCTTTTTTATGCTAGCAATTTCTTTCCGTTTATGGTAATGTTTTAGTCCTTGGGGGCGACTTGGCTTCGACGCGGGTAGCAAAACCTCAGGTGCATGTCGAGGACAGTACACCTCGTAAATCCTACTGAAAACAAGTATTCGCAAACGACGAAAACTACTCAGTGGCCTTAGCAGCTTAAAACCTGCACCACTTCTCTGACTGTGTGTGCTTATGCGCGCAGGCTCTTCGGAGCGCTCAGGGATCATATTACATAAGATCGCGCCAGGGCTTCGTTCGTAGCTTGAAGCGTTAAATCCAATCGAAATCGCTGTTAAACCTCTTGGCCCGACGGGTAGTTAACAGTTAAATTCAAAGCGCGGGATAAACATGTAGAGCTTGTGGCGGAGTGCTTGCGGACGCGGGTTCAATTCCCGCCGCCTCCACCAAGAAAAATCGTTCAAAATCAGCCACTTACAAGTGGCTGTATTTTTTTTAAACCCTTCTCTATCCTAAATCAAAACACTGAAGTTACAAATCCGGACTGACATTCATTATGAAACGCAGCCATGCATTACAGATACTTCATAAAATTAAGCCTATTGTTGCTGAAAAATTCGGCGTGACAAAACTCGCTTTATTCGGTTCTACGGCCCGTGATGAAGCCGGCGATAACAGCGATGTGGATATTTTGGTAAGTTTCGATGGTCCTGCGAGCTCTGAACGTTATTTTGGCGTGCAATTTTATTTGGAAGATACGCTCGGCTGCCGGGTGGATTTAGTAACAGACAAAGCTTTACGTTTACAGTTACGGCCTTTCATTGAAAGAGAAGCTATAGATGTCTGACTCTTTTCAGCGTGAATGGAGTTTTTATCTGGATGATATGCTTGGCTTTGCCGAGAAAGTGCTTTGTTATACCGAGGGTTTTGACCAGCAAGGCTTTGTAGCTAGCGGTCTGAATTATGATGCTACTGTGAGAAATTTAGAATTAATCGGCTAAGCAGCCACCCATATTCCAGAGGCTATCCGCCAAAAAACACCGGAAATACCTTGGCGTATGATTATCGCGACCCGAAACCGTTTAATTCATGGTTATCTGGGTATTGATAATGATACTTTATGGAGTATTATTCGGACAGATATACCTGCCTTAATTCCTTTGTTGACGCGCTTAAAAGGCTAATTTTTTAAAAATATCAATTGATTGGTGTAATTGACTTTTCCGTATATTGCCGAGCAAAAAGCAAGACCTGACCCTGAAGTTCTGAGACCTGACCCTGAAGTTCTGAAGTTTGCGTTAGGCATATTGGAGAATAAATATGAATGATGTGGTTAAATCAGGCGAAAATTTATTTTTGGCCTTGGGTTTTCCGCCTCATGAGGCGGAAATATTGCAAATGCGCGCCGATTTAATGAACCGGTTAGCATTATGGATTCAGGAAAAGGGCTTGACCCAAACCGAAGCCGCTGAAAAACTGGGCGTGACTCAGGCCAGAATATCAGACTTGGTTCGAGGGCACTGGAAAAAATTCAGCCTAGATATGCTGTTGATGTTGGCTGCCAGGGCGGAGTTGAAATTTAGGATAGAACTGGATTGGGCAGCATAAAATATTTGCCTGTCCTGAACGTCTGACGGTAGATTTGACGGTATATTCAAAAATTGAATTGAACAAAACCCTGGTATGTCAAGGGTTGCAGCTAGCGGTTGACGCCGCCCCAAGAATGTCTAAGAAAAACAGCTGCTTATTAGTGGCTGTTTCTTTTTTGGCACATTCCAACAAGTTTGATTCAGATTTTCAATAGAGTAATTGGCTTAGTTCAGTAGTTGTCGATACTTCCTGCTTTTTGTTTTAACTGCTGTGCTCGCAGCTTGAGAAAATTTTTTCCCGAATAGCGTGACATTGAATTTGGTGTAAAATGCAGCCAGTCTTGTCTTAATCTTCCCACCCCCATGTATCGATTTCGAAAAGTTCATATCATATTGTAATGGATAGATTTAATTGGTCACAAGCCGAGAAGAAGGTTGCAAAGCGGGCGTTTGACGCCGCGCTTGCTCGCGAATATGCAGCGCTTTTGCAGAAACTAAAAGACATGAGCGAAAAAGCCGAAAAACCTGAAGACATTTGGACTATTCACGATTTTCTTAGCAGGCAGCGAAAAGCGATGGATGAAAAATACGACTACCGTTATTCTCAGCTTATATTTGTCTTTGGAAGACTGATCAGAGAAAATTGGATTGACGAAGCTCAACTTGAAGGGCTGAATGAAGAAAAACTCAAAGCCATCCGCTATATCGCCTCATTGTAAACCCTTGGGGTGACACAGGCCAGAATATCCGACCTGGTGCGACGGCATTGGAAGAAATATAGTCTGGATATGCTGTTGACCTTGGCGGCCAGGGCAGAGCTGAAATTTAAGATTGAATTGGATTGGGTTGCGTGATGAAAATAACTTCGTGACGGTAGATTTGACGGTTCCGGAACGCTCGAACGCTCCCTCGTTGAAAGCCATTAACGAAAAGTTAATACGTATTCAAAATAAAAATATATCGCCGTATTGTTTAATTGTTTTGCCTTGGTGTTAGACTTAATAGTTGTATAGACAATTACTGCCGCCAGTGTGGCTTAATGCCCACAGATTATAGATAAGGAAATGGACCACTCTTCCCACAACAAAATAGTCAGCTTCATCAGGTCTATCGCTGACGACTGCCTACGCGATGTGTTTGTGCGCGGCAAATACCGCGACGTAATCCTGCCCATGTTCGTGCTGCGCCGCCTGGATTGTTTGCTGGAACCCAGCAAGCAAGCCGTTTTAGAAGAGGTGTGTTTTCAGCGCGAAGGCGCCGGCATGAGCGATCTTGATCCAATAGGTTTGCGTGACGCCTCGAGCCATGTGTTTTACAACACCTCGCACTTTACCCTTAAAACCCTGCTCGGCAATCACTCGCAACTGGAAGCCAATCTGAAA
>JBEKBU010000318.1:0-3866 GCA_050015235.1 Methylomonas sp. | reverse complement strand
GAGTACGGATAGCGTGACGTTTTTGATTAACAATCAATACCCGATCAACTCTTGCGCTTGGCATGACTGGTGGCGCAAACAGCGGCAAACCGCCAATGAAGTAGCTTACAAGAATAAAAACCAGCCAAGTATGCGATGTTTGTTGACGGGGGCCGCCATAGAGTCTGTTGAGACGCACCCAAAAATTAAAGGCTTATCTTCTGTTGGTGGATTAGGCACGGGCGATGCGTTCATGGCGTTTGATAAAGAAGCCTTTCAATCATATGGGCTGGAAAAGTCTTCTAATGCGGCTACCGATGAGGTAACCGCTAAAAGTTATGTTGAAACTTTCAATAAGCTCATTGCCGAACAAAGCATACGTTTGGTGAATGGCGGTTTGGCGGTCTATTGGTTTGGCCATCGTCTTGAAAATGCGGACGACAATATGTTTGCTGAATTGGAAAATCCAAGCGAACCCATAGCCGGCGAAGAGACGAGGGCTAAAAAATTGCTGGATGCAGTCAGAACCGGCGAACGTCCCGATCTGCTGGATAATCATTATTTTGTCTTGACCGTGTCGGGTCAGGCCGGGCGCGTAATGGTAAGAGACTGGCGGCAGGGGCGGTTGGAAGAACTTTTGGAAAATATCTGCGCCTGGTTTGACGATTTACAAATCGTCGCCCGCGAAGGCGGAAAATTAACCGCGCCGCCTAAATTCCTAGCAGTTGTCGGTAGTCTGGTTAGGGATTTAAAAGACGCGCCCGCGCCATTAATCAATGAATTGTGGCGTACCGCGCTGAATAAAAATAAACAGATTCCTTATTCCGTATTAATTCAAGCGTTGATGGAATCTCGCAAAGCCATTATAAATGACGAAGCCCAGAACCACGCGCGTATGGGGTTAATTCGAGCTTACCATATACGAAAAGGAGAAATACACATGTGTACAAAAGTAAACCCAGAGCATCCCAAAGCAGAATATCAATGTGGGCGATTGCTTGCCGTGTTAGCCGATTTGCAAAAAGAAGCATTAGGCGATATTGGCGCCGGCGTTGTGCAGCGTTATTATACGGCAACCAGCCAGGCCCCGGCATTACGGATAGGGCAGTTGATGAGTAATGCGAAAAACCATTTACATAAAATCGACAAAGGCTTAGCGCAAATCTTTGAAAAACGAATCAGTGAAATTATGAGCCGTATGACCGCTATACCCAGAACGCTCGATTTAGAGCAACAAAGCTTATTCGCGTTGGGTTACTACCAACAGCTGGCGCAAATATATGCCGATAAATCTGAAGGTAAAGCTAAAAAACTAGCCAAACAAAACGCACAACAAGGAGAAGACGAATGAGCATTGAAAACCGTTATGAATTTTTATTTTTGTTTGATTGCGAAAACGGCAACCCGAACGGCGACCCGGATGCCGGTAATGCGCCGCGCATCGATCCGGAAGATATGTTCGGCTTGGTATCGGATGTCGCATTAAAACGTAGAGTTAGAAACTACGTACAGATCGCTAAAAATAACGAGCGGCCAAATGCCATTTTTATCGAACACGCCACTAATCTGAATCGTCCCATAGCCGAATCACATCAACAAGCCAATGGTGAAATTCCGGAAAAGGGCAAAGCCACTAAAGGCAACGTAAAATTGGCGCGTGAATGGATGTGCCAAAATTTTTACGATGTCAGAACATTTGGAGCGGTAATGTCTACCGGCGCCAATGCCGGGCAAGTTCGCGGCGCGGTTCAATTTTCATTTGCCCGGTCATTGGATAAAGTTTTTCCTCTCGATATTTCGGTGACCAGAATGGCGGTTACAGAAGATGTTAAAGGCGCTAAATCCATAGAGGATTATAAAAAATGGGAAGACGAGCAACCTGAAGAAAAGCTGCGAACCATGGGCCGGAAAAATTTGATTCCTTATGGGCTTTACGCCGCAAAAGGCTTTATCAGCGCTAATCTCGCCCAAGAAACCGGCTTTAGCGAAGCCGATTTGGCGTTATTTTGGGAAGCGTTAGTTAATATGTACGACCATGACCGCTCAGCCAGCAAAGGTATGATGTCCTGCCGTGGGCTTTATATTTTCAAGCATGTCGGAACTGATTCTAATCTTGAACAACGCAAAAAACAGGCGATGTTAGGTTGCGCGCCTGCCCATAAATTACTCGATATAGGAACGGATTTAGAAACGGATCTCAGCAGAATAATCTACATAAAAAAGAAAGAAGGCGTCGATACGCCGCGTAAATTTGCCGATTACGATCTGACTGTTTTTGAAGACCGTTTGCCATCCGGAGTCCAGCTTATTGTTAAATAATAACGATCAGGAGGACAAAATCCCGCTTTCCGCGCTTAACCAGTACGCCTATTGTCCTAGGCGTTGCTATCTAATCCATGCCGAAGGCGAGTTTGCCGACAATGTTCATACCCAAAGCGGCATGCTGGAGCATCAGCGCGTCGATCCATTGGCGCATGAAATTAAAAAAGGCGTCAGAGTGGAATTCGCGTTGCCGGTTTGGTCGGACCGGCTCGGCATCAGCGGGCGGTGCGATGTGGTGGAGTTTCATCCCGATGGCGGTGTATTGCCGGTGGAATACAAGCACGGTAAACGTAAACAATGGCATAACGATGACTTACAAGTCGCCGCGCAAGCCATGTGTCTAGAGGAAATGCTAAACACCTCTGTTCCGTTAGCGGCGGTCTATCATATTCAAACGCACAGAAGGCGAGAGTTGCGTATCGATGAAACACTGCGCGAGGCAGTGCGGGCCACTGTTAAAGCGGTTACCGATATGCTGCATAATCAGCAATGCCCGCCGCCGATAGAAGACAGGAAACGTTGTCCGCAATGTTCCTTAAATGCATTATGTAACCCGGAGTTGCTTTCGGAAAAGACTCGATTAAAGCAAATATCGGCCCAATTATTCAAGTTCGAAGCTGAAGAGGAATGAAACAACTACTTAATACGCTGTATGTCACCACGCCGGATGCATATTTACGTTTAGAGGGCGAAACCGTCTGCGTGATGGTCGAAAAACAGAAGCGCCTGCAAGTGCCGCTGCATCATTTAAGCGCCTTTGTGCTGTTCGATCACGTCATGCTCAGCCCGGCGTTGATGGGGCGTTGCGCCGCCGATGGCCTTAGCGTAATCTGGCTGGATCGGTCCGGGCGTTTTCAAGCGCGTCTGGAAGGAGCGGTAAACGGGAACATTCTATTACGCCAAGCCCAACATAGAGCGGCTGACGATCAGGAAATCAGCTTAAAAATAGCTCGGCGCTTTATCGCCGGTAAAATTCGAAACAGCAGGCAAGTGTTAATGCGCGGCGCCCGCGATAGTAAAAATGCAGATGAAAAATCGGCCCTTGTCCATGCCGCCCGATGGTTAGCGGGTAATCTGCATAAATTGCCGCAGGCGGAATCGTTGGATGCCTTGCGCGGTCTGGAAGGCGATGCCGCCAGGGTTTATTTTGCAGCGTTGCCCAATATAATGCGCGCTTCCGCAAGAGATGATTTCGCTTTTACCACTCGCAACCGCCGGCCACCGTTAGACCGTTTCAATGCGCTGATTTCTTTTTTGTATGCACTGGTAATGGGAGATTGCCGTTCGGCTTTGGAATCTGTCGGCCTTGATCCGCAATTAGGATTTTTGCATAACGTACGGCCCGGTAGGCCATCTTTGGCGTTGGATTTATTGGAAGAGTTTCGCGCGCCTATCTGTGATCGTTTGGCCCTAACCTTAATCAACCGCGAGCAATTGAAAGCTAAGGATTTCGATATTCGGGACGGCGGCAGCGTATTGTTAAACGACGAGGGGCGTAGAACCGTGATAGCTGCTTTTCAAACTCGCAAACAGGAAGAGCTTATGCACCCGGTGTTAGGGCAAGC
>JBEKBU010000317.1:0-3869 GCA_050015235.1 Methylomonas sp. | reverse complement strand
ATAAATTGGCGCTGGCTTCCGGGTGTTCCGATAGTATTTTTCCAGCTAAATGCGTGATATGCGGCGCAGCAAAGCTGGTCCCGCATTTAAGCCCCAACAGATTACCTTGGGCGAAATCAAGATTGGTCGAAAGCTCACCTAGGCCTTGATCGTGAATATGATTTGCACCACTCCGTGCATTCAAAACCCAATTGCCGCCAAAGGCCACCAGTTCAGGTTTTATTGCGCCACCTACCGTTGGCCCATGACGGGTAAAAGGGGAAGGTTGTTCGGTTTTGGCTATAGGTAATTCTGCGGGATCATGATTATAACGCTGAGCATTTAGACTGGCCTCCCAACGAGCCAAACTGCCTACAGTTAATACATTAAGTGCTGTGGCCGGATCAATGATAGCCCAATCATCATGCGTTAAATAATCCGGATATTCTTGTCTCCAGGTTAGGCCATCAAGTTGGCCAGGCAATACATTACCCGTAGAAACGACGAATAAAACCCCCAGTTCTCGCGATAATCTGTCCAAGGTATAAGCCAAACCGCGAACATGTCCGCCTAAATAGGGTTTGCGGCTATCGCCGAAAGAAAGGTTAAAAACCCGGCAATTGTATTCAGTGACAAAATAACGAACTGCGGCGTCAATGTGGTTTTCAACCAAGCCGTTGTTTTCATTTTCCTTGTCCAGAATACGACCGCTGAAAAGACGTAATTCCGGAATGAAAGACCCCGCTTCTATTGATTTAGTCAAATCGCCATACAATGCAATCCCGGCAACATGCGTACCATGACCGCTCTCGTCTGCCGCCATATGACCAGGCAAAAAGCTTTGCGCATCGCCAACCGCCGGCCCTAGCAAGGGATGGCCGGTTGCCAGCCCGCTATCCAGCACCACAACACCGGGCGCATTGGGTAATGGTGACGGTGGAATCGGGAATTGCTGTATGTCTAGGCCAAGATATTTTCTATCCAAGCCAAAGCGCGGCGGTAAATCGACAATACGTATATCTCGATGATGCAGGAGTAGTTCGGCTTGCTGGCGATCACAGCGAACGCGATAGATGGTTAGCCCAGGCTGTTTGACGCTATCAGGAAATTCGTATCCATTTTCTTTCAGCCATGATTCAAACTTGCTCCAAAGCAGTTGGCGTTCTTTGGCGTTGTCCTCAATCGGCCAAAGTTCAAGATCGAGATAAAAGGTTTCGGTTTCCGGAAAGCCTTCCTGCTTTAACGACCAGCCGGTTCTATCTTCAGCCGTCCAAGCTGACATGCCTTGTAAAGCATAATAAATTTGTTTATTGGTAACGTATTCGTTATTTGCGATTGATGCTAATCGAGCCTCGAATGATTGCAGAGCCGATTGACTAATAAAGGCAACTACAACCTCATCATTCTCCTGACTGACGAATTCAATTTCATTGGAAATTTTTTTCAATTCGTCGGGAATAAATCCTTTTTCGACCTGAAAACGAAACAATTTGCGATTGTCAAAACCACCAACGTCTTGCTCGGTTTGCTGGATGGTTTTTTGTAACGCCAAGCCCAGCGCTTTACCATGCGCAGCAGGATCAGCTGGCGGCGGAGGTGGACGATAATTACCCGGTCTTTTCTCGGTAATGGGTTCCTCACGTTGCAGCGGCAAATGAGGGTAGCTTGATGTCATGAATAACTATTCCTGTTTAGAAACCCGATTCCTTCTTGCATCTTCTCGGCGTATGGCTGACTGAATATGCCGTTCGGTTAAAAACTCTTTGCCGGACAACACTTTTTCTTTAATGGCCCGGCGTAAAACCCGTTCCACATCGGCATGTGACATGCCTTTAAAAAGTCCGGAAATTTTGCCGTTGTCGATTTCAAACTCCCTGCGCACGCCTTTGAGCTTAATGGCAAGTAAGCGTTTAAGCTGTTCCGAATTTGGGGCTTCAAACACTAACACTTCATCAAAGCGCCGCCAAATGGCCGAATCCAGAATACCTTCATGATTGGTGGCGGCGATTAACAGACTTTTACCTTCGTAGGCATCCAGCATCTGTAAAAATGCATTGACCACACGTTTTAATTCCCCATGCTCGGCGCTATCGGCGCGTTCTTTCGCCAGGGCATCGAACTCGTCGAATAAAACCACCATAGGGATGGTAGTAATAAAATCGAATACTTTACGCAAGTTTGCCGCCGTTTCACCCAGATAGGAGGAAACAACGCTATCGATTCTAACAATCGCCAGCGGTAAACCGAGTTCGCCGGCGACAATTTCCGCCGATAGTGTTTTCCCGCATCCGGGCGGGCCGCAGAATAGCAATCGATCAGCCGGAAATAAACCGTGCGACTTGAGTATTTCCACACGATGATGCTCTTCCAGAATTTCATCCAGCAGTGAGCGATTTTCATCCGATAAAACCACATCATCAATTCTGCGCAAGGGCTCTTTTATCTGTAGCAGAGCCAAGCCGCGTTCTTTATCTTCCGGTAATTTAGAAAACTCGAAACGCTTTGCTTGCTCCGAAGAACTGCGCCGGCCATAGAGAATTTTTTCCAAATCATTGGCAAGCAAATGATGTTGCTTATCGCGTTCTTCCTGAATAATTTTTTCCGAAACCCTACGAAAAGAGTCCGCGTCGCCTTCAGAACCTGATTTAATCAGCTGTCTTAGTAGTGCGCCGGAAGCCATTTCCCCTCCCTATCGCCAGTTTGTTATGATATTTTGGCTAAAATTTTGTGTCATAGTTTAAACTATTTTTGCCGCCTAGAGTCGATTGCTAGTGTTTAAATTTATTCGGCTTACTTATTAAATGTTCAATTCACTTAAGCCCTGAATTTAGTAAATTCGCATAAGAATTTTACGTTGAGAATCTTGAATCTTCCAAGTCGAGGTTGGAATGTTCCAAGCTGAAGTTGGAAGGTTTTGAGATGTCCAATCTTGCTCTTATATTTCTGATTGCGTTTATTTAATGGTTGTATGCGTCATGCTTGATCATCATCAGATACTAAACCGTCAAGAGTTTCGACGAGTGCATCCATTTGCATCCAGAACTCTCGACCGCTAGATTGCCATGCGTCCCAGGCTTCAGCAAGCGTTTGGGGTTGTCCGTTGGCATCAGCATCGTTAGCGCTAGCCGTCTGCCGCTTAACATAGAGCGGTATAGACAGATTACAGGACTGTACCTGCAGTTCGGCCAGCGCAACCACCTTGGCAAAACCAGGCTGGTCGGCAAAAGCGTTAAAGGCATCAAGAATCCGCTGTTGATGCTCAGTCTTGAGAAAACTTTGCGCACGTTCCCGCGTCACTTCGTTTAATGCGTCGATGAACAGTACCTTATCCTTACGGGCAGCCGGTTTTTTGCGGTTACAAACGACAATGCAGGATTCCATCGGCGAGTTATAGAACAGGTTCGGCCCTAGGCCGATGACCGCTTCCACCCAATCCGACTCGACCATCTTGCTGCGCATGGATTGTTCTTCGTTGCGAAATAACACGCCATGCGGCCAGAGAATGGCGCAACGGCCTTTATCACTAAGGCTAGCCAGAATATGCTGCTGAAAAGCATAATCGGCCCGGCCTTGCGGTGGTGTACCGAGAAAATTGCGGCCCCATTTGTCTTTTTCGAAGGCGGTACGATCCCATTGTTTAATCGAATACGGTGGATTGGCCAAAATCACATCGAACTGGCGTAGCCGGTCGCCTTCGATATGTTTGGGATCGGCCAGGGTATCGCCGCGGATGATCTGGAAGTCCTCAACGCCATGCAAAAACAGATTCATGCGGGCGATACCGGAAGTAATCAGATTGCGTTCCTGTCCATAGAGTTTTAGGGTGCGGTATTCGCCGCCTGTGCGTTTGACCTCCGCCAAAGCGGAAATCAACATGCCGCCGGTGCCGC
>JBEKBU010000316.1:0-3876 GCA_050015235.1 Methylomonas sp. | reverse complement strand
TTTTGCAACATCAAATCCGACCAATTAAAACAATGATTTGCGTGTTGCGGATGTTTGTTGCAAAATCCAGCGCATAGACGTTAAAACCAGGCAGAGAACCGGCGTAAAGCTTATAACCAAGAAAAAATCAGTCCCTTAACAGTTCGTTAATACCGGTTTTACTCCGGGTTTTTTCATCGACCTGTTTGATTATCACCGCGCAGTACAAGCTATGGCTGCCGTCCTGCGCCGGCAAATTGCCGGAAACCACGACGGAACCGGCCGGAATGCGTCCGTAGCTGATTTCGCCGGTCATGCGGTTATAAATTTTGGTGCTTTGGCCGATATAAACACCCATGGACACCACGCAATTATCTTCGACGATGACGCCTTCGACAATCTCGGAACGGGCGCCGATAAAGCAGTTGTCGCCGATGATAGTCGGATTGGCCTGCAAAGGCTCCAGTACGCCGCCTATGCCGACGCCACCCGACAAATGCACGTTTTTGCCGATTTGCGCGCAGGAGCCGACCGTCACCCAGGTATCGACCATGGTGCCGCTATCCACATAAGCGCCGATATTGACGTAAGACGGCATGAGTATCGCTCCCGGCGCAATATAGGCGCCGTAACGGGCTACCGCATTCGGCACGACGCGCACCCCGGCCGCAGCGAAATCCGCTTCGCTGTATAGGCCGAATTTAGTCGCCACTTTATCGTAATAGCGGATGGCGCCGCTTTCCATCATCCGGTTTTCATTGATACGGAACGACAGCAGCACGGCCTTTTTCAACCATTGGTTAGTTACCCACTCGCCCTGTTTTTTTTCAGCGACTCTGGCTATTCCTTGATCCAGTCTTTGCAAGGCTTCGTTAACGGCCGCGCGGATTTCGGCCGATACATGCGCGGGACTGATTTCAGAACGGTTTTCGAAAGCCCGATCGATGATGTTTTCCAAATTTGACATGAATGTTCTAAGTTAAAGAGTGAATAAAAAGTTTTATGCGTTGCGCGGCTTCTACGCATTCCGCCACCGGCGCCACGAGGGCGATACGCACATGGTTGGCGCCGGGATTAACGCCGGCATAGTCGCGCGACAGATAGCTACCCGGCAATACGGTGACATTTTGCCGGGCAAACAATTGTTGGGTAAATTCGGTATCGGAATAACCGCTTAGCGCATTTGTAGAAGCTATAAACGGGATTCTCAACCAGATATAGAAACCGGCCGGCGGCCTGTTTATGTCGCACACGTCCTGCAATACATTGATGAATGCCGTAAATTTTTCCCGGTACAACCTCCTGTTATGACGCACATGCTGTTCGTCGCGCCAGGCCGCGATACTGGCGTGCTGAGTCGGCAGCGGCAACGGGCAACCATGATAAGTTCGGTATTTCAAATACTGTTGCAATATCCCAGCGTCGCCGGCTACAAATCCGGAGCGTAAACCAGGCGCGTTAGAGCGTTTGGACAAACTTTGAAATATGACGCAACGATTAAACCGCGTGGAGCCTAATTGCCGGGCGCTTTGCAGCAAACCTTGCGGCGGCCGGTCTTCGTCGTCATAAAGTTCGGTATAACATTCGTCGGAAGCGATAATAAAATCATACTGCTCCGCCAGCGCCAATACCTTGGCGTGAGCGGCTTGATCCATCACCGCGCCGGTGGGATTGCCCGGCGAACAGATAAACAGCAATTGACAACGCCGCCAGATATCGGCCGGCACACTGTCGTAATCGGGCTGATAGTCGTTGTCCGCCGTGGTATTCAGATAATACGGCTCGGCGCCGGCAAGTATGGCCGCTCCTTCGTAAATTTGATAAAACGGATTCGGCATGACCACCACCGGTTTCAGGCTGGGATCGATGACGGCTTGAACAAAGGAAAACAACGCTTCGCGCGTACCGTTGACCGGCAGTATTTGTTGTTCGGCGTCTATTTCCCGAGTGGGAATCGAAAATCGCCACGCCAGCCATTCGGCAATAGCCGCGCGTAATTCCGGCATGCCTTTCGTGGTCGGATACTGCGCTAAGCCGTGTAAATGCTGCAACAAGGCTTCCTGAATAAAATGCGGGGTACTGTGTTTGGGTTCGCCTATGGACAAGGTAATAGCGGATTTTCCGTCAGGCGGCGTAACAGGCTGTTTAAGCGTAGCCAGCTTTTCAAACGGATAGGAATGCAGTAGCGCTAATTGAGGATTCATTTGAAATATTTTATCTTAACTTGAGCATGGATTAAATAACATTTTTATGCTGAAATATCCGGCCGCGCCTGATCGGCGTCAATTACGTTAACCTTAGGTATTCCCATGACTGTTATTCGCCAGGATGATTTTATCGATAGCATATGCGACGCACTGCAGTTTATTTCCTACTATCATCCGCTCGATTTTATCCGGGCTTTGTATGCCGCATATGAAAAAGAACAAAATCCGGCCGCCAAGGACGCCATGGCGCAGATATTGATCAATTCCAGGATGTGCGCGGAAGGGCGGCGGCCCATATGCCAGGACACCGGCATCGTCACCGTTTTTTTAAAAGTCGGCATGCAGGTGCGCTGGGACGCCGAACTCAGCGTCAGCGAAATGGTCAACGCCGGCGTGCGCCGCGCCTATCTGCATCCGGACAATCCGTTACGCGCCTCCATACAAGCCGATCCGGCCGGCAAACGCGTTAATACCAAAGACAATACCCCGGCTGTCATCCATATGGAGTTGGTCAGCGGCGATAAAGTCGAAATAAACGTCGCCGCCAAAGGCGGAGGTTCGGAAGCCAAATCCAGATTTGCGATGCTGAATCCGGCCGACAGTATCGCCGATTGGGTCGTAAAAACCTTACCCGGCATGGGCGCCGGCTGGTGTCCGCCGGGCATACTGGGCATAGGCGTGGGCGGTACGGCCGAAAAAGCCATGCTGCTGGCTAAACAAGCCTGTATGGAATCCATAGACATCCAGGAGTTGTTGGCGCGCGGCCCGCAAAATAAGCTGGAAGAATTGCGCATCGAACTCTACGGCAAGGTCAATGCGCTGGGCATCGGCGCCCAAGGCTTAGGCGGCTTAACGACGGTACTGGATGTTAAAATCCGCGATTATCCCACGCACGCCGCCAATCTGCCGGTGGCGATGATACCCAACTGCGCGGCGACCCGGCATGCGCATTTTCAACTGGACGGCTGCGGTCCCGCCGTGTTAACGCCTCCCAAACTACAGGACTGGCCCGTGGTTACCCAAACCGCCGGGCAAACCAAACGGATTAATCTGGATAATCTGAGCAAACAGGATACCGCCGCTTGGCAAACCGGCGAAACCTTGCTGTTAAGCGGCACGCTGTTTACCGGCCGCGACGCCGCGCATAAACGCCTGACCGAACTGTTGGCGGCCGGCGCCGGCCTGCCCGATGGCGTCGATTTTGATAATAAGTTCATATACTACGTCGGCCCGGTAGACCCGGTGCGCGATGAAGCGGTCGGGCCCGCCGGGACGACGACCGCAACCCGCATGGATAGCTTTACCGGCGCTATTCTGGAAAAAACCGGATTGCTAGGTATGATAGGCAAGGCCGAGCGCGGCCCGGAAGCGATAGCGGCGATTAAAAACCATCAGGCGGTTTATCTCGTTGCGGTCGGCGGAGCGGCTTATCTGGTATCCAAAGCAATCCGCCGGGCGCGGCCGATAGCATTTACCGATTTAGGCATGGAGGCCATTTACGAATTTGTAGTGGAAGACATGCCGGTAACCGTGGCGGTCGATAGCCGCGGCAATTCCATACACCATACGGCGCCGCAAGAATGGCGGGCCAGAATCGGCAAGATTCCGGTATTGGCGGATTCCTAGGTAAAGAGTGGCGGCAACATTTATAACAGTATTAAAACTACCAGCGTTACGCAGACAGACCGAT
>JBEKBU010000315.1:0-3895 GCA_050015235.1 Methylomonas sp. | reverse complement strand
TACATATAGATCTATCCGCCCGTCGGAATCGCAAGTTAAATCCTGAATGACAGCGCGCTTGGCCGGTTGCCGATCCAGATGATGAATCGGCATGATCGGGAAAATTTGATCGATGCCCCAGACGTCGGGCATGGATTGAAACAAGGAGAAATTACAGAATACCTTATCGGCAAGTTTTTCATCCAATTCCCGAGAAATTTCCCGGTGATGATGATTATCCAGATTTAAACTCCGCCTAATTTGCCGGCATAGCCCCACGTAATGACGTTCCGCTTGCGCCAGTTCGGTTAAAGTTAAATCGCCCTGCACAAACTGCGCGCGCGCCTCGGCCATATCAAACTGAATGTTATGATACATTTCCGCGATATTTACCGAAATATTTTCATACTCGGCCAGACCGTCTTGTAAATGCTCCACTTCGGTCACATTGGTGATAAGCACCGCATGATGAGCGGTCATCGCCCGGCCTGATTCGGTAATAATATCCGGATGCGGCAAATTGTATTCATGGCAGGTTTCCGCAAAACCGCGGACTATATTTTCGGCATATTCGCCAAGACTGTAATTGATGGAACATTCGCGCCGCGAACCGCTACCGTCGTAATCAACCCCTAAACCTCCGCCTGCGTCTATGGTGTTAATTTTGGCGCCTAGCTGGCGTAATTGCGCATAAAACCGGCCCGCTTCCTTCAGAGCCAGTTTAATATCATGAATATTGGCGATTTGCGAGCCCATGTGGAAATGCATCAACTGCAGACAATCGAGCATATCAGCTTGCTTAAGCCGCGCGATAATCTGCAGCACTTCGCCGGCGTGTAAACCGAATTTGGATTTTTCACCGCCGCTATTTTGCCACTTGCCGGCGCCAATCGTCGCTAAACGCACTCGTAAACCAATCAAAGGCTGTACGGCAAGTTTAGCCGCTTCGTCTAAGATAATCTCCAATTCCGAGGGTTTTTCGATGACAATAAACACGGACAAGCCCATTAATTGCCCCATCAAAGCCATGCGTATATAAAATCTGTCCTTGTATCCATTGCAGACTATTGTTCCGCCGGCTTTTACCAGTCCCAATATCGCCAGCAACTCAGGTTTACTGCCGGCTTCAAGACCAATACCGTCAACGGTGACTATGCGCTCCACCACATTGGCTTGCTGATTCACCTTAATTGGATAGACCGGCGTGTAACGCCCCATATAGCGATGATTTCGGCGGGCGTCATCGAACGCCTGTTGCAAACGGCGGACACGGTCGCACAAAATATCGGTAAAGCGCAATAGAACCGGAAAACTTAAGCCCCGGTGCTGAAGAACTTCGGCAATTTCAAACAAATCTATTTCAGTCGCGCAATCCCGACGCGGCTTCACGCTGACATGACCTTTTTCATTAATTGAAAAATATCCGTCGCCCCATTGCCGAATGGCGTAAATCTGTTCCGATTGTTCGATAGACCAAGGCGATAACTCCACTCATTCTCCTCATGCTAGATAAATTTTAAGGTTAATTCTAAAGTATAATACCGCATGTATTACGACTTTATTTAAGGATGGCGTCATGTTAGATGATCAATGGTTTACCGAAACGGTTAATTCCGACGGTTCGGCTTTCTCTCTCAAAATTAAACGTAAGCTACACGAAGAACAATCGGCGTTTCAATTTCTGGAAATCTATGAAACCGAGGGCTTCGGTAACTTAATGGTTATTGACGGCTGCACGATGGTATCGACCCGCGATAATTTTTTCTATCATGAAATGATCAGCCATCCGGTGTTATTCACACATCCGCATCCTAAAAAAGTTTGGATTATCGGCGGCGGCGATTGCGGCACATTGAAAGAAGTCTTAAAGCATACCAGTGTTGAACAGGCTATACAAATAGATATAGACGAACGCGTCACCCGGCTGTCGGAAATTTATTTCCCCGAATTATGCTCATCCAATCATGATCCGCGCGCCGAGTTGAAATTTATCGACGGCATAAAATGGGTAAAAGACGCCGCGCCGGACAGCGTCGATATTATCATTATCGACAGCACCGATCCGGTCGGACCAGCCGAAGGACTGTTTTGCGCCGATTTTTACCGCGATTGTTTCAAATGTTTAACCGGGAACGGCATTGTCGTGCAGCAAAGCGAATACGCCCTTTACCATATGAAAATTCTGAAAGAGATGCGCGGAGAAATGCAAGCCGCCGGCTTTGAGCAACAGCAAACGGCCTTTTTTCCGCAATGTCTGTATCCCTCCGGCTGGTGGAGCGTTACCATGGCCGGAAAATCCGATTTATCCGCTTTTAGGGAACAAGATGCGCGGCAAAAAAACTTTGAAACAGCATACTACAACAGTGAAATCCACAAAGCCAGTCTCGCCATGCCGGAGTTTTTCAAAAAAGCGCTTGGCCGATAGCAACCGCTTTGAGATATTATGCTTAGAGCCCTGGAATTAGTATCGATTTGCGCGGCGTTTGCGCCCATGCAGACTTCACCGATATTTCAAGGTTAGCGGGTAAGAACAAATAGGAGCATTAATGCGCAAAAACCAACTTTTAGTTGCAATTCCAATTAAGTTATGCACAAACCGTTTGCCGCTTGATTTATGAAAATTGCTTGACAAAATATGTCATTGAATTACAAGATGATTATATAAGACAATGAAAAACAACGAACTATTCAGCTGTACAAGTTTTAGACAATTTAACTCAAAGCCAGAAAAGAACAGGACAAATGCTACTTAATAAGCATTAATCCACAGAGTTACCCACAGCTTTTGTGCGTAACTCGTTTTTTTCTTGATTTGATAACCACTTAACAAACGCCTTTTCAAAACTGTTAACCATTAAACAGCTACTTAATATTAAACATTTGCTAAAATACCGCCAACCGTACTTCAATCGGATAGTTCATGCTCACTAACTGGGAAAGCCTTATACTCGGCGCTTTAGCCATTTTGCTGCTGTTCTGGTTTCGACCAGGCGTAAAAGCCGCTTTTACCCTTAGCAAACAATCGCCCGCCGACTGGCCTGGGGTATTAATACCGCTGGCGTTAGTCGTGGCCTTCGTTTTGGTTTTAATTGCATTGGTATGAAATGAACGAAGAATTTTACGCCGAAGATGACGAGGAAATAGAATATTACGCGGTCCGTCCTAACAAAACCCGTATTAAACAGGAAATCGCCGTTATTTTCGCCATGGCTGAAGAAATCTGCCGGTTATCGCCCAGCCATATCGCCGAACTGGGTTTACCTGAAAGCATTGAACGGGCCATACTGGAAGCGGCGAAAATGGGGCAAAACTCGGCCCGTAAACGGTTACTGAAATATATTACCGCACAGCTTCGAATCCTGGATCTTGAGCCGGTAAAAGAAAAACTGGCGCGCATCACAAATCGTAGCGCCCATGCCGTCAGAGAACATCACCAGGTTGAACGGTGGCGCGATTTGCTGCTGGCCGATACCGGCGCCCGGCTGTTAACCCAGTTTATTAGCGAATTTCCCGATGCCGATAGTCAATATATCCGGCAAATTCTGCGCAACGCTCAAAAAGAAGCCCTGGAAGACAAACCGCCTAAATCGGCGCGCTTACTGTACCAATATTTAAAAAAATTAATCAGCGGCGAAGAATAAACCGTCCGGGATTTTCTTAAAACGAGCGATGAAAGCCAATGCCGGGCCGCCGAAAAACACGCTTTTCAAACCCCAAGACCGCTATTTCGTAAACGCGGAAGGCTGGTGGTTTTACACGGTGGATAAAATCAGCGGCCCCTATAAAACCAAAGCCGATTGCGTTTCCGCCTGCCGCCTTTACATTCAAAAACGTAGCGGCTTATTACCCTAAACGATCTATCATCCCTTCCAGTTGCTTGGCGAACGCTTTCAGCTCGCCTTTTTTTACCGTCTCC
>JBEKBU010000314.1:0-4001 GCA_050015235.1 Methylomonas sp. | reverse complement strand
TTCCCAGAAAAGCGGTTCAAGAATTATGCCGTTTGCTGGAAGACGATGAAGCGGAATTAAACATACAGTTCTCTTCCAACAATATAAAAATTTATTACGGTAATGTGGTCTTTTCGTCAAAATTGATAGACGCGAAGTTTCCGGATTTCAGCCGGGTATTCGATCAGGCGTTTTTAGATCCTATTCTGATAGAAAGACAACTGTTAAAAGACGCCTTGACCCGTGTGGCAATCCTCGCCAACGAAAAATACAAAGGCATAACCTTGGATATTTCCGGCGACACGTTAAAGCTTAGTTCGCATAATCCTGAACATGATGAAGCCGAGGAAGAATTGCAGATACAACACCCGGGAGAAGCGTTGCGCATCGCCTTTAATTCTCAATATTTGCAGGAAGCGGTCGGCAATCTGGATAAGGAGCAGGCCATGCTTACCATAGCCGGCAACGCCAGCAGTTGTTTTATAGAAGAACCCGAACAATCATTGTTTAAATATATCGTGATGCCGATGCGCATGTAATAGTCAAGCATGGCTATATTAAAATTGGATGTATTTGCGGTCAGAAACATTCAATCTGCTACAATTCATCCATCGCCCGCCATTAATCTGATTACCGGCGCCAACGCCAGCGGTAAAAGCGCATTGCTGGAGGCGGTTTTTTTGCTCGGCAGAGCTAAATCATTCCGTACCACCCATATCCGGCAAGCCATATCTTTTGAGCATGCTTGTTTGACCGTTGCGGCGCAGACTAGCATGAACAATGCTTCGGTCAGCACTATCGGCATACAAGTGGATAGCAAGCAATACGAAATCCATATCGATATGGAAAATCGGCACAAGGCCGATCTGGCTTATGCGTTACCGGTGCAATTAATTCATCCGAAAAGCTACCGGTTATTGGATGGCGGCCCACAGAACCGCCGGGAATTTCTAGATTGGGGAATTTTTAATCAACATAAGATGTTTTTGCCCAGCTGGCGAAAATTCAGCAAAGCGCTGCATCAACGCAATGTATTGCTTAAGAGCCGGCAGTTCGGCCAATTGGCGGCATGGGATAAAGAGCTGATTGAATACGGTGAAATTATCAACCGCTTTAGGCGCCAGTACATTCAAACCTTGCAGCCGGTGTTCATGGAAATGGCTAGCCATTTTCTGGCCTGTTCCGAGATTGATTTAAAATTTTACGCCGGCTGGGATGAAGCGCAAGGCTTTGCGCAAATTTTACAGCTCTATCATGAAAAAGATATGCGTTATGGTTATACACAGTACGGGCCGCATCGCGCCGATTTTCTAACCTATTTAAATAAACGGCCCGCGAAAGATTATTTATCAAGAGGTCAGCAAAAATTGCTGGTATTAGCTTTGCTGCTCTCTCAAGTTAAATTGTTAAATGAAATCATGCATACCTCATGCTGTATTCTGATTGATGATCTCGCCGCTGAATTGGATACAGAAAACCGCTTAAAATTGTTAAAATACCTCTCTGTGTTGGGCTGTCAGGTTTTCATGACGGCCACTAATATTTCAGATTTTGGCGATCTGAGCAATATACAGAATTATAAAATGTTTCACGTGGAACAAGGCAGCATCAAAGAACTGTAATTGTTTCACGTGGAACTATTACAAACTTATCAAGCAGGCGTCTACAAGCCGCAACTAAAGGGCGGATCGAGACACTGTATTGATGGACTCAAGCAGACAATGGATAAAACACCATGAGTGAGCAATACGATAGTACCAATATTACAGTTCTTAAAGGTCTGGATGCGGTTAGGAAAAGACCGGGCATGTACATCGGCGATACCGATGACGGTTCAGGTTTACACCATATGGTCTTTGAAGTGGTCGATAACTCCATAGACGAAGCATTAGCCGGCTACTGCAAAGGCGTCGACGTAGTCATACATGAAAACGGCTCGATCTCGGTATATGACGACGGCCGGGGTATCCCTGTTGATATACACAAGGAAGAAGGGCGTTCGGCGGCCGAAGTCATTATGACGGTACTGCATGCCGGCGGCAAATTTGACGACAATGCCTATAAAGTTTCCGGCGGATTACATGGCGTCGGCGTCTCGGTAGTGAATGCCTTGTCGGAAGAATTGATCTTAAAAATCCGCAAAAATGGCAAACTGCATATGCAAAAGTATCTGTTGGGCGAACCGGTTGCGCCTTTAGCCGTAATCGGCGACGCCGACAGCAGCGGTACTTACATCAATTTCAAACCGAGCCCGACTATCTTTACCAATATCGAATTTCATTACGATATTCTGGCTAAACGCTTACGCGAATTGTCGTTTTTAAATTCTGGCGTGCGCATTTCCCTGCGCGACGAACGTAGCGGCAAGGAAGATGTGTTCGAATTCGAAGGCGGCATCAGCGCGTTCGTGCAACACTTGAACAAAAATAAAACCCCTTTGTTCGAAAAAGTGTTCCATTTCATTACCGAGAGAGACGATGTCACGGTTGAAGCGGCCATGCAATGGAACGACTCTTATCAGGAGAACGTGTTCTGTTATACCAACAATATTCCGCAACGCGACGGCGGCTCGCATTTGGCCGGATTTCGCGGCGCCCTGACCCGCACCATTAATCAATACATAGAGAGCAACGGGCTGGCGAAAAAGGAGAAGGTGGCGACCACCGGCGATGACGCCCGCGAAGGTTTAACCGCCGTTTTATCGGTAAAAGTGCCCGACCCTAAATTTTCATCGCAAACCAAGGATAAGCTGGTTTCATCGGAAGTAAAACCGATAGTGGAATCGGCCATGAACGAAAAGCTGCAGGAGTATTTGCTGGAAAATCCGCAAATCGCCAAGGTAATCGCCAATAAGATTATCGAAGCGGCCAGAGCGCGGGAAGCGGCCAGAAAAGCCCGGGAAATGACGCGCAGGAAAACGACGCTGGATATTGCCGGTTTGCCCGGCAAGCTGGCGGATTGTCAGGAAAAAGACCCGGCCTTGTCGGAACTGTTCATAGTGGAAGGGGACTCGGCGGGCGGTTCGGCCAAACAAGGCCGCGACCGGCGCACGCAAGCGATACTGCCGCTGAAAGGTAAAATCTTGAATGTGGAGCGGGCGCGTTTCGACAAAATGATTTCTTCCGAAGAGGTCGGCACTTTAATCACCGCCTTGGGCTGCGGCATCGGCAAGGATGAGTACAACATCGAAAAATTGCGTTATCACCGCATCATCATCATGACCGACGCCGATGTGGACGGTTCGCATATCCGCACCTTGTTATTGACGTTCTTCTACCGGCAACTGCCGGAGCTGATCGAGCGCGGCTTTATTTACATCGCCCAGCCGCCGCTGTATAAAGTTAAAAAAGGCAAGCAGGAACATTACGTCAAGGACGATTACGCCTTGAACCAGTACCTGATTCAACTGGCTCTGGACAAAGCGCAGTTACAAACCTCTCCCGATACGCCGGTTATTCAGGGCCAGGGGCTGGAAAAACTCGCGACTCAATATGCCGAAGTCACCGGCATTATTAACCGCCTTTCCAGACGTTACGACGATCTGTATCTGGAGCAAATGACCTATATGCAGGTGTTGACCGAAGAAATCAAAGCCGACCGGGAACAGCTGTCAGCCTGGTTCAACAGTTTGGAAAGCAGCCTGAACGGCGGCGGCCACAAAGTCGTGTTCAGCACCGAACTGAAGTATCAAGGCGCCGACGAGTTCGATGTCACCGTTAATAAACGCCTGCATGGCGTGACCAAAACCTTTATTTTGCATGCGCCGTTTTTTTCCGGTAACGACTACCAAAAAATCGCCCGTTACGTGGAGCAAACCCTGAGCATGTTTTGCGACGCCTCGGTTATGCGCATGGGCGAGCGGGAGCAGCAAGTCGGCAATTTTAAGCAGGCCTTCGAATGGATGATGAAGGAAGTTAAAAAAGGCCAGCATATCCAGCGCTACAAAGGTTTGGGCGAGATGAATCCGGAACAGCTCTGGGAAACCACGCTGGACGCCAATGGCCGCCGCCTGCTGCAAGTGA
>JBEKBU010000313.1:0-4006 GCA_050015235.1 Methylomonas sp. | reverse complement strand
TTTGGTTAACTTTATTATCTTCGACCACCAGTACGCTTTTCTGGTTGTAATCGAGCGGTTGTTCGTCGATTTTGGCGGGCGCCGCCGTTTCGCCGCAAAACGCCTGCAGGGCGCCGGTAATCGCCGCCAGCAAATGCGCCTGGCGGACGGGTTTTAGCAGCGTTTGGGTAAAGCCCAATTCCTCCCGATCCGCCTTGCTTCCTAACCCGCCCGAGGACAGCAGCAATCGCGGAATAGCGGAGATAAGCGGATTCAAGGCGATGGCGCGCGCCAATGCATAGCCGTCCATACCGGGCATGTGCAGATCCGACAGTAAAATATCGAAGCCATGCCGGTCTTTGACGGCGTCTTCGAGCGCTTGTAACGCCGCCGGCGCATTATCGGCTTCACTGACGCTCATCCCCCAATGCTCCAGATAATGATGCAGAATTCTGCGGTTGGTGGCGTTATCGTCGACTATCAACGCCCGTTTGCCGGTAAGATCGGTGTTCCGCGCCATATCGGCGCTATAGACGGCCTCCAAGGGCAGGCTAAACCAGAAGCAGGCGCCCTGTCCAAGAGCGCTTTCCACGCCTATGCTTCCTTGCATGATTTCGATCAGGTTTTTACTGATGGATAACCCGAGGCCGGTGCCGCCAAAACGGCGGGCGGTCGAACTGTCGGCTTGAGAAAACGGTTGAAATAAGCGCGCCTGACCTTCCGGGCTCAGGCCGATGCCGGTATCCTTGATTTCAAAACGCACCAGCGGTTCGCCATGGACTACGGAATCCACAACCGCCTTAATCGAAACTTCGCCGTGATCGGTAAATTTGACGGCGTTACCGATTAAATTGGTCAGAATCTGGCGGATGCGGTTAGGGTCGCCTTGCCAGAGCGGCGGCAAATCAAGGGGTAAAAAACAGTTCAGATCCAGGCCCTTGTCATGAGCGCGGCCCGACATCAAAGCGCAAACTTCCTCAACCAGCATCGGCAGGTTGAATTCGATCCGCTCCAGTTCAATTTTGCCGGCTTCCAGTTTGGAAAAATCCAGGATATCATTGATGACGATTAACAACGATTCGGCGGAATTAGCGGCGGTTTCTATCAAATCTTGCTGCTCGCCGGTCATGTCGGTATCTTTTATCATGTCCAGCATCCCCAAGACGCCGTTCATCGGCGTACGGATCTCGTGGCTCATGTTCGCTAAAAATTCAGCCTTGATCTTAGCCGCCTGCTCGGCGGCGTCGCGCGCCGATTCCAAGGTTTTTTTCGACTGTTCCTGCAAAAACGCCAGCGCCGTCATATCGCCGACATAACGGAGCATATCCAGACGGGAATCAAGCCGTACGGGGTAAGGATCGGTATAAAGAAACATAATGCCTAAGGTTACGCCGGCTGAGACAATCGGCACGATGTAATGGCCATGGGCTATCATGCCTTTGAAGACATGTTCGTGACGCGGATCGCAATAACAATTATCGGAAACGATCAATTCCTGTGAAACCGCGGCGCCTCCGCATAAACATTCGCCAACAGCGATACGTTGCCCACAACGCATGAACTCCTCGCTAAAATTGCCGTGCAGAACGAATTTTTCCAGAACATCCCGGTCCGGGTCTTTAAGAAAGATACCCCCTTTGCGTTGCAAATCGAACGCTTTCAGGTTGAACAGGATGTCCAGAACTTGCACCATGCGTTCTTGTAACGGCAGCGCTTGTTGTAAAGCGTTGGCTATGGACAAACGCGCCGCGGTATCGGCGTTCGCTAAAAGCATGGCCTGTTCTTTGTTTACTTGATCGCTGATGTCGCGCTGAATTTGCACATAGCCAAGCAATTCGGAGCTATCATTGCGTATGGTTGTAATATTGATCTCCGCCCAGTATTCCCTTTCGTCTGGCGGCGCGGCTTGGCCGGCAATGTTTAACGGCGCGGCGCCGCTACGCCGGTTAAGCAAACGTCCGCTCCAGGGTTTGCCTTGCCTTAAATGGCTTTGCATTTGCGCCAATGTTTGGCAATCGGCGCTAGGGCTATCGAAAATATTGGGCGGTCTGCCCAGTATTTGCTCTTCTTTCCAACCGGTAAAACCGCATAAGGCCGGATTGACGTATTGAATACAGCCATGGTCATCGGCGACCAGTATCATTTCGCTGCTGGCGTCCAGCGCTCTTTTCAGCGTTAACAGCCGATTTTCGTTTTCCTTGATTTTAGTAATGTCGCTAAGTATGGAAATATATTGCATGGGTTTGCCGTCGCCTCCCATTAAAGGGACGACCGTTGTATCCACCCAATAAAACGAGCCTTGTTTGTTCCGGTTGCGGACTTCCCCCCGCCAATGCTCGCCAATGGAAATCTTGCGCCACAGATGGCTAAAAAAATCTTCGTTGTGATAGCCGGAGTTGACAAGACGGTGATTCTGTCCGAGCAGTTCGCTTTCGCTATAGCCGGACACTTCGCAGAACTGGCGATTAACATGAGTTATACGCCCCTTGAGATCGGTAATGCTTACCAAGGCGTGTATATCCAGAGCTTTTAATAATTCCTGATTGTACTGGATGTAGCGTTGTTGATTAACTTGCTGATCATTGATTTTTTTCGCCAAGGGCCGTAACGCCGATAGCCAGAGTAGAGGCGCCGCTAAAACAGTCAGTAGCAGCGTATCTATAGCCGCTTCTTCTAGCCGCGTCAAAACCAGCCCCCATTGCCGCAGCTCCTCCAGCAATAGCATGATCAATCCTTCAGGGACTGCTATGACGCAGCAGATAATGAGCATAAAGAAAATAAATGAGCGATTAAACGAATTTTTCATGGCTGGCAATTTACTCCGGACGATATTTAAAAATAGTCCAATTTACCGCTCTCAACAAGCATGTTCGGCTCTACGGCATTTTCCGCGTTCAATAACTTTGCGCCGTAAGATGCAAATTAAAATTTCTCTATTAGGTAACAGGCGCTTGTCTAATTGAAATAAAGCATGAGTTTTCCGAAATGATTTAAAATGGGTATATTGCGTCTCCAGTAAATCGCGCCAATATTTCTGTTAAGGAATGCTCCATTGAGAATTTTAATTGTTGATGACGATCGTATCACTCGTCTGTTTCTGAAAACCTTTCTGATTAAAAGCGGACACTCCATCCTCGAATCGAGCAATGGCGAGGAAGCAATCAAAGTTTTCGAAGCTGAAAAACCCGAACTGATTTTAATGGATGTCACCATGCCGGTAATGTCCGGTTACGATGCGGCGACCATCATCAAGCAGCGATGCGGCAATCGCTTCGTACCCATCATTTTCCTTACCGCTCTAAGCGACGATGAATCCCTTGCCCAATGCGTCGCCAGTGGCGGCGACGATTTTCTGGCCAAACCGGTGAATAAAATTTTACTTGGCGCCAAGATTACCGCCATGCAACGGATCAGGCGCATGAATCAGGAATTGGAGCACTATAAAATGCGCACGGAGGAGGAAATCGAGCTTACCCATCACGTATTCGACTCGCTAACCAAACGCATGAGCGCTCAGACCGTACCCGAACTGGACTATTGGCGGCTTTCCGCCGGCCATTTCAGCGGCGACCTGATGATTTACGACAAATCCTCTTCCGGTAAACTGTATTTGCTGCTGGCGGACTTTACCGGCCACGGGTTTTCGGCGGCGATTGGCGCATTACCGACATCGGACATCTTTTTTGCAATGACCCGGCGCGAGTTTAACGCGGTGGATATTTTGACCGAGATTAATCGCAAGTTGCATGACATCATGCCAACCAGCCATTTCTGCGCGGCCGTATTCATCTGCTTTGCCCCTAAAACCCGCCGCATTGAAGTTTTCAATGGCGGGCTGCCGCCAGTGTTGATATTGGACGCCGCCGGCCATATCCAGGCCAGCGTCAAGTCGTCCAACCTGTCTTTAGGTATATTGAGCGCCGGCGCATTCAATGCGGAAATCGCCACATTTGAAAACATCCTGAATAATACGCTGGCGCTTTACAGCGACGGCGTAATCGAGGCGCGCAACTGCGCGGATGAAATG
>JBEKBU010000312.1:0-4101 GCA_050015235.1 Methylomonas sp. | reverse complement strand
TACGCCTTGCTGCGGTTATGTTGCTTCAACTCGACGGGCAATCTTGTTGAAAATCCTTACGGATCAAAGAGTTCGATTGGTGGGTCGTGTGCGATTCGAACGCACGACCATCGCATTAAAAGGGCGGTGTCCTAGGCCACTAGACGATGGGGACCTGGCTTGAAACGAATTGCAGTCCGTAAAAACTTAGCGGATGTGGCGTCCCCAGGGGGGTTCGAACCCCCGTTACCGCCGTGAAAGGGCGGTGTCCTAGGCCACTAGACGATGGGGACTAAGACTTTAAAACGTCAACTATTGGTGGAGCCAAGCGGGATCGAACCGCTGACCTCTTGCATGCCATGCAAGCGCTCTCCCAGCTGAGCTATGGCCCCATAGTTAAGTCAAACCATTATACAGATTATTTTATTCTTGTCCAATTATAATAGACGATTTGATATATTCAACGGCTTTTTCAATGCGCTGCAGGGTTTTTTGCCTGCCGAGCAAAGCCAATGTGGCGTCGATGGCCGGAGAAACGCCGCCGCCGCATACGGCGATGCGTAACGGTTGCGCAATCTTGCCCAGCCCCAATTGCAATTGTTCGGCGCTGTTTAAAACAATCTGATGCAAAGGTTCGGCTTCCCAGTGATCAAGTAAACCGAATCGCGCATGCAAATGTTCTAAAACCTGCTCGGCGCCGGCCTTGAAATGCTTTTTGACGGCGTTGGCTTCGTATGCGTCGAAATCCCGGTAAAAATAGACGCTTTCCGCCGCCATTTCCACCAGGGTTTTACAGCGTTCGCGTTGCGCCTTGACGACGGCGCTCAAAGGCGGGCCTTGTTCGGGATCGATACCCAGCTCGCCTAAATGCCAGCTTAAATGGCGGCCGACCAACGCCGGATCGCTGTTCATCAGATATTGATGATTCAACCAAAGTAATTTTTCCGGATTGAACGTAGACGCCGAGACGTTAACCTTTTCCAGCTCGAACAACTCGATCATTTCGTCTAGGCCGAACAATTCCCGGTCGCCGTGCGACCAGCCCAGCCGCACCAGATAATTCAACAGCGCCGCCGGCAAATAGCCTTCGTTGCGGTATTGCATGACGTTGACCGCGCCATGCCGCTTGGACAGCCGCGCGCCGTCGGCGCCTAATATCATCGGTACATGCGCGTAGACCGGCAGTTGCGCCCCCAGCGCCTTGAGTATGTTAATCTGGCGAGGCGTGTTGTTGACATGATCGTCGCCGCGTATGACATGAGTAACGCCCATGTCCATATCGTCGACAACGACGCAAAGATTATAAGTTGGCGTACCGTCGGAACGGGCGATGATCAAATCGTCCAGTTCCCGGTTGGCGAACACGATCCGGCCTTTAATCAGATCGTTAATGACAACTTCGCCTGGTTCCGGGTTTTTAAATCTCACCACCCGTTCGCCGCTTTTTTCGGAGCCGTTCCGGCATTTGCCGTCATAACGGGGTTTTTCCTTGTTCGCCATTTGCCGTTCGCGCAAGGCGTCCAATTCTTCGCGGCTGCAATAGCAATAGTAAGCGTCGCCCTGGGCGAGCAGTTGGGCGATGATCTCCTTATAGCGGTCGAAACGCCGGGTTTGATAAAACGGCCCTTCATCATATTCCAGACCCAGCCAACTCATGCCTTCGAGTATGGCGTTGACGGATTCCTGAGTCGAGCGCTCCAGATCGGTATCTTCTATTCTTAAAATAAACCGGCCGCCGTGTTTACGGGCGAACAGCCAGGAAAACAAGGCGGTGCGCGCGCCGCCGATATGTAAATAGCCGGTCGGGCTGGGTGCGAATCGGGTTCTGATGGTCATGCAAGATACTTATTGGGCGCTGTAATGCGAATCGATATAGCGTTCCACCAGTGCTTGAAATTCCTCGGCGATATGGTCGCCTTTTAACGTGACGGTTTTTACGCCGTCTTCAAATACCGGGGCGACCGGCGACTCGCCGGAGCCTGGCAGGCTAATGCCGATATTGGCGTTTTTGCTTTCGCCCGGGCCGTTGACTACACAACCCATCACGGCGACTTCCATATTTTCGACGCCTTTGTATTTAATCCGCCATACCGGCATTTGGTCGCGTAAATAGTTTTGGATATCCTGAGCCAGTATTTGAAAATAGTCGCTGGTGGTGCGTCCGCAGCCGGGGCAGGCGATAACCAGCGGCGTAAACGCTCGGAAACCCATGGTTTGCAGAATCTCCTGAGCTACTATGACCTCCTTGGTGCGGGCGCTGCCGGGCTCCGGAGTGAGCGAGATGCGAATGGTGTCGCCGATGCCTTGCTGCATCAATACGCCTAGCGCGGCGGACGACGACACGATGCCTTTCGAGCCCATGCCGGCTTCGGTCAGCCCTAAATGCAAAGCATAATCGCAACGGTCGGATAAATCCTGATAAATGCTGATTAAATCCTGTACGTTGCTGATTTTGCAAGACAGTATGATTTTGTCCTTGCCGAGACCCAGTTCCTGGGCTTTAGCCGCGCTTTCCAGCGCGGACAGCACAATGGCTTCGCGGGTGACGGCGGGTAAGTCCCTGGGCGTTTCCAATAGCCGGTTTTCATCCAGCAAACGGGTCAGCACCGCCTGATCGAGACTGCCGCCGTTAACGCCGATACGCACCGGTTTATTATAGCGGCAGGCAAATTCGATCATTTGCTGAAATTGCGGGTCGCGGGCTTTGCCTTTGCCGACATTGCCTGGATTAATGCGGAATTTCGCCAAAGCTTGCGCGCAATCCGGATATTTTTCCAGCAGTTTATGGCCGTTAAAGTGAAAATCGCCGATAATAGGCGCGTCAGAGCCTTGCCGGGCCAGCCGGTTAACGATTTCCGGCACGGCTTTGGCGGCTTCTTCGGTATTAACGGTAACACGCACCAATTCCGAGCCGGCAGCCGATAATTCCAAAATTTGTTGGACGCTGCCGGCGATATCCGCCGTATCGGTATTGGTCATGGATTGCACCACTATCGGGGCGCCGCCGCCGACTTTGATGTTTCCGACTAAAACCTGCTGGGTGAGTTTTCTGGGGCCGATCGACATAGAATTATTTGCAAAAAATCAAAGTTAGCAGAGAATACCAAGTAAATTACTTTGGATTATTAATTATACCTTTATTTGACTTTGTGTTGAAATACTTACCGTGCGAATAAATTATTTCTCGGATCTGCATCTGGAGTTCGGCGAACAAAGATTGCCGGATACCGACGCCGACATTATAGTGGCGGCGGGCGATATAGGCGTTCTCGGCCAGGGCGTGGAGTGGTTGAAAGCTTTGCACAAACCGGTTATTTACGTGGCCGGAAACCACGAATTTTATGGCGGCGAATACCGGCGGGTTTTGGATCAATTGCGCGGCGAATGCGCCAATACCGCCATTCAATTTCTGGAAAAAGATCAGTTTATCTATCAAGGCGTCCGCTTTTTAGGCTGTACGCTGTGGACGGATTTATTAGAGGTCGAAGCAGAGAAGCTGCCTATTCTGGAAAAAGGTTTGAACGATTTCCGCAACATCCGCTACCAGGAGCGGGCTTTCAGTCCGGTCGAGTTCAGCGCATTGTACGGCGAATCCAAAGCGTGGCTGGAAAACCAGTTGGCCCGGCCTTTTCCAGGCAAAACCGTGGTTGTGACCCATCACGCGCCGACGGAGTGGAGCTGGCCGGAGCGCGCCAATGCGCTTCGGAAGCGGGCGTATTGCAATGATTTAAGAGCGCTGTTGCACGAGTACCCCATAACCGTCTGGTTTCACGGCCATGTCCACAATCACGGCGATTACCGCACCGCCGACGCCCGCATTCTAAGCAACGCCCGCGGCTATGTAGGCCGCCGGCTGGTCGCCAAATTCGATATAAATAAAACGGTCGATATTTGACGGCGCGGGGTGACTCCACATTTAATACTTTTTTTGCATACCGTATTTGCATGGTCTGCAAAAATTGTATGCAAATAATTCAATGAGTGCGGTTGAAGCCGCATTGCCGAACGATAGCTAGGGATGGCGTAAATCGTGCTTGATCTTGCTTAAGAAGGACTGTGCGTATTTTGTGCTTTCTTCATGCATATTTTTTGCATAGTTAACGCATAAACTTTAATAGACAA
>JBEKBU010000311.1:0-4221 GCA_050015235.1 Methylomonas sp. | reverse complement strand
GATCGTGTTGATGACCGCTTCCTGATTGGCGCCCAGTAAAAAATACGCCGCCCAGGCTATGGTGGCCGCCCAGATGAAAAACACGCCGGCGGCCGGCCCGATGGCGAAGAAAGTCGCGATGCCGGCCAGTACGCCTATGCTTAGGGAAAGTGCTGTCAATTTATCCATTTTATTTTACCTCGTGTCGCTAACCTCATTGTTAGTTAAGCCGGAGTCGGTTGAGGTTAGTCCACCCACTCCGGTTATCGGCTTGGCGCCGGCGTTCGGCTTAATACTAACCCGAATGCCGGAGCGCGCACAAGCGGCATTTTGCCACAGGGCGGTTGGCGATAATGCGGCGGGGTTGTGGCTTAACTTAACGGCGCAACAAGCCAGGGCGTTCGTTTCAGGCCGCCAGAGCGTCGCTAAACCCGCGCCTGACCACCGGAAAGTCTTCGATTATCGCGAATGAACGATTATGCATGCGCGCCCATTCCCGCAAGCGGGCGGTGCTGATGGTGCGCGCCGGGCCGTAGTCGCGGACGCCGTTCGCGTCTTCCGCCATCACTACCGGTCCCGCCAAAGCCCAGCAGTCCGGACGCTCCGGGTTGGCGAGAATAAAATGCCGGTCGCCGACGATGGCGCGGCGTTGATATTGATGTTCCGGTTGCTCCATGGTTTACTCCTTCGATCGGTTGGTTGAAAAATTTGTAAATTGCCGCGCCGCCTGCATCAATTGCCGCCGGTAGCGCAGGCGTTCGTCCGCGCTGAGTTTCCGGTAGCTGAGTTGCGCGGCGACGATGGCGCGGAAGCGCTGGATGTCGTCGCCGCGCCACCAGATTTGCGCTTTGGCGGCGTTGATCACATAGCGGCGGCCGCGTTCGTCCAGCCGGTAAAATTCCCTGGCCAGATAGATCAACCTTTCCGCGTACGGCCAGCGCCAGCCGCTATTAACCCGGCATCTGCCCTCGCCCGGCCTGGGCGGCTGAAAGATGTCTCGCCAGAACCGCAACGGCTGGCGCCCGGCCATAACCGCCAGCGGCGCCGATATGTCCGGGGCATGCAGGGCGAGGTACGATTGCAGCGTCTCGGGCCCTTGCCGCGCCTCGGGGGCCTGCCGCGCCTCGGGCGCTTGAAGCGCATCATGGGCGAATTTTTTTGCCATGGTATTGCTCTTCGGCGATCTTGATGAACTTGGCCGGATGAATGATAAAATCGAACGAGGCCAGAAACGGTTGCCCGTCGCGGCCGGCGCAGCGCCCCAGCAAAAAATCCGAACGGCCGATATGCCGGAAATAATTCCGCCAGCTCGGCAAATCCTCCAGCTCGTCGTCCCACAACGCCCGCATGCGCCGCCGGCGCGTTTCGTTCAGTTTGTAGACGCGCGGCAGCTGCGGCAAGCTTTCGTGGTACAACTCCACTATCGCCTGATAAGGCGGCGGCGCGCGCCGGCCGGCGGAATTAGCGGCCGGCGGCGCCTCTCTACCTTCAGGTAGAGAGTTATCCGGATTTATAGATTGCGGATGTGTGGGCCGGTGGCGCCGGAAACCGGCCGGGGCGGCCGGCGGGTTGTCCGCTACGCACGCCGCGCCGGGCGGGCCGTCCGGCGGAAAGTCCTCGCCGTGGCCCGCCTGGCGCGCGCTTATGGGGCGCTTATTCCGGGCAAATTTATCCTGATCCGCCTTCGGCAAAAAAAACACCAGAAACTCCGCATCGGCGACCCGCTCGATCAGGCCGGCGCGTTTTAATTGCTCCAGCGACGCGCGGACGCCGTCCTTGCTCGCTTTCGGCTGCGCCTGGCGGTTTAGCCATTCCTGCACGATCTCCGCCAGCATGCCCAGACTGATGCGGCGGCTCGGGCCGCCGCACACCCGCGAACCATAGTCCATATAACGGCGTATGCCGCGCAAATAAATCACTTGCGCGCGTAACGGCAAACCTTGTAAAGCATCGTCTTCTTCATCGTTCCAGCAAGTCCGCATCAATTCATCCGCTCCAGCCGATTTCCAAATTCATACACCCCCCCAAAAAAGCCCGGCTAACGCCGGGCAGGAGGGTAGTCAACGACGGCGGACTATTGGCCCGGTCTGCCAGCGGTAAACGCTCAACACCCTTAATTTATCCATACGCTAATAAAATTAAACCTTTAACCAGCCGTATACCAGCAATTAATTGTGCATATGGCTATAGTGTAGCGTAATGCTAATAAAAAAACAAGCATATTTAGCATAATGCACATTGCTAATCTGCTAAATAAGGTTTTTAATGTACAGCGAGTAAACAATGCGGGGCCGGCAATACCCGGCGTAGAACCGGAAACCGGAAAAATAACGACTAGTCACTTCATCCCAAAGGGGGTTTTATGCAAAACACCATCAAAGAAATAAGAGAAACAAATTTACGCCTGTTGATCAATGAAACCGGGCTTAGCCAAGGCGCTTTCGCGATAAAGGTGGATACCGCCCCGGCCTATATCAGCCAGATATTCAGCTCCACCACCAAGCGCAGCCTCGGCAGCCAGGTGGCCCGGAAAATAGAACTCAAGCTGAATATTCCGAAAGGCTGGATGGACTTTCCGCACCAGCCCGGCGAATACCGGGCGATTTTGCAAAACGGCAAAGCGCCGCCGGACAAACAGCTGATCGGCTTTTTGCAATTCTACGACGATAACGGCGACTATCACCCCGACGACGCGCTACTGGCCTTTCTGAATCCGGAGCAGTTTAGCCGCTGTCTGCAACGGCTGGAGAGCAACGAGCAAACGCAGCCGCGGCAACAATTGCGGTTTTCGAAAGCCTTGTTGCAGAAACTGGGCATAGCGGAATCGGCCGCCTACGGCCTGATCGCCGAAGGCAACAGCATGGCGCCGGTCTTGCCGGACGGCGCGCTGCTGGCTATCGACGCCAATAATACCGAAATCAAGGACGGCGACATCTACGCGATTAATCACGCCGGGAAAGTGCGCGTAAAAATTATTTATAACTTGCCGGGCGGCAGCATCCGCCTACGCAGTTACAACAGCGCGGAATGGCCGGACGAATATATCGGCGCGGAGGAAATGAAAAACATTACCCTGCTCGGCAGGGTATTCTGGTGGTCGGTGGTGCGCTAACGCCGCCGCTATGAGGTCAGGCTGCCCGCAGCTGCTGTCCGGCGCAATGTCTTGCTGATTTAAGGCATTGCCGGGCGGCGTCCGTGCAACGGCCGCACTCCGTTCCTAATTGTAATTCGCGGCGTAAACCCTCAAGGGTTCTAACGCCTGACAGGGTGGCTTCTTCAATATCACGTTCAGTAACAGCCTGACATAAACAGATATACATCAACAAACTCCGGTTATATATGATGAGAAGCATTCTCATTTAGTTTTGAATGTTTGTCAAGTACCCCAACGTACAAAATGTGAATCTATGTCACACGATAACAGTTAGATGCGGGAGGGGGTATGTACCCCGTCCCTGACATTTTGAACTACTGATGGGGTTGCTTGTGGTATCGGGGTGGTGAAAACGTTACGGACGGGGTGAATACCCCGTCCAGCAGATAGTTACAGTCCCCTCTCCCTCCGGGACAATATCGTTAAGTTAAGCTAGGGACAGCTCCCTCTCCCCTTCGTAAGCTTCTTTACATCTTTAAAGATTTTCTTATCTCTAACGGCATGGCTCTAAGCGCATCGTCACTAAAATCAAGAAATGAAAGTTTGTCCCTAACCAGCTTAAAAACGGCTATAGACTGTTCTAAATCTCGTTTTTTCTTATCCGGATTTCTATCGCCTCTGGTTGAAAGCCAATTCTTATGCATGGCGAAAGCTCTTGGATCGGGCGCTGTAATATCTACGGGAAAGCCTTGATCATCTATTCCGGTGGCTGTAAATTTTGGACACGAAACCAACCACGCTAACCCCTTTATCTCTACAGCCACTAAATCTTCAGGAAAATCCGACATCGTAGAATAGTTGCTAAACATAACATTCTTATTAGCGGGTTGAATAAGCTCAACAATAAAACCATCTTTATTGGATGCGCTGAATTTATTGCTTTCCATTACCTCAAAAGACTTGTCAACTGATTTAAGTAGCCCAATAAAACCCTTGGGTTCCGCTGATGCGATGCTTATTTTTTTTCTGGTATCCCACAAAACATCAACATCATCGGTTGCTACCATATCGGGCTCAAAATACACCGCCGCCGCCGCCTCATAAGCGTATAGGGCGCTAGTTCCAACAATGAGCGTTTTATTGGCCAA
>JBEKBU010000310.1:0-4235 GCA_050015235.1 Methylomonas sp. | reverse complement strand
GCAAAAAAAATCTTCAATTTTGAGATTTCGCGCTAGATTAATACTTTCCGCATGTTCGGATAAACGCTTGAACAAGGCCTGATTTTGAGAATCAAGCAGCCCTAAACCACCTTTTCTTGCTCCCGGCGGCACAGCCTTACCAACATAAATTGGGGCTTGTATATTCCCATTCCTGTTTAACTCGGAGATTGGGCGATAAGCTTCAAAGTCGCCCGCATAATAAATCGCGTAAACGCCCGCTCCATTAAAGCGTTCCAGCTCACCAAGGGAAACGGGTTTTCTCGAAAGCATGGCTTCAGCGACCGAAGCCCCTAGATTACGTTTATCGAGCGGGTTATAGGGCGTGGTTTCGCTCAATTTATTGTCCGGCTCAATTGATTATGGAGAACGTTACTTTTGCTTTCAATGAGCTTTTCCGCCACGCTTGCCGCGACGATATGAGCAAGCTCCACCGGCACGGCGTTTCCAAGCTGACGCATGGTTTCCGTCCACGCGCCATGAAACACAAAACCATCGGGGAAGGTTTGCAATCGCGCCGACTCTCTGACCGTGAAATAGCGCACATCGCCATTATCCTTGACCATCATGTTCTCGCCGCCGGGCACGCCGTGATCGCCGGCTTTTAACGTTTTGGCGGGCATGTCCAGGGGGCTTCCGGTGTGGCCCGGATAAACCCTAGCGCCCGGTTGAAAACGGTGATTAAGAAAAGAAGAATCGGCGGTTATTTCCGGATCGGGCAAACCTTGCAAGGCGTCGCGCACTGTTCTCCAGGGATGAAGGGAAAAAATCCTTTGTTGCCGCAGCTTTTGCACACGAGCCTCCAAATTAGCCGGCATGGCCGGGCGCCCGGTTTGCGGGATTTCGTGCCTATCCCAATATTCACCGCTAATCCATTGGTCATGTAACAAGACGTCTTGAGAATGAGTTTCGCTCGGAAAGCTCCATTTTATTCCCAGGTCATCCCGAAAACCGACAACGAAAATTCGTTCCCGTCGTTGAGGTACGCCATAGTTCGCCGCGTTGACCAATGTCGGTACAACGTTGTAGGCCAGCGATTGACCGGCATGAAGTATCCCGCTCGTTTTCTCGGCTTGCAGTCTCTGGAAATGGGATTTCCAATCCTCCCCTTCCCGCCTGGCGACTTCCGGGAACTCCAGTTGCAAAAGAATATATTGATAATAATTTGCAAAACTTGGCCTTGTCAGGCCTTTCACATTTTCAATAATGAAGGCCCTGGGTTTAAGTTTTCGAATAACGTCAATCGCGGCAGGAAACATGTTCCGTTCATCGTTATGCGAACGATGCTTCCCCCCCATCGAGAACGGCTGGCACGGTGGGCCGCCCGCGACAAGATCCAGCCCTTCCGGTAATGAAGAAAAATCAAAAAGCCTGACGTCGCCCTCCGTAAGCGCCCAATCCGACACGAGCGGATAACCACGCTGCATATTTTCCCTAATGGTGTCGCACGCCCATTTATCCCATTCGATTACCGCCAAATGTTCAAATCCGGCAAGGCCGATGCCCATGCCAAGCCCACCCGCGCCGGCGAAAAGCTCAATGGAATTCATTTTTTTCTCCATTCAGAAATTCAGATATTGTTGATGTTAGCATTTCCATGTCTCTTAATTGACATTCCCAAACAACCAGGCTTTCCCAACCCAGTTGCCGTAGTTGCGCTTGTACCTGATCATCGTGTTCCTTGTTTCTGGTAAGTTTTGGCAGCCAAAAATCCAGCCTGGATTTCGGTAGCCGAGCGAAAGGGCAACCGAAGTCCGGATGGCGATGCCAGAAACACCCATGTACAAAAATTACTTTCCGTCTTGAAGCGAACACCAGGTCCGGTTTTCCCGGTAACCCTTTCCCATGCAGACGATAACGGAATCCCAAGCCATGAATCAATCGTCTCACGATAAGCTCTGGTTTGGTATTTTTGTTTTTTACAAGCGACATGCGCTTGCTACGTTGTTCGGAAGTCAGGGTATCAGTCACGGCAATAACTTTTTCCAAATGCCTATTTTACGCTTGGATAGTCGTTAAGAAAACAGACATTCGAATTAATTAACCGGCAATAGTTGTAACTATTAGGCGAATTTTAAGGTTAGCGCCGGTTATCCGGCTTTTGACGCCGGAGCGCCTGGCGGAGGACGCTGTGTATACATCCCTGTAGCTTTCGCCCGGCCTCCATGCCGGTCAAACCTCCGCCAGGCGCTCCGGCGCCAAAAGCCAAGGTGGTCAGCTATCGGTACATCATTCAAAGTACGATAATATGTAGGGCTGGTTAGATGCTTGCATCGTAACCCGCCAAGCCTTTATACACCAGACAACTATTCTTGAATAACCAACAGCGGATCAAATTAGGCATAATCAAAGATCGTTACATACCTTTGAGGCTACGGCGGGTTACGATGCAAGCATCTAACCCGCCCTACGTCCCTAGATTCGCCAAAGTAAAGTATATTGATTCGCAATGAATTTGCTCTCGCTATTCCTGTTTGCTCCGTTATAATTAATTGCAATCTTTAACCAAGGAATAACTTCATGCAAGTCGCTATCGACCTACCTAATGATTTTGTAGCTTTCCAGTCAGTTGCTGAAATAGAGAAGGATATTCGTATCAGTTATTCACTATGGTTGTTCAAAAATGCGCGCGTTACGCTTGCAAAGGCGGCTGAGCTCGCTGATATGGATATTTATGATTTCATGTCGACCTGCAAACAAAATGAAGTGGCTGTCATTGATATCAGCAAAGAGGAATTGCTTGAAGAACTGGCTGACTTCCGCACCCTATGATTCTGGTGGCGGACTCTTCCGCACTCATTGCATTATCAGCTTGTAATAGTTTGTATTTATTAGAAAAGTTGTTTGGCGCGGTAATAGTACCCGAAACTGTTTACCTTGAAACCACGCAACCGAATAAAAAAGAAGCCCAGGCGCTGAGAATCTTTCTACAGGATAAAGTGCGCAAAGTTGACTTACGGGGCTATGTATTTTTAGATGCATTTGCCGATGCTGGCGAGACGGAAGCAATGTTACTGTATAAGCAAATATCAGCCGATAAATTATTGATTGATGATCAACGCGGCCGCAAGGTAGCTAAGATAAATCAGATCAGCATCATTGGTTCATTGGGAATTCTGTTGGCCGCCAAGGAAAAGGGCTTAGTTGATGAGGTTGCTCCATTACTGCAACAAATTGAGCAGTCAGATATTTATTTGAGTCCGCGATTATTAGCTACGGTTTTGGAATTAGCCGGAGAAACTAGTAACACCTAAAGAAATAGCGTAATCTGGCTAAGAATGACAATGCGAATGTAGATACGTACCTACTTGACTTATCGATACAGGAATCTGTTGGCAGCCGGCCCTGCGTATGAACCGAGTAATAAATTTGGATAAAGCCAAGGTGGTCAGCTATCGGTACGTCTTTCAAAGAACGATAATATGTAGGGCGGGTTAGATGCGTGCATCGTAACCCGCCCAGCCGTTATACACCAGACAACCATTCTTGAATAACCAACAGCGGATCGAATTAGGCATAATCAAAGATCGTTACATACCTTTGAGGCTACGGCGGGTTACGATGCAAGCATCTAACCCGCCCTACGTCCCTACTCCACAAAAATATCCTCAATGTTGCGGGCATCGAGCGCCCGATCGATCCACCTTTCAATATCCGCTAACGAGGCATTGGCAATTTTGGCGGTAATTTGGGGCGGAATAGCGCCAAAACGTTTTGCCAATACTTTTTGCAAGGCAAGCATTTCTCCTTCGATTTTTCCTTCCGCCTTGCCCTCAGCCTTACCCTCGGCCTTGCCTTCCGCCTTATAGGCAAGCGCCCATTCTTCGAGTTTGTCCGCAAGCATAACTTTTAGCTCCAATAAATCGTTAACTTCCGGTAGTAAAATAGCGTATTTCCGGTCGCGCAGCAAAGTTTTTCGTATCCAGCGCGCAAAGGTGCGGCGCAAGTCCGGCCGGTCGATCAGCCAAGCATGCAAGCTGGCGATTAATTCTTGTATCGCCTCCGGCGAAACGGGATGTTCCAGGCGGAATACGGCGGCCACTAAATTCTTAAGCGAAGCCAGTTCGCTATCCGCGTAAACATTTTCATCCACCAGATAATAACGCGCGCTGGGTACAAACTTTTCCATTAATCCCGGCGCCGCTTCGATCAGCTCATTGACATCTAGCGGCGCTGTCCAGTTCCGCTTGCCGTTATAGAGCACAATAGGCAAGATC
>JBEKBU010000309.1:0-4244 GCA_050015235.1 Methylomonas sp. | reverse complement strand
CGCGTATTTTGAGATAGCGTCAGCTGCCTGGCATTTGGCGCCGGAGCGCCTAGCAGAGGACGCTCTGAATACATCCGTGTAGCTTTCGCCCGGCCTCCATGCCGGTCAAACCTCTGCTAGGCGCTCCGGCGCCAAAAGCCAAGGTGGTCAGCTATCGGCAAGTGTGTAGGGCTGAGTATGAAAATATATGAGACAAATGATGAAGAAAGATAACAAAAGAGCAGCAAACCAATGGGATAAGGCAAGAAATTCATACCGTACTATCAAGAATATATATCACTAAATCAAAAAAAAAACCCACGGTCGAGTTGGTTGATCTACTATATGTGAAGAACTTCAAGGGCGGCAGTGCGACTATTAATGAGGACTTTGATAACCTAAAGAATAAGCTGCAGAAATACTCAGATCAACTTTACAATATACTTACAAAATATCACGACAAAGAACTTCGTGATCTGAACGATGATGAAATAAAAAATCTTGTTGAAGAAGCGGAAAACTTTCTGAAGCTCACCAAAGAAAAAGAAAATAGTATCGACGGATTCGGCCCCTCTTTCGCCTCTGCTCTACTCAATGCTCACTTACCGAATGTCTTCCCAATCCTTGACAAGCGAGGGCTAAACGGAGCTTGCATTGAAGTTAAGACTGACAATGCAGGTCAAGTTGTGGAAATAGTCAATTCCTACCGTGCTCTAATTAAGTATTATCACGATTGTCTGAAGGCTGATGATGAAAAAAGTATTGCATCCATAGACAAGGAGTTGTTCTCGAAGGAACTTGATGATAAATATAAGCCGCAAGCTAAGAGAGCGAAAAAGTGAATTACATTTTCTGTATTGCAGCCGTTAATACACAAAAATTCTCGATTAGCTTATTATGTCCGATCTCCGGCGTTCAAAATTTGTTCGGGTTTATATCGGAATACGTAATAAACCCGGCCAACTCAAATCCTGAAATCACTCCCCAACCCAAACCCGCGCATTCCTAAACATACGCAGCCAAGCGCCCTCCTCGCCCCACTCAGCCGGATGCCAGGAATTTTGCACGGTTCGGAAACAACGTTCCGGGTGCGGCATCATGATGGTAAAGCGGCCGTCGGTATTGGTCAGGCCGGTGACGCCGAGCGGCGAGCCGTTGGGATTGGCGGGAAAACGTTCGGTTTGTTGGCCGTAATTATCGACATAGCAGAGCGCCGCCAGGGAAATATCCGCTTCCGAGGCAAACTCGGCGCGGCCTTCGCCGTGGGCGACGACAACCGGCAAAATCGAACCCGCCATGCCGGTAAAAAAAATCGACGCCGTGTCCAGCACTTTCACTCTCGCCACGCGGGCTTCGAATTGTTCCGAACGGTTGCGTTTGAATTGCGGCCAATGGCCGGCGCCCGGAATGATCTCTTTCAAGCCGGACAGCATTTGGCAGCCGTTGCATACGCCCAGGCCGAAAGTATCCGGACGGGCGAAAAACGCCGCGAATTCGGCGCGGGCTCGCGGATTGAACAGTATCGATTTCGCCCAGCCGCCGCCCGCCCCCAGCACGTCACCGTAGGAAAAACCGCCGCAGGCCGCCAGACCGGTAAAATCGGCCAGCGTGGCGCGGCCGGCGATAATATCGGTCATATGCACGTCTATCGGCTTAAAACCGGCCCTATGGAAAGCCGCCGCCATTTCGACGTGGCCGTTGACGCCCTGCTCCCGCAGGATGGCCACTTTAGGGCGGCGGGCAAATCGGGCAGCGATATTTTCGTTTACATCGAAACTTAAGCTCGCCGACAATCCCGGATCGTCGTCATCGGCAATATTTTCAAACTGCTGGCGGGCGCAGTCCGGATTGTCGCGCATGGCCTGCATGCGGTAACTGAGTTCCGACCAGATTTGCTGCAATTCGGCGCGGCTGGATCGGTAAATCGGCTGTCCCCGGCTGAAAATATTGAATTGCCGGTCGGCCCTAACTTTGCCGACGACATGGCTGCAATGCGCCAGACCGGCCTCGGCCAGCACTGTCAACGCCTGTTGCAGCCGCTCCGCGCCGATTTGCAGCACCGCGCCCAATTCTTCATTGAATAAAACCGCCAGATCGTCCGTTCCGAGCAGACCCAACTCCACATCGACGCCTTTACGCCCGGCGAACGTCATTTCCGCCAGCGTCGCCAGCAAGCCGCCGTCGGAGCGGTCGTGATACGCCAGCAACAGGCCTTGCGCGTTCAAACTCTGTATCGCGGCGAAATAACGCCTGAATAAATCGGCGTCGTCCAGATCCGGCGCTAGCTCGCCGAGCTGATTGTAGGCTTGCGCCAGCACCGAGCCGCCCAAACGGTTTTTACCTTGCCCCAGATCGATCAGCAGTAGCAAGCTGTCGGCATCTTGTAATTGCGGCGTCAAGGTTTTACGTATATCGGCGACCGGCGCAAAAGCGCTGATAATCAGAGTCAGAGGCGATGTCATGATTTTTTCCGCGCCGCCTTCCCGCCACACCGTCCGCATCGACAGCGAATCCTTGCCGACCGGAATGGCGACGCCCAAGGCCGGGCATAATTCCATACCGACAGCCCGCACCGTATCGAACAATGCCGCATCCTCACCGGGGCTGCCGGCGGCCGCCATCCAGTTGGCGGAAAGTTTAACGTCGTTAAGTTCGCCGATAAAGGCGGCGGCGATGTTGGTCAGCGCTTCGCCTATCGCCATGCGTCCGGAAGCGGGCGCGTTAATCAGCGCCAGCGGACTGCGTTCGCCCATCGCCATGGCTTCGCCGCAATAGGCGTAAAATCCGGAAGCCGTAACGGCGGCGTCGGCCACCGGAACCTGCCAGGGGCCTGCCATTTGATCGCGCGCCACTAGCCCGGTCACGGAACGGTCGCCGATATGAATTAAAAAGCTTTTGTCCGCGACCGCCGGAAACGCCAAAACACGGCGGACGGCCTCCGCCAACCCGGCTTCCGCCAGCTGCAAGACCGGCGGTTGCTTAGCCAGCCGTTGTACATCGCGCTGCATTTTCGGCGGTTTCCCGAATAAAATCTGCATCGGCAGATCAACCGGCTTTCCGCCCAGCCAGGCGTCGGTCAGCGTTAACTGTTCGGCGCTGGTGGCCGTACCCAGCACGGCGTACAAACAATGCTCGCGCTTGCAAAACGACTCGAATAAATCCAGCGCTTCGGGCTTTATAGCCAGCACATAACGCTCCTGGGCCTCGTTGCACCAGATTTGCATGGGCGACATGCCTTTATCGGCGTTGGGCGCCTGGCGCAATTCAAAGCGGCCGCCGCGCCGGCTGTCATGAATGATTTCCGGCATCGCGTTGGACAGGCCGCCGGCGCCGACGTCATGGATGGAAATAATCGGCGTATCCTCGCCCAAGGAATTGCAGTGATTAATCACTTCCTGACAGCGGCGCTGCATTTCCGGATTTTCCCTTTGCACCGAAGCAAAATCCAGTTCTTCGCTACTGGCGCCGGAAGTTTGCGATGAAGCGGCGCCCCCGCCCAAGCCGATCAGCATGGCCGGCCCGCCCAACACTACGATTAAAGCCCCATCGGGGATAACCTCCTTATTAACCAGCATCGGCCGGATATTGCCCATGCCGCCGGCTATCATGACCGGCTTGTGGTAGCCGTGGTAGCGGTTAGCCGTTTCGGCCGGCTGTTCGAAACTGCGGAAATAACCGGCTAAATTAGGACGGCCGAATTCATTATTGAACGCCGCGCTGCCTATAGGTCCCGCCAGCATGATCTCCAGCGCCGAGGCGATGCGCTCCGGTTTGCCGTTGTCCGTTTCCCAAGGCTGCGGAAAATCCGGAATTTTCAAATGCGACACGCTAAAACCGCTCAAACCGGCTTTAGTGGCCGAACCTCTGCCTGTGGCGCCTTCGTCGCGGATCTCTCCGCCGGCGCCGGTCGCCGCGCCCGGATGCGGCGAAATCGCGGTCGGGTGATTATGGGTTTCCACTTTCATGACAAGATGCGCATGTTCTTCGACAAAACGGTATTCATGCGTAATGGCGTCGCGAATAAATACTTGCGCCGTTGGCCCGGCCACCACCGCGGCGTTATCGCTATAAGCGGATAAAATTTGGTGGGGATTTTGGTCATGGGTATGGCGTATCATGGCGAACAGCGATTTAGCTTGCGGCTCGCCGTCTATCGTCCAGGCGGCGTTAAAAATTTTATGCCGGCAATGCTCGGAATTGGCCTGGGCGAACATCATCAGCTCCACGTCGGTCGGATTACGCCCCAATTGCCTGAAACTATCGGC
>JBEKBU010000308.1:0-4326 GCA_050015235.1 Methylomonas sp. | reverse complement strand
GGCGTGTAAATCAGATGGTAGCGTTTGCCGCCGCCGCTCGCCCGGTAATAGTAATAGGGATGCAACGTTAAATGCTGCAAGCCGTGCTCGGCGATAATCTGCTTACGCGCCGTGGTTTTGCGCAATTGCTGAAAGCGGCGTAGATAGTTTTCACTGGCCTCGCGCATATGCGCTTGCGGATGCCGGACGTTCAGCTCCTCCAATACCCGGCGGCGGGCTATCGACACGGTAAAGGCCTGCAAGTCCTGGCGATAATATTCGTCTTCCTGAATCGGGCGCTGTACGGCTTCGCCGTCGGCGTTTTCCGGGTTACGCCGTTGCCGCGCCGCGACCTCAAGCAACGCGGATTTCCGCAAGGCTTCGGCATGGGCGTGCAGATAATCGGCTACGGCACGCGGTTCGCCGCAATCCCCCGCCGCCCGGCGCCCCTGTTGCGTTTCCTCCCACTCGATCAGCGCGCCAAGACACGACAAGTTTTCCTGGATCCGGCGGTTACGGTTGATCAGCCGGAGAATGGCGGCGGATGCGCCGATCTGCTCGTCGGCGCACAAGGCCTCGACTTCAATCCAGACGCCCAGCTCGCGTATGACTTTTTCGCCCAGACTCAGAATGCGCGTGTTGAAAAAGCTCTCCCGCTCCGCGACTTTTTCATGCCAGCCCAGATCTTCCACTATGTTGAACAGCGCCATGGATTCTTCCAGCCAGGTACGGATGTAACCTTCCGTCATGCCGGCCGACTGCGTGGTCAGCACATGCAACGTCGGCAACGCGCGCTTGGGCTGGAAAACCTGCGCTTGCCGGCCGGACATTTCCAGTTCGAAGTTTTTGCCGTAGCCGTCCGCTTCCAGTACTTGGCGTACCGCTTCCATCCAGCCGCCGAGCCGTTGCCGCCGTTCTTCCGCCTCGCGCAACATGGCGCTGTCCAAAAGGATACGCTCCATGGCCTCCAGCGGTTGCAGCGCGTCGGCTTCGATCAGTTTTTGCACGCAAGTTAGCCGGCGGCGGTAAATTTCGCTGAACAAGACGCCCAAAGCGGCGATTTCCGACACATCTGACTCACCGACTTTGGTTTCGTCACTAATGTTGACGGCTTTCCCTTTGCTGAAAAACCGGTGGGCGAGATAGAGCAGCTCACTCTGCAAAACACGGCTGAGATTTTTCGCCCAAAAGTCCGCCATCTCTTCCCGGAATGAGACTTCCATGCCGGAGATATCGATCACCGTGCGCGTGCTTTCCCGGCCGTCGCGCACCAGCACTTCTTCCTTGATGAACAACGGAATGGCCTCGATCCAGTGATCGGCGACCTCAAGCCAGGCGTAATCCGGACTGCTATAGACGCGATCGCCGGCCAGCCGGATCAGTTTGCGCAAGTTCTCGGCCTTGCCGGCGTACGGATCCTCGAATTCGTTGATTTTGGCGAGCAGATGCGAGCCGGTCGGCGAAGGCCGCTGGCTAATGACCACATAGGCGGCGTAACGTTTAACCCCGCTCAGGATGTCCTGGCGTATGCGCTCCACCAGCCGTAACCCTTGTTCGGCCATCGCTATTATTTCTGGCCGCGCGGACGGCGGTTGATAAGGTTCGAGCAGCGTATCGTTATGGTTTTCAACTCGCAAACGGGATGCGAACAGCGCATCGGTCAAGGCTTGTTTTTGCGCATCGATCACCGCCTGTTCGAAGCGCTCGCATGCGCCTTCCAGCTGCGTGAGAGGTATTTCCCGGCCGCTGTTCAGCAACTGCGCCAAACTCATGGCTGAAGGTTGTATAGCCGGCGCCGTTTTCGTCAACGCCGCCAGCTCCACGGCTAATTCGCGCCAGCTGGCCGCCGGTTGCAGCAAGACCGCGTTCGCAAACAGCATGGCCTGATTGTGAAAGGCGCGGCTCATGCGGCCGAAAATCAATTGTTGCCGCGCCTCGCGCACTTCGGCGGCGATGCGTTCGATATTGCTTTGCTCCAGATTCCTGTCATAGCCGCGCAGCAACCGGTAGAGGCGAAAACGCCGCTCGTCGGCGTTGCCGTCGCCGCCGAGAATATCGAGCGCCGCCTGGCGTTGATAAGGCAAATCCAGCCTATCCTGGCCCAGCAGCCAGGTTATCCGCTGATCCCGCCAGAGCGCGTCGCCGTCGTTTTCCTCGGCGTTAAGCGCGGCTTTGCCGAGGAACAACGCAAACAAGTTACCGCTATCCAGTTCCCGGCCATCCAGTATTTCATGCAGAGCATCGCGTTCTTGTTGCGTAAACGTTGCATAAATATCCAGGGTATTGCCTAGCGCCTGACGTTGCGTCCGGCCCAGCCAACATAAAAAAAGCTGGAAATGGCCTAATAACAGCAGTAGTTCGAAAGCCCGCGCTTCGGCTGAATCCGGCGCCAAGCTTAGATCGCAAGCGACTGACAGAACGCCGGTCTCGTCATTCAAGCTCAGCAAAAACGCATCGCCCTCCACAAACTCGACGCTCAGCTCGCCTTTGGCTAATTTTTCCAATATTTCCGATAATATAGGGCCGCCGCGCAAACGCGAAAACAGCTGTTTTACGCTGTTCTCGCAGTGTTTCGCAGTGCTGGAAACGCGGCTATCGGAGCCTTCCGTTACTATCAGTTCAACATCCTCGCCGACTCGGTAAAACCCGCCGGCGACAATAACGCCCGCGCCGCGGCGGCCACGGCTAGTGAAGTTTTCAGGATTAAAATGTTCGACGATGCGAACCGGAAAAGCATGTTTAGTCATTAGGTGTTAAGCCCTATAGCTATGTAAGGCGTCTTGTATTTAATTTTTGTTAAAATACCCAAAAATTGATTTAACTGCTCAAATTTCAGTATATTAAACCGTAAAAGTCTTGATTCAAACCGATAATCAAGAAAATGAGTTTCAACTTGTTCAGACATTGACAGGTTAAGATCGGCCAATTAACGCCAACAACCCAGATTTTGGAGCCGGCAAGCCTGGCGGAGGGTTGCGAGGCGCGGACGCCGAACGATGCGCCGCCTTCGTTGGCGCCTTCCAGCAGGTTGCCGACAACCTCAAGGCGCTGGAGCGCGACGCCGAAACCCTAACCGCGCGACTGGAGTCGCCGCATGCCGGCGGCGAATCCTTGGGGCCGATCGACGCCAATTATCAGGCCGGACTTGTAAATTATTTGCAGGTGCTGACGGTAAACAGCCAGTATCGACAGGCCAGGATCGCTTATTTACAAATTTTAGCGCAACGCTTCCAGGATAGCGTGGCGCTGTTTATAGCCCTGGGTGGCGGCTGGAATACCGAAAACCCGGCTCCGAAAGCGGAAAATAAGCATGACAACAATACACCATAAATCCGAAACGCACCGCATTAACCGCAGCGGCTGGCTCCGCGCCGTCGTGCTCGGGGCCAACGACGGTATAATTTCGACCGCCAGCCTGCTGGTCGGCGTTTCGGCGGCCGGTCAAGAGCATCTTCTGATGACGGGCGTCGCGGGATTAGCGGCAGGCGCCATGTCCATGGCCGCCGGCGAATATGTCTCGGTTTCTTCGCAAGCGGACATCGAAAGCGCCGACTTGCTCAAGGAGCATCTTGAACTCCAGAACAATCCAGCCGCGGAACTGCGTGAGCTGGTCAATATTTATGTCAATCGCGGAATCACGCGCAAGTTGGCCAACCAAGTAGCCAGACAATTAATGAAACACGACGCGCTGGGCGCTCACGCCCGCGATGAACTCGGCATCTCCAGCGCCCTAAAAGCCCGTCCGCTTCAGGCCGCCTTGGCATCCGCCGCCAGTTTCGCCATCGGCGCCGCCTTGCCGCTGGCCGTTACCGCCGTTGCGCCCGTCCCAACCTTGCTTCCCTGGCTGACAGGATCGACTCTGGCATTCCTGGGGATATTAGGCGCCGTCGCCGCGCAAATAGGCAACGCCGGCATACTGAGAGGGGCATGGCGGGTGATTTTCTGGGGCGCCATAGCCATGGCCATCACCGCCGGAGCAGGCAGACTATTTGCTACTATCGTCTGAGAGCGGAATAAAAATGCTAACGGTTTTTCCGTTTCTGTAAAAAATACTGTTCCATTCCTTGGAAATAAGCATGAACTCCATACACTATTCCCGCCGCTACAGGCAACGCAAAATACCAATGCTGCTTGGCGTAAGTTAATAAGCTTAATATTTCTTTTCCATAAATATAAGCGGGCGTTATGACGATCGCGGCCCAAAGCCAGGCGCTAACGAGGTTGATCGCGGCGAATTTTTTTGCCGAATAATTGCTGATGCCGATCGACATGGGAATGATGGTGCGAAACCCATACATATAGCGCTGCACGACAATAATCAGCCAACCGTATTTTTTTAACAGCAAA
>JBEKBU010000307.1:0-4398 GCA_050015235.1 Methylomonas sp. | reverse complement strand
CCCGGCTTTTGACGCCGGAGCGCCCAGCGGAGGACGCTGTGAATACATCCCTGTAGCTTTCGCCCGGCCTCCGGCAGGGACTCCAGCGCCAACCGCCGGGTAGCTGACCAAATCCTGAGTAGGCGTATAAATAATTATTTTACTCTACATCGACATCAGACGTAGTTTATCCTTAGCAGTTCCAATTCCGCCTTTAACCAGCGCAGCCAATTCTCCATACCCTCGCCGGTCTTGGCCGACAAGGACAACACTTTAATACGCGGATTAACCTGTTTCGCGTACTGTATGCATAAACCGCTGTCGAAATCCAGATGCGGCAACAAATCGATTTTGTTGAGTATCATTAAATCGGCGGCATGAAACATGTCGGGATATTTAATCGGTTTGTCCTCGCCTTCGGTGACCGACAGAATAACCACTTTATGCGCTTCCCCCAAATCAAAGGCGGAAGGGCAAACCAGATTGCCGACGTTTTCGATGAATAAAAGGCTGTGATCCTGTGGTTGCAGGCTTTCCACGGCATGGCCCACCCGGTGGGCGTCAAGATGGCAGCCTTTGCCGGTATTGATTTGCAATGCCGGCGCGCCGGTAGCGCGGATGCGTTCAGCGTCGCGGGTAGTCTGCTGGTCGCCTTCGATCACCGCAATGGCTATTTCTGCTTTCAAGCGGGTAATCGTTTCCGTCAGCAACGTCGTCTTGCCTGAACCGGGGCTGGAAACCAGATTCAACGCCAGTACGCCTTTATCGGCAAAATAGCGGCGGTTTTCGGCGGCGTAGCGATTGTTTTTCGCCAGTATGTCCTGTTCGATTTGCACCATGCGCGCCTGGCCGATTCCCGGCGCATGGGCATGCTCCGCCTCATGGCTGTGTTCATGATCGTGGCCATGGCCGTGATGATGGCTTTCATGGGCATGTTCATGTTCATGTTCATGCGAGTGGCCATGGCCCTCGCCGCAACCGCATACTCCGCACATTATTCTACCTCCAACTCTTTGATTCGCATTTGATCGCCTCCGTTCACTTGTAATTGATGGCTGCCGCAATGCGGGCATTCATCGTATCGTTGCCGGACGGCGACATTGCGGCCGCACGGCAGGCACCAGGCTTGTCCCGGCGCGACTAAAATCTCCAGACGGGCGCCGTCCGCCAGCGAGCCTTGCGCCACCACATCAAAACCGAAACGCAAGGCGTCTATCTCGATGCCGGACAAAGCGCCTATTTCCAGCCACACGGTTTTCACCTTGCGGTATTGCTGAGCCTCGGCCTGCTGCTCCAATATTTGCAAAACGCTTTCGCAAAGCGACATTTCATGCATGGCTTTCCGGCGCCTCGTCGGACAGGAATAAATCGTATTGTACACAGGGATCGACGGAATTGATCAACATATTCGCCTGTAGCCTCAGCGACCCAGGATCGTTAGCCCGCAGGGATCGCAATCCTTGTGCGACAACGCCTTCGGGATGAAAATTCCATTCCGTGGGCGCGATAATACAATAATCTTGCACCCGCCCTTGCCGTAGCGCTACGCGGTGAATCAACAAACCCCGCGCCGCTTGCACCAGGCCCAAGCCGACGCCGTCTTCGAGCTCCCCGTCCGCCGCTATTAACATTGCGTCATCGTTTATCCCTATCAATAAACGCCTTAAGTCCATCGGAATACGGCTCACTTCCTGCAAACGGGCTAAAATCCTGACTAGAAGGCCATTTTGATAACGATTTTGCGCATCAATGATTAAAGGCTGCGAGCATTGCCTGTTCAGCGCCGTGGTTTCAAAGCACCGGCCTTGCCAATGCGGCTGCCGGGAGAAATCGTTCAAGTCTTGCTGTTGCAAGTATTTACTTAAGGCGTTTCCGTCCATTTCGGGCAAGCAGCCAATATTGTTTTGGCCGATGGAGGCCCATTGCCTATGGTATATGCCGTTCAATAAGCAGGCGGGTAAACTGTTGTTTTCCTGTAACCATATACGCAAATCGGATTCGTCGCTAATCATGCGGAAACCTGTGAGATCACCGTTGAATATGGCGCCGTCTATCAATAGCTCCAATTCGTCGATTAACTTCGCCAGTTGCACGGCTTCGAGGTTGAGAACGCTATCCAGGCCGAACCCATGGCCGTCCCGGAACAATAAACGCTTAAACCGGCTATCGAATGTTAACAATGCCGCCAACGGTTTTTTATCGGCGTCCAAACCGGCAAAACCCGGCCAGTCTAAAAATATGCGCCAGGCATGTTCGCGTAATATCTCCATTTGCGCGAGCATTTCGCGAGCGGCGTCATGCTTGGGTTCGGCGGCCATACCCAAAGCCGTGCGGCAGGCTAGCAGCGCGGCGTAGGCTTGGGCATTGCCGCAGATTGCAAACAACAAGGGCGCGGCGGCAAGCGCTTGTTCAGGGGTTTTGTTTTGCAATACCCGATCCGCCTTGGGGCGCTCCGATACGATTTCGGCCTTGTAACTCCGGCCGCCGCGATGGCGCAAAACAATACCGACCTTGCCAACTACCGCCACTCAAACGTTTCCATTGCCGATGGCGCCGCGCAGCAAATTTCTGCGGCTCACGGGGCGCGGCTTTTCGCCCGTCAATAAACCTTGTAACGCGGCTTGCGCGGCGGCCAGCGCATCGGCCTGGCAAGTAAATTGAAACATAGGCGAAAACAATGAACACCGTGCATAAGCGCCGAGTTGCTCCTCGTACGCCTGCGTGAATTCAAAAACGCCATACGGGAAAATCCTGTCGAATTTCGCGCCCGGATTCCGTTTTGGCCAGGCGTAGTCAGGTCCCGGCAGCAGTAACAGATTCATGAACCAGGGCGTAATCAATATTCCCAGCCATTCGTCCATGAACCGATGGAAACCGACCGCTTGTACCGACAGGGCCGGATTAAGCACCGGCAAACCCTGCATGCGTTGCTCCAATATCTGGTTAAACACTGTTTCCAGCGTACCGGTAAGCTGTTCTCTATTTAGCCGCGGCATGTTTAGTCGTTCAACAATAAAAAATCCTGTTTCGGAGCGCCGCAGTTCGGGCAAGTCCAGTAGTCCGGCAATTGTCCGAAAGCCGTGCCGGGTTGGATTTGCCAGACGTCATCGCCCAAGGCCGAGTCATAAACATACCAGCAGATTTTACACTCCAGGCGGGCGTCGGGCGCTAATCCGGACATATCGCCGCCAAATGCGCCGGCAAAAAAAGAGCTGTTCACGAATAAATCTTCATGATTTCCCCCAAGCGTTGGCGGCTGTCGGCGATGTCTTCCGGCGAAGCGCAGGCCACATTCGGTACGCTACTGACTTCCAGCGTATTGAGAATCAGGATGTCTTGAGAATTGAAATACCGCACCCACCAGACGTATCGGGTATTGGTGGCGCTAATCCGGCAGTTGCCGTAACCTCGGGACAGAATTTCGATAACCCCTTTACCCAAGCGCTGCTCTAAAAACAGCAGATCCTGTTCCGTCTGCGGCAGCAAACTCAAGTTAATGCTATACGCCTCGTCGCCCGGCCGATAGTGGGCGATTTTAGCGTTGAGTTCGGCAACTAAGGGCGGCGCGTTCATTATACCGGGAGGCAGCGCATCCCAATTGGCGTCAATACAGCCGGCCGCGCCGTTAAAGGCCAGTTGCGTAACGGTTTGCGGAATGACGCCGATTTCCAGCGTATCCGATATTATTTGTTTTCCCGCATCCAGTCTTTGCAGACGCCATATTCCGGCCAGCACGGACTCCTGAATGCGGATTGCGGGCGTAGCGGCGCACATCATGCTTACTTCGCCTTCGCCCAGCAGTTCATCGATAAATTGCCGGTTTGCGGCGTCCAGTACCGTCAGATCTTGTGGTTTTGACGCAGCGGGGAAAGCCGCCAAATCCGTTTGTAATTGCCTCAATACGGCTTTCGCCGGGAATAAATCCGCTCCGTTTAAGTCGGTTGTAACTTGCGGCATGCGATAGGTCGCCATTTCCTCGGGCATCGGCAAATACGCCAGTTCGGCGCCGTCTGCTTCGGCGGGCTGGCTGCCTTGCCCGATAATAGGGAGAACGATTGAGGTCATAAGGACGGCCGCCTGGTTTGGAATCGGATTAATAAAGCTAAAACGTTCAATGCGCGGCTCCGCAGACTTTATCCAAATCGAAGCCCGGCGGCTGGCCGGGCAGGGCGGCCAGTATCCCGGCCGTTTCCCGCCTGTAGCCCGGCCAGTCGCGGATGCCGGTGATGACGCCTAAATATTCGCCTTTCCGCAAAAACACCAAAGACGGCCAACTTGTAAAGCGAAATCTGGCCTGCAATTCGCGTTCGATGGTAGCGGAAATTATCCCGCCTTGCAATTGGCTATAGGCTTTCAGCAATTCAGGCAAGATCACCGCCACATCGTGGCTTTCAGGAAACAATAGCGGATCGTTACAGA
>JBEKBU010000306.1:0-4478 GCA_050015235.1 Methylomonas sp. | reverse complement strand
AATCATTTCCTGACTAAAGCCGCGTTGAAACAAAAAGCGGCTGCGCTTGGCCCACTCGGCCCGGCTTAGCTCCAATGTATCCGGGTATTTGTTCCGGTACACATTCAATAATAAATCTGGCCAGCCGCCTGCGTATTCCTCGGCCAAGGCCCGCGCGTCGAAGCCGTCGACGCCCCGTTGCCGCAATTCATACTGGATGCGCAACGGGCCATAGCCGTTTTCGATACGCTGCCTGACGAAACTCGCCGCGAAACGCTGGTCGTCCTGCCAATTCCGGGCCGCCATTTCGTCCAGCACCGGATCGATTTCCCGCTGTTGAAAGCCGCGCAACTCCAGTTTATTCAATAATTCCCGCCGGCTATGTTCGCGTCTGGCCAGTAAACGCAAGCATATATAGGCAATTTGCCGGTCAGGCTCAATCGCCGTCCGCGAATTCGATGTCATCACCAGCTATTATTGGCTGTGCTTTGTGACGGTCGGCAAAGGCTTTTTCACGGATGGCCTTCTCTAACTCGTTGGCTTTATCCGGATTCTCTTTTAAAAATTGTTTGGCGTTATCCTTGCCTTGGCCGATTTTCTCGTTGTTATAACTGTACCAGGAGCCCGATTTTTGCACAAAACCGAATTCAACGCCCAAATCGACCAGTTCGCCCAGGAACGAAACGCCTTCGCCGTACAATATTTCAAAATCGGCTTGCTTGAACGGCGGCGCGACTTTGTTTTTCACCACTTTCACGCGCGTTTCGTTGCCGATTACTTCATCGCCTTTTTTGATGGAGCCGATGCGGCGGATATCCAGGCGTACCGAGGCGTAAAACTTTAAAGCGTTGCCGCCGGTGGTGGTTTCCGGATTGCCGAACATCACGCCGATTTTCATGCGCAACTGGTTGATAAAAATCACCAGCGTATTGGAGCGCTTGATATTAGCGGTTAATTTACGCAAGGCTTGCGACATCAGCCGCGCCTGCAAGCCCATGTGCGAATCGCCCATTTCGCCTTCGATTTCGGCTTTCGGCGTTAACGCCGCCACCGAATCGATGACGACTATATCGACGGCGCCGGAACGCACCAGCATATCGGTTATTTCCAAAGCCTGTTCGCCGGTATCCGGCTGCGAGACCAATAAATCGTCGAGGTTGACGCCGATTTTTTTGGCGTACTCGGGGTCGAGCGCGTGTTCGGCGTCGACGAACGCCGCCGTGCCGCCGATTTTCTGCATCTGCGCAATCGTCTGTAGCGTCAGCGTGGTTTTGCCTGACGATTCCGGGCCGAAAATTTCGACCACCCGTCCGCGCGGCAAACCGCCGCAGCCCAAGGCGATATCCAGGCTCAACGAGCCGGTGGAAACCACGTCTATATCGCGCAGGGCGGCCGCATCGCCCATGCGCATCACCGAACCCTTGCCGAATTGTTTTTCAATCTGCATCAGAGCGGCGCCTAGCGCCTTTTTCTTGTTCTCATCCATTTTTTAGCCTGCCAAATTGACCAATATTAACCTTGCCATTATCACATAGACGCCGGCCGGGAAACAGTTTTTATATGGCCGGCGCCCAGCTTTCCGCCGCAAGCCGGAAATTTACCGGCATTCTCCGGATTCCGCGTCTTTCAGTTTCCGGCGTTCGGCGATTAAATCGATCAATTGCCCGGCGAGTTGCGGTTTATCGGTGAGGGCGAGATTTTGTTCGCCGCCCGGCCAAAAAACCCGTAGCGCGTTTTTATCGCTGTCGAAACCGCCTTCACCGCCGCCGACCAGGTTAGCGGCGATCATGTCCAGATTTTTCGCCGCCATTTTTTCGCGGGCGTAGTTTTCCAGATCGTCCGTTTCGGCCGCGAAGCCGACGGTAAAAGGTTTAGGGGCCAGCTTCGCCACCGCCGCGATGATATCGGCGTTTTTTTGCAGCGCTATATTCAGTATTTCGGCGCTTTTTTTCAGTTTATGCGCGGCCGCTCGCTCAGGCCGGTAATCGGCGACCGCGGCGGCGCCGATGAAAATATCCGCATCCACGGCGTGCGGCATAACGGCGGCCAACATTTGCTCGGCGGTTTCGACGGCGATTACCCGTAGACGGGGGGACGGCGGCGCGGATAATTGCACCGGGCCGCTAATCAGCGTCACATGCGCGCCAGAGCATAGAGCGGCATTGGCCAGCGCATAGCCCATTTTTCCGGAGCTGCGGTTGCTTATAAAGCGCACCGGATCCAGCGGCTCCCGGGTTGGGCCGGCGGTAATCACCACCTTCAGGTTTTCCAGCGCGCCCGGTTGCTTAACGCCCAGCAGCCGTTCGCAAATGGCCTCGGGTTCGCTCATGCGCCCCCAGCCTACATCGCCGCAAGCTTGTTCGCCGGCCTCCGGGCCTATTATTTGCGCGCCCTGCCGTTGCAAGCGGGCGATATTTTCCCGCACCACCGGTTTGCGCCACATGGCTTGATTCATGCTCGGGGCGATCAGCACCGGGCATTCCGCGACCAGATACAGCGTCGTCAACAAATCGTCGGCCAAACCATGAGCCAGTTTGGCGATGATATTGGCCGTAGCCGGCGCAATCAGCAACCGGTCGGCCCAGCGCGCCAGATGAATGTGATTCATGGCCTGCTCCTGGCCGGCCTCGGTTAACGCCGTATAGACCGGATGGCCGCTCAACGCCTGAAAGGTCAACGGCCCGACGAATTGTTGGGCGCACGCGGTCATCGCCACCCGCACTTGGCAACCTTGCTTGATCAGCAAGCGCGTCAGCTCGGCCGATTTATACGCCGCGACGCCGCCGCATACGCCTAATAGAATTTTTTTATTAATAACCGTACTCGCAACTGGAATTAAACATAAATTATGGCAAAAATTAGGGCAAACCCGGTACAATTCTTTTAATTTTAATTATCACCCCCCTACGGAGTTACTTGTGAGCATCAAGGATTGGCCGGCTGACGAGCGTCCCCGCGAGAAATTATTGCAGCGCGGCGCCAACGCGCTTACCGATGCCGAACTGTTGGCGATTTTTTTACGCGTCGGCGTGTCCGGAAAATCCGCCGTCGATCTGGCCCGCGATTTATTGGCCGAATTCGGCTCCTTGCAGGCGCTGCTGAATGCCGAGCAGGATAGGTTTTGCCAAAGCCTGGGGCTAGGCCCGGCCAAATACGTGCAACTGCAAGCGGTACTGGAAATGGCGCGCCGCCATTTTCAGGAAATTATGCAGCGCGGCAATGCTCTGACCAGCCCGGACATCACCCGCGCTTATTTCAGCGACCAATTGCGCGGCCTCAGTTACGAAGTGTTCGGCTGTTTGTTTCTGGATAATCAACACCGGGTTATCGTCTGGGAAGAACTGTTCCGGGGCACCATAGACGGCGCCAGCGTTTATCCGAGGGAGGTCGCGAAACGGGCGCTGTTTCATCACGCCGCCGCTGTCATTTTTGCCCATAACCACCCGTCCGGGATCAACGAACCCAGCCAGGCCGACAAGCAGATTACCGATAAACTCAAGCAAGCCCTGGGCTTGTTCGATATCCGGGTGCTGGATCATTTTATCGTCGGCGACGGGACGCCGTTTTCGTTTTCAGAGCATGGGTTGATTTAGAGGGGCCGGTCTAGCCTCTGTTCCCGCTGCCAAGCCACCGGATCAGGGAATTTTTCGGCGATACTGGTCAATATTTCCGGCGGTGTGGCCCTTAAAATACCCACCAATACGCTGCCGTTGGGTTGTGCCGGGTTTGCGTCCAGTGTTTCCTCTAATTCTTTGTCATCGGCAACCAATACTACACGTACCCTTTTAAATAGTGGCACTTCGCCCAGCCAGTGGATACGGCCATTATCGTAAATTGCTGCGTAACTTTTCAACATCATATACTCACTTCATCATCGTTGTACTGGAGGTGTTCCACCTTTTTTTAACATCTGAGCGGCGACACGGAAAAGATCTGGTATATCAATACGACCATCAGGCCGTTCTGAGAATAGCCCAATTTGCGCCATTGCAGTCGCCAGTAATTCCATTTTATTTTTGCGAGTATTTGGAGGGAAAGGTGGTAAAAAACCAGTATCTAAATCTGAAGAGGCTTCTAAGATCAATTTAATTGTGTTTGTTTCTTTCCATCTTTCATACAGAGCTTCCTTGGTGCAAGGAATATTCAAACCTGCCAACGGCGCTAGCGCCCGTTTAATCCATTTGTATTCAATTCCCAACTGATCGACGCGAACCTTTGAAGCTTCGCGCAGGCCATGGCGTATACCTTCTGCTGAAATCACTTGATTTTCGGGAGGTTGTCTGAACTTTGCTGCTTCGACAAAAAGTTTGATAAAACTTCTTGGCGTAACTTCGAGATGCGCATCACTTAAATGTTTATAAGGCCAATTATAAGTTCCCCCTTTAGTCTTACCACTTCCCATATATGCGCCAGCTATTCGCGTCATTACATCCATTTGTAGCTTAGATTCAGTTATTAAAGGCCAGCGGTGACGATTAACCATAAGCTTTTTTGGAATA
>JBEKBU010000305.1:0-4479 GCA_050015235.1 Methylomonas sp. | reverse complement strand
GAAACCGTTTAGCGCCGATGATAGTGTGGCAGGTTGCCATGTGAAAGTAGGTCATCGCCAAGCTTTTAATACCTAAAGCCCAATCATTTACGATTGGGCTTTTTTATGCCGGTTAATACCATCTATTTCAATAATGGTGGCATGATGAATAATACGGTCAATTTGCCGCCACGGTCATCATGGTGTCTGGAACGATATGATCCCATTGGCTTGATCTTACTCGAATTCATAGACTATGCTTATAGGGTTTCCACACGCCCAATTTCATGCCTAACCAAACCGCATCCCTGCCCGCCGTTATCGAAACCGCCGTGGCGCTAACCCACGCACTGATAGCGCAATTAAACCGGCAAACCGATCTATTAACCAGCGACCAAGGCGCGGCGGCGCAAGCTGACAACAACGGGTTAACAAAAGCGCACGCCCAAGCCATGAGCAAGTTACAGGCTTTGTCCGCCCATTGCCAACCCAACCAAGACGAATTACAGGCGTTGATCGCGCTGCAAAAACTGGATAACGAACTAACGCTGGCGAAATTGAATGTTCTGCTGGCGGCAACGCCGGACAGCATCGAACAGCGTTATCACCGCGCCGTTACGCTGGCGCAACTGGGGCGCAATGACGAAGGGCAAGCCGATTTTTTGGCGGTTTTACAGCAGCAACCCAACCATTTAGGCGCATTGATCGACTTCGGCAATCTGCTGTTAAATACCGGCTACCGTAGCGCGGCCCGCACCTTGTACAGCCAGGCCGTGCAATGTTATCCCGATTGCGTGATGGGCCATGTCAATCTGGCGAATATACTGCTGTCGGAAACGGACTACGCGGCGGCCAAACGGCATTTCCAGGCCGCGTTGGCGCAAGCGCCGGATTTGGCCGAGGCGCATCAAGGCTTGTCTTATGTACTACACGCCTTGGGCGACACGGATAACGCCCAACAGCATCGCGAGCATGGATTCAAGGGTCAGGCCTTGATGCATTGGCCGCAGCGCGGCGCAAAGCCGGCGACGCCGTTACTGATATTATGTTCGGCGCTGGGCGGCAATATCGCCTTTAAACATTTGCTGGACGCGCAAATTTTCGACGCCACGCTGCTATTTGCCGAATATTTCGACCACAAAGCGCCGCTGCCTAGGCATCAACTGGCGATTAACGCGATGGGCGACGCCGATTTGTGCACGGCTGGCTTGCGGGCGGCGGAAGCCTTCCTGGTGGGAACCGATAAGCCAGTCATCAACCCGCCGCGATTAGTCCAACCCACCGGACGGCTGGAAAACGCCGAACGCTTGGGACGATTGCCGGGCGTCATTACCGCCCGCACCCGGCTGCTGGGCAAGGACGGTTTATTAAGCGCAAACGCGGCGCAAATCCTCGCCCAGCACGGGCTGAGTTTCCCGCTCTTGCTGCGCAGCCCCGGCTATCACACCGGCCAGCATTTTCTATGCGCAGAATCGATTAGCGCTTTACATCGGGTTACGGCCGCCTTGCCCGGCGATGCTTTGCTAGTCATGGACAAATTAAATGCGCGTAATCCGGATGGCGACTACCTGAAATACCGCGTCATGTATGTGGACGGCCGGCTTTATCCGCTGCATATGGCCGTCTCCATGCAGTGGAAAGTTCATTATTTTAGCGCCGACATGGAAATCCAGCCCGCCGCCCAAGCGCTAGAGCGGGCTTTTCTGGAAGATATGCCGGCGGTGTTGGGCAATAAAGCGCTGGCGGCGCTGGAGAATATCGGCCAAACATTGGGTCTGGACTACGCCGGCGCCGATTTCGCATTGAATGAAAATCAAGAGGTGTTGTTATTCGAGGCGAACGCCACCATGATCATCCCCTCCCCGCCCGCCGAGCCGCAATGGGCTTACCGCCGAGCCGCCATCGATAAATTACGGGCGGCGGTACAAGACATGATTATTAAACGCGCAGCTAGCTGACCTTTGGTACAATTTAAAATTTCCGGAAATGGCGGATAATTCGTTTGTAATGACTCCGGACAAAATATTTGCTCCTTATAATTATTCATTGAGAGAGGATAGGCGCCGCCAATCCGCGTGGGCATTACATGCCTACCCTATAAAGAGCATTTTAAGCCGGCCATTGAGGCCAAAGCCCCAGATTTCGGAACCGGCAAGCCTGGCGGAGGTTTGCTCGGCATGGATGCCGGGCTAAAGCCTACATGGACGTATTCACGGCGTCCTCCGCCAGGCTTGCCGGTTTCGAAATTGTGAATAGCTAATGACTTTAATTAATGGCAATAAACAAACAAGAGGATATTCTAATACTTGACTTTTAGGATAATGTGTATTAGAACTCCGCAAAATTGCTGGGTTTCGGCTTGCGCCTCTACCCAGCCTACGAGGACGGATATTTAATATTTTCTTACCGGCTACCAAATTATGTTACATGGAAAAATCCGAGTCTGATCATAGACCTCCTTCCGACCGCCGTCTACACGAAAGGCGGACAAACCCTTATCCGTTCAATTCACCGGAATGGATAGCCGTGATGCAAGAGAATTTTGTGCTCTGGCCTAAGCAGGACAGACGGAAGTCGGACGGCAATTTCGACCGCCGCCAATTAGACCGCCGCAACCAGTCCAGAGACCCAGCCGCTGTGCGGAGCGCGCTGTTTTCCAAACGGAGCAACTCGACTCAACCTAGTAGTAATTTAACGGATGAGGAAATACAATATATTATGGAATTGTATAATGAGGAATAGTAATCCACATCAGCTCGCGGCTTGAAACCAAGCTTTGTTCGGAAAACCCATCGTAACGGCTGATGGGGTTCACGAAAAACCGTCCCATCAGCATATACCGGCAAAAACTTACTGTTTAAGCGATTTGTAGCCTTCTTCGCTTTCCCGCATGATTTTTTGGCCTTCGTCGACCAGAGACTGGCCTTCATCGATTTGCGCCTGACCTTGACGCTGTAAAGCCTGGCCTTTGTCAACTTTTTGTTTCCCCTCCTGCCAGCGGCTGCCTAATTGCGCAATGCCCTGGCTATCGCGCATCATTTGCTCGCCGGAAAAAACTTTCGGTAGAGGCGCGGGCGCCGGCGCCGGCGGGGGAGTAGGCTGGGAGCTACAGGCGGCGACCAGCAAAACGGGGCAGATAATTGCGGTGTTATAAATGAAACGGTTTGTTTTCCGCATCGTTTTTCATCCTCGGTTAAGGGCTAATTAAAAAGAGAAATAATACAGAAAATCAAAACCTTTGCAATAGTTTTTTATTGTAGTTACTTAGCAAAAATCGAACAAAACCGCCGCCAGCAGGCGCCGGTTTAGAGTTTGACGCCGGGTGAGGCAGGTTCTTCCGGCTGTTCGTGAATTTTTAATGCCAACTGATACAATAACTTTTTCTTTTGCCCGGTAATTTCCACCGCCAACGCTACCGCGGTTTTAATGGAGCATTCTTTCAGCAAAATGGATAAAATGCGGCGCTGTTCGTCGCTGACGGCTTGCTGTTCGGATTTGACCGGCATACCGCCGACGATAACCACGAATTCGCCTTTGCGCATATTCTCGTCATTTTTAACCTGTGCGGCAACTTTTATCAAGCTATCCTGCACGATGGTCTCGTGCAACTTAGTGATTTCCCTGGCTAGGGCTAGCGGATGATCGGCCGGAAATACCGCCGCCAAATCCGTCAACGCCGCTTCTATGCGGTGGCTGGCTTCGTAAAATACCCAGGTGGACGCGTCGCCGAGCTTGGCTTTAAAAAACGCTAGCCGCGCCGCCGAAGTTCGGGGTAAAAAACCTTCGAAACTAAAGCGGGATACCGGCATACCGGCAGCCGACAGCGCGGCGGTCAGCGCGCAGGGGCCGGGGATCGGCGATACGGTTACGCCCTCCCGCCGGCACAGCTTAACCAGCGGCAGGCCGGGATCGCTCAGCAACGGCGTGCCGGCGTCGGAAACTAGCGCTATCGACATGCCTTGCCGGATTTTTTCAACTAATCCCGGCGCGGCATGCTCCTCATTATGTTGATGCAGCGAAAGCAGGGGTTTACTGATACCATAATGCTGCAACAGCGTTAAAATATGGCGGGTATCTTCGGCGGCGATCAGATCCACTTGTTTAAGCGTCTCCACGGCTCTGAAGCTAAAATCGGCCAAATTACCTATTGGGGTTGCAACCACGTATAATTTCCCACTCATTTATGTTCATGTCCTCTGCTGCAATGACTGCTTCAAGAAATGTTTTTATTATGCCCCGGCGCTGGTTAATTTGCCGGTTTTTCTGTCTACTGACCTTAATCGGCTGTAGTAACGAGGCGGTTAAACCCGAAGCCGGCCAGCAAACTTCACCGCAACGGCAGGCAAAAAAACCGCCCGCCCCCACGGCGTCCAGCAATGCGTTGGCCAGCACGCAGGCTTTACAACATCTGCAAAACGCCGAAGCCTATATCCGTTCCGGGAATAATGCGCCGGCCACGCAAGAACTCGACATTATCAACTACGCCAGTTTGTCCAGCGA